>CADEFD010000028.1 GCA_902826515.1 uncultured Acidobacteriota bacterium
TTCGAGATCTTCTTCAAGACCTACACCGAGAAGGTGTGGGGCATCCCGTGCACCGAGATCCGCGCGGAATGGGCGGCGCAGCGCATCCAGGGCCTGTCCCTCGCCAAGGCGATTCTGAACGCCACGGCGCTCAACAAGCGCTCGAAGGACATCAAGTCGCTCATCAACGAATTCCAGTACCCGCGCCTCGGCCCCGGCCAGATGTGGGAGACCTGCGCGAAAAAAATCGAGCAGATGGGCGGCCAGGTGCTGATGAAGCACTACGTCAAGGCCATCGAGCACAAGGACGGCAGGATCGTGGCGGTGCGGGCCGAGACGCCCGACGGTGAGAAGCGCTTCGAAGCCGCGCATTTCTTCTCCACCATGCCGGTGCGGTCGCTCGTACGCGCCCTCGACCCGCCGCCGCCGCAGGCAGTGGTGGACGATGCCGAGGGCCTGAAGTACCGCGACTTCCTCGTCGTGGCGCTCATGCTGCAGAAGGAAGACCTCTTCCCCGACAACTGGATCTACATCCACACACCGGGCGTGAAGGTGGGCCGCATCCAGAACTTCAACAACTGGAGCAAGGCGATGGTGCCCGAACCGGGCACCACCTGCCTCGGCATGGAGTACTTCTGCTTCAAGGGCGACGGCCTGTGGGAAAGCAGCGACGCCGACCTCGTGAAGCAGGCGGCGCGTGAGCTCGAGGAACTCGGGCTGGCGAAGGCGGCCGACGTCAAGGACGGCGCCGTCATCCGCATGCCCAAGGCCTACCCCATCTACGACTCGAAGTATCGCGGCCATCTCGACGGCGTGCGTGCCTACATCGACCCGCTGATGAACCTGCATACCGTCGGCCGCAACGGCATGCACAAGTACAACAACCAGGACCACTCGATGCTCACGGCGATGTTCGCCGTGCAGAACATGCAGGGCGCCGCGTTCGACATCTGGGAAGTGAACACGGACTTCGAGTACCACGAAGAGCAGAAGCTCGAGGATCCGAAACCCGCCCCGGTCGTCGCGGGGAGCTGAGACATGGTGGTCGGCGTCGACGCCACCTGCTGGGCCAACGGGCGGGGGTACGGACGCTTCACGCGTGAACTGCTGCCGGTGATGGTGGCCGAGGCGCCGTCGTGGCGCTTCCGCTGTTTCGTCGATGCGGCGGCCCGCGCCACCTTCGATCTCGCGGCGCCGAACGTCGAGGTGGTGGAGGTCGCGCAGTCGGTCTCCCCCACCGCCGCCGCTGCCGCCGACGGCAACCGCTCGCCCTTCGACATGCTGCGGCTGACCCGCGCCGTCGCCGCGCACCCGGCCGACGTGTTCTTCTCGCCGTCGGTCTACACCTACTTCCCGCTGCCTCCGGGCATCCGCTCGGTCATCACGATCCACGACGCCATCGCGGAACGGTTCCCGCACCTGACCCTGCCGAGCCCGCGGGCGCGCCTCTTCTGGAAGGCGAAAGTCTCGCTCGCCGTGTGGCAGGCCACGCTCGTGCTCACCGTGTCGGAGTTCTCGGCCAACGAGATCGAGGAAGTGATCGGCGTGCCGCGGCGGCGTCTCCGCGTGGCCGTCGAGGCGCCGTCGCCGCACTACCGGCCCAGTGCGACCGCGGCCGACACGGCGGCCGCGGCAGCGCGGCTGGGCCTGCCGCCCGACGCCCGCTGGATCACGTACGTGGGCGGCTTCAGCCCGCACAAGAACGTGCATCTGCTGGCCGAAGCGCACGGGCGGCTCTTCGCGCGCCTCGGCGACGCCACGCCGTGGCTCGTGCTGGTCGGCAAGCTGTCGGGCGATCCCTTCCACGGCGCGCAGGGGCAGATTCGCGAGGCCATCGCGAAGTCCGGCAGCGCGCCGCGGGTGCTATGGCCGGGTTTCGTCTCGGATGAGGACCTGCGGCACCTGCACACGGGGGCCGTTGCCCTGGCGCTACCCTCGATGAATGAAGGCTTCGGGCTGCCGGCCGTGGAAGCCGCGGCCTGCGGCTGCCCGGTCGTCGCGACGACCGCCAGCCCCCTGCCGGGGCTGCTCGCCGGCGGCGGGTGTTTTGTGGCGCCCGGCGATATCGACGGCCTGAGCGCGGCGCTCCTGACGCTCACGACCGACGAGCCCGCCCGCGCCGCCATGGGCGCCACGGCGCTGGCCCGCGCATCGCAGTTGTCGTGGCGGGCCTGCGCCAGGGCCACGATGGCCGCGCTCGAGGAAGCGGCGCGATGAGCCTGCGCATTGCCTCGCTCACGACGTTCTACCCGCCCTACAACTTCGGCGGCGACGGCATCGACGTGCAGCGCACGGCGCGGGTGCTGGCCGGGCTGGGCCACCAGGTCACGGTGATCCACGACACCGACGCCTACCGCAGCCTCACCGGCGGCGATCCGCCGGCGGTCGCCCCCGACCCGCTCGTCGAGGTGATCGCGCTGCGCAGCGAGTCGCCGCGGCTCTCGACGCTGCTCACCCATCAGCTCGGCCGGCCGGTGCTGCAGCGCGGCGCGCTCGCCGAACTCGACCGCACGCGGCAGTTCGACGTCGTGCTCTTCAACAACATGTCGCTCGTGGGCGGACCAGGGCTGCTGCACTTCGGCGGCGACGCGGCGCGGATCTACGTGGCGCACGAGCACTGGCTGGTCTGCGAGTCGCACGTGCTGTGGCGGCACAACCGTGAGGCGTGCCTCGGCCGCGAGTGCCTGCGCTGCGTCATGAACCACAAGCGGCCGCCGCAGCTCTGGCGCTACACCGGCGCCCTCGACCGCGCCCTCGGCCACGTGGACGCGTTCGTCGCCCGCAGCGAATTCAGCCGCGCGCAGCACGCCCGCTTCGGCTTCCCGCGCGCGATGGACGTCGTGCCCTACGGCGTGCCGATGCCCGAGGCGCCCTACGACGGTCCGTCGCCGCATCCGCGCCCGTACTGCTTCTTCGCCGGGCGTCTCGAACCCATCAAGGGCGTCGAGGACCTCATCGACGTCTTCACCGGCGACACCGGCCCGGATCTCGTCGTCGCCGGCGAGGGCACGCTCAGCGAGGCCCTGCGGGCGCGCGCGGCCGGTCATCCCCGCGTGCACTTCGTGGGCCGCCTGCCCTTCGAGCGGCTCGCCCCCTACTACCGTCACGCGCTCGCGTCGCTCGTGCCGTCGAAGGGGTTCGAGACATTCGGCATGGTCGTCATCGAAGCGCTGGCGCAGGGCACGCCGGTCATCGCGCGGCGGCTCGGTCCGCTGCCCGAGATCATCGAGGCCACCGGCGGCGGCCGCACCTTCGACACGCTCGACGAGCTGCGCGCGCACATCGACGCCTGCGCGGCCGATCCGGAGGCGGCGCGGGCGCAAGGCGCGCGCGGCCGCATCGCCGCGCGGGCGCGCTTCAATCCCGACACGGTCACGGCGCAGTTTGTCGCCATCATGGAACGTGAGCGCGCGCGGAAACATGACGCGGCCAGGGTGAGTTGATGCGCGCCATCCTCACCTATCACTCGATCGATGCCTCCGGTTCGCCGATCTCGGTGGCGCCCGACGCCTTCGCGCGCCATGTCGCGTGGCTCGGCGGCGGCCACGTGTCGGTCGAAAGCCTCGCCGCGATCACCCAGGGCGGCGACTGCGCGGCAGACGGCCGCGACCGCGTGGCCCTGACCTTCGACGACGCGTTCGAGAACTTCGGCACGGTGGCCTGGCCGCAGCTGCGCGCGGCGGGGCTGCCCGCGACCGTGTTCGTCGTGAGCGGGCACGTGGGCGGCACGAATCGCTGGGGCGGCGCGGCGGTGCCGGGCATTCCGGAGTTGCCGCTGCTCACCTGGGACGCGCTCGGCGCGTGCGCGGCGGCCGGCGCCGAGATCGGCGCCCACTCGCGCACGCACCCGCATCTGTCGCGCACCGCGGCGGCGGCGCGGCACGAGGAACTCGCCGGCTGCCGCGACACCATCGCGGCGCGGCTCGGCGTGGTGCCGCAGTCGTTCGCGTATCCCTACGGCGACTGCGACGCGGCGGTCGTGCGCGACACGGCGGGTGTCTTCGCGCGGGCGTGCACGACCGAGTACCGGCAGGTCGCCGTCAGCGATTCCGTGCACCAGCTGCCGCGCCTCGACATGTTCTACTTCCAGGCCGCTGCGGCTCTCGCCGACTGGGGCCGGCCGGCGTTTCTGCGCAGAATCGCGATGCGCCGCGCCGCGCGCGCGGTGCGCCAATGGTGGACGGCGCCGAAGAGCAGTAGCTCCACGCGAGCGGAGAGCTTATGATGGACGCCAAGGAGATTCGTGTGCCTTCCACGCCGCGGCCGGGAGTCGAAACCGAGCTCGTCGAGACCATGCACATGGCGATTGCGCCCGTGCACAAGGCCGCGCTCGGCGTGGCCACGGGGCTCGTCGCCGGCCTGATCGTCGTCGCCGCCACACTCTTCATCGTGGTGCTGCGTCCGCAGCCGGAACCGCGCCTCGACCTGCTCGCCAACTATTTCTACGGCTACACGGTCAGCGTCGGCGGCGCCGCGGTGGGCTTCCTGTGGGCCTTCGCGGTGGGCTTCGTCGGCGGCTGGTTCGTGGGCTTCGTCCGCAACTTCGTCACCGCCGTGTGGCTCTTCTTCGTGCGCACGCGGGCCCAGTTCTCCCGCAACTTCCTCGATCACATCTAGCCGGACCGATCATGCAAGAGAACCTGCAACAGGACGAGATCCAGCAGATCAAGAAGTCGCTCGTGCGTTTCAGCGAGCAGGGATGGGGCCTCGCGTTCGGCTCGGTGTCGGCGCTCGGGCTGTTCGTCGCCACCATCTGGCTCGTGCTGCGCGGTGGCATCAACGTCGGCGAGCACCTGAACCTGCTCGGCGTCTACCTGCCCGGCTACAGCGTGAGCTGGGCCGGCGCGTTCATCGGCTTCGTCTACGCCTTCGTGATCGGGTACGGCGCCGGCCGCACGATCGCCGCGGTCTACAACCGCTTCCTGCCCCGCTAGTCGGTCCGCCCGTTACGCCCCGGAGCCGCGCACGACGTCCGGAGCGGGCGGCGCCGCGGCGCGCCGTACCCAGCCAATCAGCCAGCGCAGCAGCAGCACGATACACGCCACGCAGACCAGCGTGACGACGAGCGCGGCCACCGGATACGCCAGCGCCAGGCTGCCGAGGCCGAGCACGAAGACATCACCGGCCAGGCTGAGCGCCCAGTTCGTGAAGGGCTCCGGACTGACGTTGACCGCGGCGCGCGTGCCCGCCTTGGTCAGGTGGCCGCCGGCGGCGATCGTGCCGCCGACCACGGCCACGAGCCCCTGCACCCACGGCGCCGCCTCGCCGAGTGTCGACACCGCGATGAGCGCGCCGCCGAGCGGGCGGACCAGGGTGTGTGCGGTGTCCCACAGCGTGTCGACCCACGGCACCTTGTCGGCCACGAACTCGATGACGTAGAGCGCCAGCGCGATGCCGATGACCCAGGGGTTGTCGAAGATCGCGAATTGCGGCGGCAACTGCACGAGGCCGAAACGGGTGGCCAGGCCGAGCATCGCCACCGTGGCGTAGAGATTGACGCCCGCGGCCAGCGAGAAGCCCAGCGTGCGCCCGGCTGTGATGAGCAGGTCCACGACCCCTCCTCCCGCTAGCGCTCGGCGGCCGTCACCGGCCCCTGCGCCATCAAGGCTTCGATGGCCGCGCGCACCTCGTCGATGACCGCGTCACGGTCGGCCAGCGTGCGGCCGGCCGTCTCGATCGGCAGCCCCACCCGCACCGACACCATCACCGGATGCACGATCGCGCTGCCCTTTCGCATCGCCGCGCGCCCGCCCGTGATCGCGACCGGCACGATCGGGGCCTGCGCCTTGATGGCCATGATGAAGCCGCCCTTCTTGAAGGGCAAGAGCTGATCGGTCTTGCTGCGGGTGCCCTCGGGGAAGATGAGGAACGAGTTCCCCTCGCGCAGCGACGCCGCCGCGACGTCGATCGAACCGAGGGCCGCCTCGCGGCTGCCGCGATCGACCGGCACGAAGCCGCCGGTCTCCATCACCAGGCCGAGGATTGGCAGCTTGCGCAGTTCCGCCTTGAAGAGGATGTGCAGCCGCGGATGGAGCGCGCGATAGAGCAGCGGCGGATCGACGTTGCTCTGATGGTTGGCGCAGAAGACCACGGCGCGGCCCTTCGGGATGTGGGCGCGTCCGCTCAGCCGGTACCGGATGCCGGCCAGGCCGAGCGCCAGCGCGGCGCCGCCGTGCCCCAGCACGTAGAGCAGGCCCTTCCACTTGAACGGAATGGCGAGGAGGAGCCCGGGCGGGCCCGCGATGAGGACGTACAGGGCCGTGGCGATATACGCCGTCACGGACCGCACGGCCGCGATGGCCGTTGACATCAGAGGGAACCCGCGTGGAGTGAAATGGTCACGGACGGCAGAAACACAAATGCCCGGCCCGGACCACAGGTCCGGCCGGGCATTCTAGCCTGAGATCGCGGAGCGCCTACGAAGCGCGGGCCTGGCGGGCCTTCGCCGCCGGCGCCGCGGCCGCGGCGACCGCGGCCTTGACCGGCGCCGTCTTCACGGGCGGGGCGGCCTTGGCACGCGCTTCCGCGCGCTGGGTGTTGCGGGCCTTGGTGCTGAAGCACTGCTCCAGCGCCTTCTCGACCCGGGTTTCGATTTCGAGCGGCGTCACCCGCATCACCTCGGAGACTTCCGAGACGATGAGCGACTTGGCGCGATCGAGCATACGCTTCTCGCGGAACGAGAGGCTCTTCGACTTGGCGAGGAACGTGAGGCTCTTCAGCACGTCGGCCATGTCGGCGATCGAGCCGCTCCGCATCTTGTCGGAGTTGTCCTTGAACCGGCCCTTCCAGTTCGCGTGATTGTCGATCTTGCCGTCGCCGAGCTTGCCGAACAGGCGTTCGACCTCGTCGTCGTCGATGGCCCGCCGCAGGCCGACGTTATCGACGTTCGCCACCGGCACGAGCACGGTCGTGTCGTTCGAGAGAATGCGAAGGTGAAAGAAGCCGCAGGTGGTGCCGAGGATGGTCTTTTCTTCGACCTTTTCCACGACGCCGAGCCCGTGATTGGGGTAGATGACCTTGTCGCCGACCGAGAATGACACGTGGCCCCCGTTCCAGGTTTTGGGTAGGTCTGTTAAGGGCGGGAACTTGCCCTCGAAGACCTGTTCATTATAGCCCACCCGAGGCCCGAAGATCACGGAAAATGGCCAAAAATCCCGAGGATTTCGCTTGCCCGCCGTTGCACCCGGCCGCCCCCCTAAACCGTGCGCCGGGCGGGAGTTACCGGCCCCGCCCCCCCCCGTACGATGCCGCCGGGAGGGTTTGTCTGTATCCTTGAGGCCATGCGCCGGCTCCTCCTCGCCTCCCTTCTCGGCGTCGTGACGGTCGGGCTGGCCGCCGCCCCGCCCCAGCCGGCTCCAAAGCGGCTGGATGCCCCGAACCTGGCCCCCTACGTGCCCACGCCGCAGGACGTCGTGGACCGCATGCTGGCCCTGGCCCGGGTGACGAAGTCCGACGTGGTCATCGACCTCGGGTGCGGCGACGGCCGCATCCCGATCACCGCGGCGAAGAAGTACGGCGCCCGCGGCATCGGCGTGGACATCGACCCGCAGCGGATCGCCGAAGCCAACGCCAACGCCCGCAAGGAAGGCGTGTCGGCGCTCGTCACCTTCAAACTCGAGAACGCGCTCACGACCGATGTCTCGAGCGCCACGGTCGTCACGACCTACCTGCTCACCGCCTCCAACCTGAAGCTCCGCCCGGTGCTGACGCGCGCCCTCAAGCCCGGCACCCGGATCGTCGCCCACAACTTCGGGTTCGGCGACTGGACGCCCGAGAAGGTCGATACCTTCACCGACAGCGGCAACCATCGCCGCACGTTGTATCTGTGGACGGCCGACGGGATCGTGCGGCCGTAGCCGCCGCCTGCCGCGACCGGCGGGCCCGCCTGCTCGCCGACCTGGCCGCGCACGATCGTGGCGACGCCCGGTTCGCGGCGGCGCGACTCGCCGTTGGCGCCCTGGCGCTCGGCCTCGGGATCGGCGCCTTCGGCTGGCAGCGCTGGAGCGGCTGGTGGCTGCTCCTCCCGGCCGTGGCGTTTGCCGCCATTGCCGTGGCCCACGCCCGGCTGCTCGAACGGCAGACCCACGCGCGGCGCCGCCTCGCACACGTGGACCGTGCCCTCGCCCGCCTCGAAGACCGCTGGCAGGGCCAGGGCGTCACGAGCACCGCGCATCTTCCCGCCGGACATCCCTACGCCGAGGATCTCGACCTCTTCGGCGCCGGCAGCCTCTTCGATCTCCTCTCGACGGCCCGCACCGACGCCGGGGAGCGCCGCCTGGCCGCCTGGCTGCTCGCGCCGGCGCCGCCACCCGAGGTGCAGGCGCGGCAGGACGCCGTGCGCGACCTCGCCGGGCGCGACGGCCTCCGCGAAGACCTCGCCGTGCTCGGCCCCGAGGTGCCCGGCGCCGCCACGACCACGGCCGTGACGGCCTGGGCGGAGGCGGCCGGCCACGCGCCGCCCGCGTGGGCCCCCGTAGTGCTCGTGGCGCTCTCGGCCGTGACCCTCGCGGCCCTCGTGCTCTGGGCCCGCAGCGGCACGCCACCCGACTGGCTGGGCGGCGCCCTTGCGGCGCAGGGCGTCGTCGGCCTCTGGTTGCGCCCTCGCGTGCTGCGCGCGATCCGCGCAGTGGAGTCGCGGGCCTCGGACCTCCGCGTGGCCGCCGCCCTCATCGCCCGCGTCGAGGCCGAGCCGTGCACGAGCCCGCGCCTGCGCGAGTTACAGGCGCGGCTCCATGCGAGCGGCGCCCCGGCGTCGGTCGAAATCGCGCGGCTGTCGCGCCTCGTCGACCTGCTGACGTCGCGCCAGAACCAGATCTTCGGGCCGCTCTCGGTGCTGCTCTTCTGGGCCACGCACCTGGCGTGGGCGATCGACCGCTGGCGCGCCCGGGCGGGACGCCACGTGGGCGACTGGTTCGACGCGCTCGGCGAGGTCGAGGCGCTGGCGGCACTGGCGACGTTCGCCGCGGAACGTCCAGACGCGGTGTATCCGTCGCTCACGGCCGGCGCCCCGACGCTGTACGGCACCGCGGTAGCGCATCCGCTGCTGCCGCCGGCCACCGCCGTGGGCAACGACGTGGCCCTCGGCGGCCTTGCCCCGCACCTTGTCATCATCAGCGGCTCGAACATGTCGGGCAAGAGCACCTACATGCGGGCCCTCGGCGTGAACGTGGTGCTTGCGCAGGCCGGAGCTCCGGTGTGCGCGGCCGCGCTGCGCCTCACGCCGCTCATGCCGGCCGGCACGCTGCGCGTGCAGGACTCGCTGCAATCCGGCCAGTCGCGGTTCTTCGCCGAGATCACGAAGCTCCGGCAGATCGTCGATCTGGCGCGCGAGACGGCCGGCACCGGCACCCTCTTCCTCATCGACGAAATCCTTTCGGGCACCAATTCACACGACCGCCAGGAGGGCGCGGCGGGCGTGCTGCGCGGGCTCGTGGAGCTCGGTGCCATCGGCTTCGCCACCACGCACGACCTCGCGCTCACGGCGCTGGCCGGCAGCCTCGGCGGGCGGGCCCGCAACATGCACTTCGTCGATCACTTCGAGGACGGCGTGCTGCGCTTCGACTACACGTTGCGCGACGGCGTCGTCAGCACCAGCAACGCGCTCGCCCTCATGCGATCGGTGGGGCTCGACGTCTGACGGCGCGGCTACAATGGCCAGCGTCATGAACTACGAGCAGCTGGGCCTCTTCTACCTGGGACGCCGCTACGACGCCGCCACGCGGCAGCGCACGACCGAGCCGGTGCTCTACGACTCGTCGGACCTGCTGACCCACGCGGTCTGCATCGGCATGACCGGCAGCGGCAAGACGGGCCTCGGCATCGCTCTCATCGAGGAAGCGGCGATCGACGGCCTGCCGGTGCTCGCCATCGACCCCAAGGGCGATCTCGCCAACCTGATGCTCACCTTCCCGGGTCTTTCGCCGCAGGAGTTCCAGCCCTGGGTGAACACCGACGAAGCCCGCGCCCGGCAGCTCACGCCGGAGGCGTTCGCGGCGCAGGAAGCCGAGCGGTGGAAGGCGGGCCTGGCCGAGTGGGACGAAGACGGCGCGCGTATCAGCCGCCTGAAGGCCGCCGCCGAGGTGGCCGTCTACACCCCGGGCAGCCGCGCCGGCCTGCCGCTCTCGATCCTCGAGACCTTCAACGTGCCGCCGAAGACGGTGCTCGACGAGCCCGAACTGCTCGCCGCGCGCGTCCAGGCGGTGGCCACCGGCATCCTCGCGCTCGCCGGCGTGACCGGCGACGCGCAGACGAGCCGCGAACACGTGCTCGTCTCGACGCTGCTGCAGGAGGCATGGCGCACCGGGCGCAATCTCGACCTCGCGTCGCTCATCGGCCAGGTGCAGACGCCGCCGATGACCACGATCGGCGTGCTCGAACTCGAAGCCTTCTACCCCGCCTCCGAGCGCTTCGCGCTGGCGATGAAGCTGAACAACGTACTCGCCGCGCCGGGGTTCGCGACCTGGCTCGAAGGCGAGCCGCTCGATGTGGCGAAGCTGCTCTACACGCCGGCCGGCAAGCCGCGTATCGCCGTGGTCTCGATCGCGCACCTCGGCGACACCGAGCGGATGTTCTTCGTGGCGCTGCTGCTCGAGCAGGTGCTGGCATGGATGCGCGGGCAGCGCGGCACGACGTCGCTGCGCGCCGTGCTCTACATGGACGAACTCTTCGGCTTCCTGCCGCCCACGGCCAACCCGCCGAGCAAGGTGCCGCTGCTCACGCTGCTGAAACAGGCGCGCGCCTTCGGCCTCGGCTGCGTGCTCTCCACGCAGAATCCGGTGGACCTCGACTACAAGGCGCTGGCCAATGCCGGCACCTGGTTCCTCGGCCGGCTGCAGACCGAACGCGACAAAGCGCGCGTGCTCGACGGTCTCGAAGGTGTGGCCGCGGGCTCGGGCCAGGGCTTCGACCGCGCGCAGATGGACGACCTGCTCTCGAGTCTCGAGAAGCGCGTGTTCCTGCTGCACAACGTGCACGACGCGCAGCCGCTGCTGCTGCAGTCGCGCTGGGCGCTTTCGTACCTGCGCGGGCCGATGGGGCGCGACGAGATCCGCGCGCTGATGGATCCGCAGCGCGCCGCCCTGGCGGCCGCGCCGCCACCGGCCGCGGCCGCGAGCCCTGCGGCGGCGGCCCCGGCCGTCACGTCCGCGGCCGCACCAGCCGCTGCCGCGCCGGCTCCGGCGCTCCCGCCGCTGGCCGCGCGGCCGATCGTGCCGCCCGACGTCCCGCAGTTCTTCGCGCCGGGCAGCGGCGACGCCTGGGTGCCGATGCTCGTCGGCGCCGCCCGCCTCACCTACGCCGATGCCAAGCTCGGCCTCGACGAGACGAGCGACATCGTCATGTGGACGCCGCTCACCGACGGCCCGGTCGTCGTGGACTGGGAACACGCCGAGCCGGCCGACTTCGCCGTGGATGCGCTCACGACCGAACCGCGCGCCGGCGGCCGCTTCGCCTCGCTGCCGCAAGTGGCCGCGAAGCCGAAAAGTTACGCCACCTGGACGAAGGAGTTCTCGTCGTGGGCGTCGCGCTCGCAGAGTGTGGAGCTGCTGCGATCGGGCACGACCGGCGTCATCTCACATCCGGGTGAAAGCGAGGCCGCCTTCCGCGTACGCGTCAACCACGCGGCCCGCGAGGCCCGCGACGAGGCCATCGCGAAGCTGCGCGCGAAACACGCGCCGAAGCTCGCGGCGATGGACGAACGCATCCGCAAGGCCGCCGCCGCCATCCAGAAGGAAGAACAGCAGGCCACGGAGTCGAAGTTCACGACCGCCGTTTCGGTGGGCGCCTCGGTGCTCGGCGCGCTCTTCGGCCGCAAGGTCGTGAGCGCCACCAACGCCGGCCGCGTGGCCACGGCGGCGCGCGGCGTGAGCCGCATCGGCCGCGAGTCGCAGGACGTCGAACGGGCGAAGGCCAACGAAACAGCCCTCGTGGAGCAGCGGCAGGTGCTGGCCGACACACTCGAGCAGGAGCTGCAGGCGCTGCAGACCGCCTGGAGTGCCGAGGCCGAGGTGCTCGACCGCGTGGTGGTCAAGCCGAAGCGCGGCGGCGTGCAGGTGCAGCTCGTGGCGCTCGTCTGGCGGCCCGAATAACCGCGCGGCGCTCGTAGTAAGCTGAAGGCTCCACGTGCCGGCGTGGCGGAACTGGCAGACGCGCGGGACTCAAAATCCTGTGCTCCTAACGGGGCGTGTGGGTTCGATTCCCTCCGCCGGCACCACTTTCCCGTCTATCGCGCCGCCGGCGACGGCTCGCCCGGTCCGATCTCGTAGACGTGCACGACGGGCTCGCGGCTCGCGGTCACGTAGACGCGCCGCTTCGCCGGGTCGTAGACCGCGCCGCGCATCTGGGCGTCGCCCGTGCCGCCGCTCATCTCGGTGAGCGTCCACGTGGCGTAGGGCTTCACGCTCCACGGCGCCTTGCGGCCGTTCTTCACGGCCACGAGATCGTTGGCGTCGTAGGCCCACACCATGTGGCGATACGGGAAGCCGTGCGGGCCCTTGTCTTCGACGGTCGGGTCGTAACACCAGTCGGTGCCGAGCGGATGCGGCGTCAGGTGTTTCTTCGGGTCGGTCGTGCCCTCGCCGTAGCAGTAGCCCGTGCCGTGGCGGCCGATGAAGAGCACCGAGCGCGTGCCCTGCGGAAACGCCACGCCGCCCACCATCGTCACGCTGCTGAAGAGATCGTTGCCGAAGTCGTAGGGGCCGAGCGTCTGATGTTCGTCGGGATACCCCACGAGCATCTTCGAGGCCGCCTTCTTCTTCGTGCCCACCTCGTCCGGATCGAACACGCTCACCGACGGCCCGTAGCTCGAGCGCGAGATGATCGAGATGCAGCACTGGCCGGTGAGCGCCGGACCGCCGAGCAGCGCGCGCCATTCTTCGGGGATGACGCCCATGTAGCCGGCCACCATGCCGGGCCGGTCGTTGCCGACCTGGAAGGGCCCCTTGATGCCGGCCACCGTGGTGCCGACGAAATGGCTCTTCGACACGTTGTGCCCGGCATCGTAGGTGGCGTAGGCACTGGTGATGAGGCGGTTGTTCCACCACAACGCGCCGCCGAGCATCTTGGCATTGGGATCGCTCGGGTCGAGGGCGGCCAGATTCGGCACCTCGATGCACGGCTCGAGGATGCGGCCGCGCTGCCCCGGTTCCGCGATCGAGACGACGGCCAGGTGCACGTTGTAGAGGCACGAGTAATACAGCGTCGTGCCATCGGGCCCGAGGCCGAGCGCGTTGCCGCCGTAGCGGATGGTCGCGCCGGCGCCGTCGTCGGGCGGCAGCGTGAACGCGCCGAGATACCGCATCCCGCCGCCCTGGATGAGCGGAAGTGACGCGGGCGAGGCCCCCGGCACGCCGGGCGCCTGCGCGCGGGGTGAGGCCCCGGCCAGTGACCAGGTCACGGCCGCGACGGCCAGACACACCTTCAACAGCTGCGACATGGGACGCTCCATGGGTCTGTTCATGATGCGCCCGCCTGCGCGGCGCCCGCCACGACTTTCGTGCAACATCTGCGGGTGCGACAACCCGCCGCACCTACCCGCCGGCCGGGCTGGAGCCGAAACAGCACAGGATGGGACTCGTCGTGAAGGTTCGCCTGCCGTTTCGCCTTGGCTTCGCCAGGCCGCGGCCCGCGAGCCCGCCGCCTGCGGACGCCGCCGTCGCGACAGGTCCGGACGTGCCGGTAGCCGACGCCGCCCACGGAGTCGCTGCGCCCCCGACGGGCGGCACGATGGTGGCCGCCTCGACCGACGTCCCGCGTGCGGCTCCCGCCGCCGTCGCTCCTCCGACGGAGTTCGCGCCGCCTCCAGACGAACGTGCGGTGGACGAAGCCTCGTCCACCCGGGTGTGGCTCGCCTACACGTCGGCGCTCGCCTCCCGCGCCACCACGCTCGAGGACGCCGCTCTGGCCGCGCTCGAGGGCCGCCTCGACACCGGGCCCCGGCGCCGCGCCGCGCGCGAAACCCACAAACTCGCCACCTCGCTGTGGCTCGTCGAGGCGCGTGAGGCCGCCCGCCTGGCCTGGGAGGCGGCCGGGCTGCTCGACACCGGCACCCTCCTCGGGACCGCGAACGCGCTGCGTCTCTCGCAGATCGTCGAGACGCTGCACAAGTCGCTGCGCACGCTGCCGCCGCCCGAGGCGCTCTCGCCGGCCGGCCGGCCGACCGCGCCGTACCTGCTCGTCGTGGACGACGACGAGGCCCTCGCGCGCGAACTGCCGATCGAAGCGGCGGTGCGCGGCTGGCGCGCCAAGGTGGTGCGTCATCTCGGCGAACCCATCGAGGACCAGGCCGCGGTCATCGTGCTCGGCCCCGACGTGCTCGGTGATGCCGACGCCGTGGCGCGCACACGCCTGCTCGCCGCGCATCCGGAGGCGGTGCTCGCGGCGCTGGCGTCCGGGCCGTCGCTGCTCGAACGCACCGGCGCGCACGGATTGCCGGCAACGCGCACGCTGGCCAGGCCGATCGCGCCGGCCACGCTCGTAGACGAAGCCATCGATCTGCTGCGCCGCCGCCAGGCCGCGGTGCCGACAATCGTCGTCGGCATCACGGATCCGGTGCTGCGCGAAGCGGCCCGCCGCCAGCTCGCCGGCCTCGGCACGATCGTCGAGGCGCACGGCCACGGCGAAGCGGTCTGGAACGCCGTGACGCAGATGCGGCCAGAACTCTGCGTGCTCGACGAAGCCAGCGCCGGCGGCGCCGCCCTCGACCTGCCGCGCGCCATGCGCCGCGAGTGGGATGTGGCGCCGACGAGCGTGGTGCTGCTCACGCGGTCCGGCGACGACGCCACGATGGCCCGCGTCGCCGCGGCTGGTGTGGACGACTGGCTGCCCGCGGTGGCGGCGCCGTCGCTGCTCGCCGCGACCGTGCGCAACCGCCTCGACCGCGCCAGTACGCAGCGCCTCGCCGCCGACCTCGACCCGGCCACGCGCCTGCCGCACCTGCGATCGGTCGTGCCCGTCATCGAGCGCATGGTGGCAATTGCGCGCCGCTACAACCACGCGTTGTCGCTCGTCGTGGTGGAAGTGGACGGCATCCGCGAACGGCGCGCGGCCCGCGACGACGAGACGGTGGACCGGCTGTCGCAGCTCCTCGGCCGGCGGCTCGCCCGCGCGTTCCGCGCCGAAGACCTGGTCGCCCATGCCGCCCCCGGACGCTTCGTGGTGGCGGCCTTCGGCATGAAGTCGGAGGACGGCGTGCAGCGCATGGCGGAGATGCTCGAGAGCTTCCGCGAGCAGGCCGTCGAAGGTGCAGACCACGTGCCCGTCGGCGCCTCCTTCAGTGTGGGCCTCGCGCAGATCCGGCTCGACGGGCCAGACGGCGCCACGCTGCTGCGCGCCGCCGAAGGCGCGCTCGCCACCGCGCAGCAGCACGGCGGCAACCGCATCGAGGCGGCGAGCCGCGGCGAGACGTCGCGCATCGAGTGGACCGCCGATGCGCTCGTCATCGACGCCGACGCGCCGTTTGCGGCGCTCGTCGAACACGCGCTCGAAACGCGCGGCCATCGCGTGCGCACGATCGGCGACGGCCGCGAGGCGCTCGACCTGCTCACCCACCCGGAAGCGCCGGTGCGGGCGCGGCTGCTCGTGCTGGAGCTGGGCCTGCCAGGCCTCGACGGCCTGACGCTGCTCGGCCAGCTCGCCGAAGCCGGCGTGCTCAAGACCTCGAAGGCCGTCGTCGTGACGACGCGGTCGGTCGAAGCCGAGATGATCAAAGCCATGGAGCTCGGCGCGGTGGACTACATCACCAAGCCGGTCAGCCTGCCGGTGCTCATGCGGCGCCTGCGCTCGGCCCTCGTCGGAGGCCCGGGTGTCGCCTGATGCGCTCGTCCGGATGGTGCTCTTCAGCGAGTCGCTGATGCTCGTCATCGGCGTGCTGCTGCTCGTCGCGCACGCCGCCTGGTGGTGGTGGTACGACCGCTGGAGCGCCGGGCGCGTCGATGCCGTGCGGGCGTCACTGCGCGAGGCGCTCGCCGGCGGCGACCGGAACCCCGGCTTCACGCGCGACTTCGTGCGGCTGCCGATGCGCCTCCAGATCTACCTGCTCGGCGAACTCGCGCCCCACCTCACCGGCGTCGAACGCCAGTCGCTGCGCCGTCTGGCCCAGCGTGCCGGCCTGCTCGCCAAGGCCGAGCGGCTGTGCCGCAGCTGGTTCTGGTCGCGGCGGCTCTTCGGCGCGAAGATCTGCACGCTCGTCGGCCATCCGGCGGGCGTCGTGCTCACGCTGCTCACCGACCGCAATCCCTCGGTGCGCGCCCAGGCCATCGAGTGGGCGCTCCACCGGCCGGATCCCGCCGTGGTCGAGGCGCTGCTCGGCATGCTCGGCGACCGCGACGGCCGGTGCCGGTTCGCCGCGCAGGACACGCTCGTGAAGCTCGGCCACGCCGCCGTCGCGCCGCTCATCGGTTATCTCGCGACCGCCGACCACGACGGCACGCTCGGCGCGCTCGAAGTGGCCCTCACGATGGCCGACGCGCGGCTGCTGGCGCCGGCGACGGCGCTGGCCGGCGCGGCCAGTCCGGCCGTGCGCGCCCGCGCCATCGCCCTGCTCGGCGCGCTCGGCAGCGCGGCGGGCGTGGCCATCGTCGAACGCGCCCTCGACGACGGGGCCGCCGTCGTGCGGCAATCGGCACTGCGCGCCCTCGGCGGCCTCGGCCACTGGCCCGCCGCCTCGCGTGTGGCGAAGCTCGTGCACGATCCGGTGTGGGACGTGCGCCGCCAGGCGGCGCTCTGCCTGCGCGCGTTCGGGGCGCCGGGCGCGATCTTCCTGCGCCAGCTGCGGAACTCGGACGATCCCGTGGCCTCGTCGGTGGCGCGCTATGCGCTCGACCTCTCGGCGATCGGCGCCACGGCATGACCTACGCGCTCGCGGTCGCCATCGAGGCCCTCATGGGGCCGGTCGAGGCCGCCGTCCTCGCCTACTTCGTGCTCATCAACGTCTGCTACACGGGCCTCCTCGTGGCGGCGGTGTTCGAGATGCGGCGCACGCGCAACGAAGCCATCGGCATCAACGACCACATCGTCGTGGGCTCGCGCCTCGCGCCGACGATCAGCATCCTGGCGCCGGCCTACAACGAAGAAGCCACCATCACTTCCAGCGTGCAGTCGCTGCTCACGCTCGACTACCCGAACCTCGAGGTGGTCGTCATCGCCGACGGCTGCAAGGACCAGACGATCGACGTCCTCAAGGCGGAGTTCTCGCTCGTCGAGGTGCACCGCGCCTACGCGCCGCGCGTGCACACGAAAGGTGTCGTGGCGCTCTACCGGTCCGTCAGGCACGCCAACCTCGTCGTCGTCGACAAACTGAACGGCGGCAAAGCCGACGCGCTCAACGTCGGCCTGAATCTCGCGAGCGGCGAACTGGTCTGCGCCATCGACGCCGACACGCTCATCGAACGCGGCGCGCTCGTGCGTCTGGCGCGGCCGATGATCATCGACCCGGAGGTCGTGGCAACCGGCGGCACCATCCGCCCGGTCAACGCCGTGCCCACGAAGAACGGCCAGGTGCTCGACGTCACCGTGCCGCGCAACATGCTGGCCGGCGTGCAGGTGGTCGAGTACCTGCGCGCCTTCCTGCTCGGACGGCTCGGCCTCAACCGCCTCGGCGGCAACCTCATCATCTCGGGCGCCTTCGGCCTCTTCCGCCGCGAGCCGATGCTCGAGGCCGGCGGCTGGCTGCACGACACCGTGGGCGAAGACATGGAGCTCGTGGTGCGGCTGCGGCGCCTCGGCTACGAGCAGGGCGGACCGAGCAAGGTGATCTTCGTGCCCGACCCCACGGCGTGGACCGAGGTGCCCGAGTCGTGGGGCGTGCTCGGCCGGCAGCGCGACCGCTGGCACCGCGGCCTGACCGACACGCTCTGGCGACACCGGCGCCTCATCGGCAATCCGCGCTACGGGGCTATGGGCCTCATCGTCTTCCCCTACTTCGTGCTCGTCGAGCTGCTGGCCCCGGTGGTCGAAGCCCTCGGTCTGGTCGTGCTCGCCGGCTCGCTTGCCGTCGGCCTCATCGACCGCACGTTCGCGCTGCTCTTCTTCGCGCTGGCGATCGGCATCGGCCTCATCCTGAGCGTGGCGACGCTGCTGCTCGACCAGGCGGCGTTCATGCGCTTCAAGCGGCCGCGCGACCTCGCGTGGCTCGTGTGGTGGAGCGTGGCCGAGAACCTCGGCTACCGGCAGATGACGGTCTACTGGCGGCTGCGCGGCCTGTGGAAGTACATGCGCGGACGATCGGATTGGGGCGCGATGACGCGCAAGGGCTTCGCCACGAAGCCGCCCGTCTCGACGGCGCGTCCGAGTTAGCCGCGCCGGCCGATCAGTCGAAGAGCGCCGCGCCGTCCACGCGCAGCCAGCGGCGCGCCTCGACGTAGCGCGGACACACCGCGGCCACGTGCCGCCAGAAGCGGGCCGAGTGATTGAGCTCGCGGCGATGCATCAGCTCGTGCAGCAGCACGTAGTCACGCACGAAGGGCGGCGTCTGCACGAGGCGCCAGTTGAGCGAGATGGTGCCGCGGCGCGAGCACGAGCCCCAGCGCGACGCCTGATTGCGGATCGAGACGCGTGTCACCGCGATGTCGTGACGCGCGGCGAGCGCCAGCAGTTCTCCCGGCAGCGTCGCCGCGGCCCGCGCCCGCAGCCAGGCCTGCACGGCGGCCTTCAGCACGCGCTCCTCGGCGGCGGCCGGCGCCACGACGGCGCCGTCGAGCGTCACGCACCCGCGATCGTCGGTCGCGAGACGGTGCGCCACGCCGTCCACGAGCACGTCCGCGCCTACGCCCCAGCGTGCGGACGCGCGCGCCGCGCGCTTGCCGCGCTGGCCGGCGATCCACGCCTGCTGCGCGTCCACGAACGCGCGGGCCTCCCGTTTGCTGCCCCACCACGGCACGGTGACGCGCAGCGAGCCGTCGTCGAGCACGCGCAGGATGTAGCGGCGGGCGCCGCGGCGGCGCACGAAGTGCACCTCCTCGGCCGGCGCCGGCTCAGGCGAGAGCGGGAGTCCGAGCTGCACGATCAGCGCGTCCCCATGCGCGTCCAGCCCACGGTGAGCATGTGCGCGTTCACGCCGGGATTGCGGCGCAACCGGTTGCCGTTCGAGATGTGGTGCAGGCGATACCCGACGACGAGGCCGTGGCCGCCCGCCGTGAAGACGCGCAGCCCGAGGCCGGCGTGCGCGGTGAAATTGCTGCCCGTTGTGGCCGCGGGAATGGGCGCCGACGTCCAGAGCGCGCCGCCGCCCACTTCCGCGTACGGCGCGAGACGGCCGCGCGGCTCGAAGTTCCAGCGCCAGCCGAGCGGCGTCACGCCGATGCCGCGGGCCTTGCCGGCCGACCACTCGGCGAACACCGGCACCACTTCCACGGCCCACTCGAAGCGTCCGCGCGCCCACGCCGGTCCGCGCGGGTCGGTCAGCACGCGCCCCCACGAGAGCTGCGACGTGAGGTACCGCTCGCCGCCGACCGACTGCAGGAACGTGATGCCGCGCGCCGCGCCGGCCGACGCCGACCACTCGGTCGCGCCGCGCACGACGGGCGTCTGCGCCGCGGCGCTGGTGCCGACGGCGAGCAAGGCTGCGACCACGACCGCCGACACCATCGTGCGCACACGGTAGAATCGAGACGTGAGCCAGTTCCGCCCTGTCACCTCTGCCGCCGATCTCGAGGCCGTCTGGAGCGCCTCGCAGTCCGAACCCGTCATCCTCTTCAAGCATAGCCAGAGCTGCGGCGTGAGTCTCATGGCGCGTGAACTGCTGGCCGAGGGCGGCGTGCCCGCGCCGGTGCACGAGATCGTCGTGCAGCGCTCGCGCGACCTCTCGCAGGCGGCGGCCGACCGGCTGAACGTGCGGCACGAATCGCCGCAGGTGTTCGTCGTGGCGCACGGGCGGGCCGTGTGGCACAGCTCGCACTCCGGCGTCACGGCCGACCGGGTCACGCGCGCGTTCCGCGACGCCGCCGCCAGCTTCACGCCGGCTCCCGCGCGCTGAGTTTCCGCGCCACCACCGACGCCACCATCCGCCCGTCCACATCGCCCTCGCGCTGCCGCTCGACGACGAGCGGCGCGACGAGACGCGGCAGTTCTCCGGGCGTCAGCAGGAACGCCGGGTTCGTCGGCTTGCCGCGCGCGGCCTGCGCCGTCGTGAACGTCTCGTAGAGCAACACCCCTCCGGGCGCGAGCGCGCGGACGATCGCCGGCATCAGCGGCCGGTGCAGGTAGTGGGTCACGACGATGAGATCCCACGCGGCGTCGCCGAGATCGGCCGCGCCGGTTTCGAGATCGCGCACGGTGGTCGCAAGCGGCCAGTGCCTGAGTGCGGCTTCCGTCGCGAGTGCCGCCAGGCGGCCGGCGTCGCGATCGATGGCCGTCACCGGCCACCCCGCCGCCGCAAAGAGCCGCGCGTGACGTCCGCTGCCGGCGGCCACGTCGAGCACCCGCATCCCCGGCCAGAGCAGATCTGCGTTGTCGAAGATCCAGCCGGCGGGCGCTCCGGGCGGCGCGAGTCCCGCCTCGCGCGGGCCCGCCGCCAGCAGGCGGCGGGCCTCGTCGAGCGCGGCGCGTACGGACGGCGCCGGAGGCGGCCTCACGCGGCGGCGACCCGTTCGGCGAACGTGAGGAGGTGGCCGTCGGGATCGTGCACGGCGAACTCGCGCATCCCGTACGGCTGGGTGTGGAGCGGCATCACGACCGGTACGAGCGGCGCCACCTGCGCGTGCAGCGCGTCCACGCCTTCGACGATGACGAAGAGGGTGCCGGTGCCGCCGAAGGCAGGCGAGGCATAGGCCGGAATGTCCTTCGCGACGGCGGCGGGGTCGTTCAGGAACACGGTGACGCCGCCGCGTTCGAGCCAGACGAAGACGAACGGCGCCGCGGGCGGCACGGTGTCCTTGATCGTGAAGCCCAGCACGTCGCAGTAGAAGGTGGTGCTGCGCGCGATGTCGCGGACGATGAGGTTGGGGGTGACGGCGGTGAAGCGGACGGTGTCGGACATGTCGATCTCCCCGGCGGGCGCGACACGACGGCGGGAGGCCGCGCGGCGCACACGCCCGGCGTGTGCTCGCACAACCTCCATCCGCGCCATGGCGAGCACTCGGCGCAGGTAGGGGGCCTGGTTACGTCCGAGGGCGGCCCCCGCGAGGGACGTCCGCAGTGTAGCGAGGCGGCGCCGGCGGGCGCAACCACCGAGGCTGCGGCTGGTATGCTGAACGACGTGGCACGCGGCTGGGAGAGCAAAGCGATCGAATCGCAGCAGGAAGACCGGCACGCGAGGCGGCCCGCCGGACCGGCCCTGTCGCCCGAGGCGCGCGAGCGGCAGCAGCGGGCCGAATCGGTCGCCCTGGCCCTCGCGGACACGACCGCCCAGCTGCAGGCCGCCTGCCGGCCGGCCCAGCGCGACGTGCTCCGCCAGCGTGTCGTGGCCCTCGAGACCCTGCTGGCCGAGCTCAAGGCGCCCCAGGCGCCTTGAGGCGCCGCCGTCCGGATGCGTTGCAGACCTGCGGCCTTCCTGCTATGCTCGCCCGCGTCCCCAAAGGTTTGACGCTTTCACTTTCCACCACTTGTCGCCCCGATCCCAGCGCGGAGACATCGCGTCGCTCCAACCTTTGAGTCGCCCAGCGGAACCTCAAGAGTAACCAGCCGTGCCAGCCGTTCGCCTGTTCATCGGAAACCTCCCTTACAACGCCACCGAAGACGACATCCGCGCGCACTTCGCTCAGGTCGGACCGCCCACGCAGATCGTGCGGCCGCTCGACCGTGAGACGGGTCGCGCGCGCGGCTTCGCCTTTGTCGAGTACGGCGAGCGCGCCCTGGCCGAAGAGGCCGTGAAGCGCTTCGACGGTCAGCTCTTCATGGGCCGTCCGCTCGCGGTCAGCGAGGCGCGGGCACGCGACGATCGCGGCCCCGGCGGCCCGCCGCGTCCGGGAGGCGGTTTCGCGCCGCGGCCGCCTGGCAGCGGCTTTGCGCCCCGGCCGGGCGGCTTCACGCCGCGTCCGCCGGGTGAAGGCGGCTACTCGCCGCGTCCCGCGTTCCGCCAGAACCCCGGTGACCCGCCGCTCACCGAAGCGGCCATCGCCCGCGCCCGCAACTTCGGGCCGCCGGCGCCGCCCAAGGGCAAGAAGGGGCCGAAGCCCGGCTTCGCCGCCAAGGAACGCGGGCCGAAGGGTCCCATCCCGACGAAGTTCACGGGACGCGCCTACAGCCTCGACGACTCGGATGAAGCGGCCGCCGCCGGTGACGACGCGCTGCCGGATTTCATGAAGGCCGAGACGGGCGCGGTGGACGACACGCCCGACGACAAGGACAAGGACTAGGAGCCGGCGCCGTGGTGGTCGAGTCCGTCATCCAGGAATTCAGGAAGACGAAGCAGCTCGCCGACCGCGCGATCGCGCAACTGTCCGACGACCAGCTGCACGCGCGCCTCGATGCCGAGGCCAACAGCGTCGCCATGTTGATGGCCCACATGGCCGGCAACATGCGCTCGCGCTGGACCGACTTCCTCACGACCGACGGCGAGAAGCCGTGGCGGACGCGCGACGCGGAGTTCGAACCGCCGCCGCTCCCACGCGCCGATCTCGTCGCGGCGTGGGAGGCGGGCTGGCAGGTGCTCTTCGACACCCTCGCCTCGCTGACCGACGACGATCTGGCCCGTCCGGTCACGATCCGCGGCGAAGCGCAGTCGGCCCTCGCCGCCATCCTCCGGCAGGTCAGCCACTACGGCGGCCACGCGCACCAGATCGTGCTGCTCGCCAAGCACCTCACGGGGCCGGCCTGGACGGTGTTGTCGATCCCGCGCGGCCAGTCCGCCGCCTACACCGCCGCGACCAAGGCCGCCTCCGGCGCCTGACGCCCCGCGATATGATCGGGGGGATGGAGTTGTCGAGTCCCACCGTCCTGTGGCGCCTGTGGAGCAAGGCCGGCGAACAGGCCCGCGCCGTGGTCATCCCCGGCGAGCCCCACTCCACACTCACCGTGTTCGTCGACGACG
Source organism: uncultured Acidobacteriota bacterium (assembly GCA_902826515.1). Classification (GTDB taxonomy): domain Bacteria; phylum Acidobacteriota; class Vicinamibacteria; order Vicinamibacterales; family UBA2999; genus CADEFD01. The sequence continues at coordinate 22,943 of CADEFD010000028.1, forward strand.
TCATGGATCGGGCCGAGAACTTCGACGCGCTCGACGTGGCCCTCTTCCGCGCCGACGACATCAAGGTCACGCTGCTCGAAAGCGGCTGGCGCGAAGAGAACTGATCCCGGTTCAACGATGATTCAACTGACATCGCGGCACCGAACCGTGCCGGTGAAGGTGGGCGCGATCACCGTGGGCGGCGGCGCGCCGGTGGTCGTGCAGTCGATGACGATGACCGACACCGCCGATGCGGCAGGCACCGCGCGGCAGTGCATCGAGCTGGCCGAGGCGGGCTCGGAGATGGTGCGCGTCACCGTCAATCTGCCGGAAGCGGCGGCCGCTGTCCCGGAGATCAAGCAGCGGATGCTCGATGCCGGCTGCACGGCGCCGCTCATCGGCGACTTCCACTACAACGGGCACCTGCTGCTCACCCGTTTCCCCGATTGCGCCGCCGCGCTCGACAAGTACCGCATCAACCCGGGCAACGTCGGCACCGGCAAGCGGCGCGACGAGCAGTTCGCGACCATCTGCAGCGTGGCCCGCGACTACGGCAAGCCGGTGCGCATCGGCGTCAACGGCGGCTCCTTGAACCAGGAGCTGGTGATGACGCGGATGCAGGAGAACACCGACCGGCACCTCGGGCTCACCTCCGACGAGATCGTGAACGAGTGCATGGTGCTCTCGGCGCTGCAATCGACCGAACTCGCGATCGAGAGCGGCCTCACCGTCCACCAGATCATCATCTCGTGCAAGGTGTCGCGACCCACGCACCTGATTCAGGTGTATCGCGCGCTCGCGAAGCAGACGACGCAGCCACTGCACCTCGGGCTCACCGAAGCCGGCATGGGCGTGAAGGGCCTCACGTGGTCGGCGGCCGCCCTCGGCGCCCTGCTCAACGAAGGCATCGGCGACACGATCCGCGTGTCGCTCACGCCGCGCCCCGGCGGTGATCGCCGCGAAGAGGTCTACGCGGCGTGCGAGATCCTGCAGGCGATGGGCCTGCGCACCTTCGCCCCGAGCGTCACGGCCTGCCCGGGCTGCGGCCGCACGACCAGCTCCACGTTCCAGGAACTCGCCGAACGCGTGCAGGACTACATCCGCGAGCAGATGCCGGTGTGGAAGGTGAAATACGAGGGCGTCGAAACGCTCACACTCGCGGTGATGGGCTGCGTCGTGAACGGGCCCGGGGAATCGAAAGCCGCGAACATCGGCATCTCACTGCCCGGCACCGGCGAAGCCCCCACCTGTCCCGTCTTCATCGACGGCGAACACCACTCGACGCTGCGCGGCAGCTATGAAGAACTCGCGGCGGCGTTCCAGCAGCTGGTGGACGACTACGTGGACGGGAAATACGCGAGGAAGAACAGGGACTAGGGACTGAGGGAACAGGGACTCGGGACTCGGGACTCGGGCGAGCTAGACGCCGAAGCCGTAGCCGCGATCGTCGCTGACGTCCGGGCCGGGCAGCTCTGGTTCCTTCGCCGGCGCGAAGCCGTCGGCCTGGTCGAACGACAGCTCACCCCACGCGGTGCCCGAGGTGGCCCAGCCCATCAGGGCGGCGAGTTCGGCGGTCGTCAGATCGGGGTCGAAGCGGTTCGTGTGCGTCATGGCCTGCTGTCTGGCGGGTGGACCGCCGGGGAGTCATTGATTGTATCGGTTCCCCGCATGGATGCCTACAGGCCCCGGCCGCTCTCCAAGCCCGGGTGGCCGCTACAATGCGGGGCGCGCGGGGCGAGCCGCCGCGCCTGACACCATGCCCATACCGAACCGGCGTCCCGCCTCTGCCCTGCTGCTGCTCCTGCTGGCCACGACGGCCGTCGGCCTGCGGGCGCAGACCCGCTACGACCTCATCATCCGCAACGGGCAGGTCGTGGACGGCACCGGCAGCGCGCCGCGGGGCGCCGATGTCGGCGTCACTGGCGACCGCATCCGCGCCGTCGGCGACCTCGGCGGCGCCACCGCCACCACCGTCATCGACGCCACCGGCCGCTACGTCACCGCCGGGTTCATCGACGTCCACTCCCACGCCGGGCCGGGCCTGGGCACGCCGGGGCTGAAAGAGGGCCGTCCGGTGCTCGCCCAGGGCATCACCACCGTGCTCGTGAACCCGGACGGCGGCGGCCCGGTGGACCTCGTGGCGCAGCGCGCCGGCTACGAGAAGGGCGGCATCGGCGTGAACGTCGGCCTGATGGTGCCGCACGGCTCGGTGCGCGCCGCGGTGCTGGGGATGAGCGACCGCGATCCCTCCCCCGCCGATCAGGCGCGCATGAACACGCTCGTGCGCGAGGGCATGCGGGCCGGCGCCTTCGGCCTCTCGAGCGGCCTCTACTACGCGCCGGGGTCGTATTCGAAGACGGCGGAAGTCATCGCGATGGCGAAGGAAGTGGCGCCGTTCCGCGGCAGCTACAGCAGTCACATCCGCGACGAGGCCGACTACGGCGTGGGCGTCGTGGCGGCGGTGGACGAAGTGATCGCGATCGCCGAGCAGGGCGGCGTGACCGGCGTGGTCACGCACATGAAGGCGCTCGGCCCGGCCAGCTGGGGCCTCTCGAAGACGCTCGTCGCGCACATCGAGGCGGCGCGGGCCCGCGGCGTGCCGGTGTTCGCGGACCAGTATCCCTACGAAGCGAGCGGCACCGGCATCGTCGGCGCCCTCGTGCCCCGCTGGGCACAGGTGGGCGGACGTGAGGTGCTCACCCGCCGCATCACCGGCGAACTGCGCGGCAAGGTGCGCGACGAGGTGCGCGCGAATCTCGCCCGCCGCGGCGGCGCCGACACGTTCCTCATCTCGGAGTACGCGCCCGACACGTCGATCGAGGGCAAGCGCCTCTCCGACCTCGCGAAGGCCGCCGGACTGCCGCCGGAGGAATACGCGCTCACGCTGCTCGAAAAGGGCGACGCCGGGCTCGTGTCGTTCAACATGTCGGAAGACGACATCGCGCTCATCATGCGCCAGGCGTGGACGATGACCTGTACCGACGGCGACCTGCAGCCGATGACCGAAGGCAAGCCGCATCCGCGCGCCTACGGGGCCTTCCCGCGCAAGCTGCAGCGCTACGTGCGCGAACGCGGCGTCGTGGCGCTGCCCTTCGCCATCCGCTCGATGACGGCGCTCGCCGCCGAGGTGTTCGGATTGAAGGACCGCGGCGTCGTCCGGCCCGGTGCGTTCGCCGACCTGCTCGTGTTCGATCTGGCGAAGGTCCGCGAGGTCTCCACCTACGAGAACCCGCACCAGCTCGCCGAGGGCCTCGACACGATCGTCGTGAACGGCACGGTGGCCCGCGACGGCGGCCGGTTCACCGGCCGTCTGGCCGGCCGGGTGCTGCGGCTCGAACGCTGACGCTCAGTGGTCGGCGCCGGTGATGAGCCGCACGCCACGCTGGCGTGTCACATACGCCACCAGCCACTGCACGAGCACGACGATCCGGTTCTTGAAGCCCACCAGGAACACGAGGTGGAGGAAGAGCCACGCGAGCCACGCCGGGTAGCCGGTGAGCCGCACCCAGCCGAGATCCGCCACCGCCCGCGCGCGGCCGATCGTGGCCATGCTGCCGGGATCGCGATAGGTGAAGGGGAATGTGGGACGCCCGTCGAGCCGCGCACGGATGTTCTTCGCGGCGCGGCGTCCCGACTGCATCGCCGCCTGCGCCACGCCCGGCACCGGCGCGCCGTCCGGACCGGCGATCGCCATCAGATCGCCCACGACGAAGATCTCGGGGTGCGCCGGCACCGAGAGGTCCGCCGCCACCTGCACGCGGCCGCTGCGATCGACCTCGCCGCCGAGCTGCCGCCCGATCGGTGACGCCTGCACACCCGCCGCCCACACGATCGTGCCGGCGACGATCATCTCCTCGCCCACGCGCACCCACCCGTCGCCGACATCCGTCACCCGCGCGGACTCGCGGACCTCGACGCCGATCGCCATGAGGGCCTCGCGCGCCGACGCGCGCAGCCGGTCGACATAACTCGGCAGGATCGCCGGTCCGCCTTCGAGGAGCAGCACGCGCGCGGTCCGCGGCGCCACGGCGTCGAATTCGTCGGCGAGCGCCTGGCGGGCGATCTCGGCAATCGCCCCGGCCATCTCGACGCCGGTGGGACCGCCGCCGATGACGACGAAGGTCAGCAGCTCGCGCTGACGCGCCGGATCGGCTTCCCGCTCCGCCTTCTCGAAGGCCACGAGCACCCGGCGGCGGATTGCCACGGCGTCGTCGAGGGTCTTGAGCCCGGGGGCGTGCGCGGCCCAGTCGTCATGGCCGAAGTAGGCGTGGGTCACGCCGGTGGCGACGACGAGCGCGTCGTAGGTGAGCACGCCGCTGGCCGCGAGATCCAGCCGACGTTCGGCCGGGTGGACCTGCACGACGTCGTCGAGCAGCACGCGCACATTGGCCTGCCGCCGCAGGATCCAGCGGATCGGCGCCGCGATGTCGGCCGGCGACAGCCCGGCCGTGGCCACCTGATAGAGCAGGGGCTGGAAGACGTGATGATTGTGGCGGTCGACCACCACGACGTCTACAGCCGCGCCGGCCAGCGCCCGCACCGCCGCCAGCCCCGCAAAGCCGCCGCCGACGACGACCACGCGTGGCACTCGGGTCATTACTCGTATCGTAGCGCCTCGACGGGATCGAGCGCCGAGGCACGGCGGGCCGGCCAGTAGCCGGCGATGACCCCCACGCCTATCGACGTGGCGAGGCCGGCGCTCACGGCCCAGAGGGGCGGTACCGCGGGGAAGCCGGGCGCGAGCGCCGTCGCGATGAGGCCGAGCACGGTGGCCGTGACCACGCCAGCCACACCGCCGGCGCCCGAGAGCATGGCGGCCTCGAACAGGAACTGCCGCAATACCTCGCGCCGCTTCGCGCCGATCGCCAGGCGCACGCCGATCTCGCGCGTGCGTTCGGTGACGCTCATCACCATCACGTTGGCGATACCGATGCCGCCGATGATGAGGCTCACGGCCGCGAGGCCGACCGTGGCGAGGAAGATCTGCGCGCCGAGTTTGTCGAACTGCGCGATGATCTGGTCGGACGTCGAGAGATTGAAGTCGCTCTCCTCGTCGCGCCGCACGCCGCGCAGCAGCCGCAGGATGGTTTCGGCTTCATCGCGCGCGCGTTCGCGCACGCCGGCTCTGGCGCGGATGTAGAGCACGGTGTTCTCGGCTTCCGGGAAGCGGCGTTTCGCCGTCGCCACCGGCAATGACACCACGTTGTCGTTGCGGTTCTCGCCGAAGAACGTGCCCTTGCGTTTGGCCAGCACGCCCACGACGAAGTAGCGTTCGCCGCCGAGCAGAAACGGCTTGCCCACCGCCTCGCCGGGTCCGAAGAGCGCCGTGGCGACATTGGCGCCGATGACCGCGACCGGCGCCACGACCCGGTTCTCGGCGTCGCTGAAGGGACGGCCGGCGGCGAATTCGGCGCCGGTCACGTCGAAGAAATTCGACGACACGCCCTCGAGCAGCACCGAGTCGGACTCGTTGCCGCCGGCGCGGGCGGTAATCGTGCGCGTGGCCGTCACGGCCGGCACGAGCAGCTGCACGCCGACATCGCGCACCGACGGCCCCAGCCGCTCGATGGTCTCGGCGAAGGCGGGCAGCAGCGGCCGGCGCAGCGCATCGCGATCGGAAGCGGGCGTGTAGGGATCGCCGTTGCGGTGGAAGGCGAAGATGTTGTCGGTGCCGAGTTCGCGGAAGAGCTGCGCGACGCTGTTGCGCAGGCCGACGAGCACCGACGCGACGAGCACCACCGTGACGATGCCGATGACGACGCCGGCAATCGCCAGCCCCGACCGCGCCGGCTGCGATCGCAGCGAGTCCCACGCCAGGCGGGCCGCCTCGCGGATCGACGACAGCAGCGCGGCCAGGGGGCTCTGAGCGGCGTGCAGGGCCATTATTCGGTCCTCAGCGCGGTGATGACATCGAGCCTCGTGGCCCGCCGCGCCGGATACCAGCCGGCGAGGATGCCGCTCAGCCCGGCGGCGCTGATGGCCACGGTGAGCGTCGTGAGGCTCACGCCGATCGGCACGCCGAGGGCCGAGGCCAGCAGTTGCACGAGCCCGGCCGCCACCGCCACCCCCACCGCCCCGCCGACCACGGCCACCACCACCGCCTCCGACAGCACCTCCTGCATGATCTGCGCGCGCGAGGCGCCAAGCGCCCGCCGCACGCCGATCTCGCGGGTGCGCGTCGTGACCGAGACGAGCACGGTGTTCGTGACGACGACAATCGCGGCCAGCAGCGCCATGGCCGAGATCGGCCCAGCCGCCGCACCGATCCGCTGCGAGAGGTTCAGCACGAACCCGCGCGCCGCGTCGGGTGTGAGCAGGTCGAACGTGTCGGCGACCCCGGGCTCGAGGCGGCGCGAGGCGCGCAGCGAGATGCGCGCCCGGTCTTCGCCGTCCACCGACGGCCGACCGGCCGTGGTCTTCGCGAAGATCTGGAGGCTGCGCGGCGACCCGAAGGCGCGCTCGTAGGCCGAGAGCGGAATCCAGACGTAGCGGTCGAGCGAGGCGCCGCCGGAGTTGCCCAGGCGGTCCTGCAGGCCGATGATCTCGAACCGCCGGCCCGCCAGGCGGATGGACTTGCCGAGGGCGTCCTGAGCGGGATACAGCGTCTCGGCGACGTCGGCGCCGATGACGGCGACCTGCGCGCCGGAGCGGTCTTCATCGGGCCGGAAGAACCGGCCGCGCACGATCGCCAGATCGCGCAGATCGGCCAGCGTCGACCAGGTGCCGGTGACGGCGCCGTTCTCGTAGGTGCGGCCGCCGGCCACGACTTCCGCGGTGGTCTGCGCGTTGGGCGCGTACTCCACCAGCCCGCCGGCCAGGCGCTCCATGGCCGTCAGTTCGATGCGGCGGATCGCCGGATTGCGCTGCAGTTGCTCCTGCAGTTCACGCCGCGACACCCGCCCGGGCGAAGCCACCTGCGCGATGAGGAACGTCTCGGAGCCGAAGGCGCGCGCCGTGGTGGTGCGCGCGTACGCGGCGACGCCGTCGAGCGCGGCGACGACGATGACGATGGTGGCGACGGCGGCGGCGATGGCGAGCGCGCCGAGTGAGGAACGCAGACGGTGGGCAGCGGCGGCAGCCACGCCCTGCCACATGGCATCGGTAACTCGGCGGACGCGCGACGGTCGGGACATGGGGTCAGGCCATTGGACGCAGAAAACCTGTCGCAGGCCCCGGCGGCCGTGGACCCTCCGCATCGGACGCTGCGTCGAAAGCATACACTTACCCGTGATGACCCCGCGCCGTCTGCTCATCGCCCTCGTCGTGCTCGCCCTTATCGGATTCGCCGTGATGTCCCGCCGCAGCGGGCCGGATGCCACCGACGTCGACCTCGCCACCGTGACCCGCGTCCCCGCACTGCAGTCGTTCGTAACGGCCTCAGGCGAAATCGTCGCGACGCGCTACGCCGACATCGGCTCGAGCGCGATGGGTCGCCTGGTCGGGCTCGCCGTGAAGGAAGGCGATCGCGTCACGGCGGGCCAGGTGCTGGCGCGAATCGACCGCGTCCAGGCGGCCAGTTCGGCCGCCGCCGCGTCGGCCGGCCTCGGGGCGCTCGAAGCCGATGCCCGCGGTGCCGCCGACCAGGCACGCTCCGCGCAGGCCGACCTCGAGGCCGCCCGCGCCCGCGCCGGCGAAACCCGGAAGGCGCTGGCCCGGGCGAAGGATCTGCGCTCCGCCGGCCTCATCCCGCAGTCGGATCTCGACACCGCGACGGCAAACGCCGAGAGTGCCGCCGCGCAGGCCGATGCCGCGGCCGCCGCGGTGGCCCGCGCCGCCCAGACGCGTGATGCCGCCGAACGCCGGGTCACCCAGGGCCGCGCCGAACAGACCCGCGCCCGCGACCTGCTCGACAAGACCGAGATCACGGCACCCATCGACGGCGTGGTCACGCGCCTCGACGTCGAAGAAGGCGAGATGGTCGTCATCGGCGTGCAGAACCAGCCCGGCACCATTCTGATGACCGTGTCGGATCTGAGTGCCGTCAATGCCGAGGTCAAGGTGGCCGAAGCCGACGTGCTGCGCCTCGCCCTCGACAACACCGCCACCGTGTCGCTCGAAGCCGCCGGCGGCCGGAAGTTCCCGGGCAAGGTCGTCGAAATCGGCGCCAGCGCGCTGCCGCAGGTGGGCACGCAGGCCGCGGCGCGCGAGTTCAAGGTGAAGGTGCGCCTCGGCGGCGACATCTCGGCCCTGCGCCCAGGACTGACCTGCGACGCCGAGATCCTCGTGGCCGAACGGGCCAACGTGCTGGCCGTGCCGCTTCAGGCCGTGGTGCAGCGCGGCAATGACACCGGGGTGTTCGTCGTCGAGAACGGCGTCGCCACCTTCCGGAAGCTCACGACGGGGATCATCGGCGGCCTGCAGATCGAGGTGGACGGCGTGGCCGAGGGCACGTCAATCGTCTCGGGGCCTTTTCAGGCCCTGCGGGAACTCGCCGATGGCGCCCGCGTGAAGCCGCGTCCCGCCACACCCTAGCCGTCATGGCGCCCGCGCTGCGCGGGGAGCCGCTTGATAAGATGGCGCATGGCAATCCGCCCCGCCGTCGCCCCGCCCGAAGCCACCGTTGACACGGCGTGCCCGCTCGACTGCCCCGACGCCTGCACGCTGAGCGTGACCGTGCGCGGCGGCCGCATCAGCGTCATCGACGGCAGCACGCTCAATCCGGTCACTGGCGGCTACATCTGCAACAAGGTGCGGCACTTCGATCGCCGCGTCTACGGCGAGGACCGGCTGCACTTCCCCGCCGTGCGCGTGGGCGCGAAGGGGGAGGGACGCTTCCGGCGCGTGAGCTGGAACGACGCGCTCGACACGATCGCCACGAAGTTCGCCGCCATCCGCGACGCCCATGGCGCCGAGGCCATCCTGCCGCTGTCATACGGCGGCTCGAACGGCCTGCTCACCCAGGACACGACGGACGCGGCCTTCTTCCGCCGCCTCGGCGCGGCGCGCCTCGACCGCACGGTGTGCGCGGCGCCGACCGGCGCCGCCAACATGGGGCTCTACGGGAAGATGCCGTCGGTCGTCTACGCCGACTACGAACACGCGAAGGTCATCCTCGTGTGGGGCGCGAATCCGTCGGCGTCCGGCATCCACCTGATGCCGTATCTGAAGCAGGCGCGCAGCAACGGCGCCACGCTCGTCGTCATCGACCCGCGCGCGACGACGGTGGCCCGCCAGGCCGATATCCACCTCGCCATCCGGCCCGGCACCGACGTGGTGGTGGCGCTGGCACTGCACCGGCACCTGTTCGAGAGCGGCGCCGCCGATCGCGCGTTCCTCGAGGCGCACACGACCGGCTGGGAACAGCTGCGCGACCGGGCGAACACCTGGACGTTCGAACGCGCCGCCGAGGTCGGCGGCCTGCGCGTGGAGGATCTCGAACAGGTGGCGCGGCTCTACGCCGCGGCGTCGCCGGCGCTCATCAAGTGCGGCTGGGGCCTCGAGCGCAACCGCAACGGCGGCAACGCGGCGGCGGCGGTGATGGCGCTGCCGGCCGTGGGCGGGAAGTTCGGCGTGCGCGGCGGCGGCTACTCGATGAGCAACTCGGCCTCGTGGGGCATCACGCCGACATGGCGCGAGGACGCGGAGCCGCCAACGCGCCTCGTCAACATGAACCGCGTCGGCCGCGAGCTGCTCGAGCCGTCGGCGGCGCCGATCCACGGACTGTTCGTCTACAACTGCAATCCCGCCGTGACGCTGCCGGATCAGCAGCGGGTGCTCGCCGGCCTCGCCCGCGAGGATCTGTTTACGGTGGTCTTCGATCAGGTGCTCACTGACACGGCGGTCTTCGCCGACGTCGTGCTGCCGGCCACGACCTTCCTCGAGCACTACGACTTCGCCAAGGCCTACGGCGCGCTTTCGATGCACCTGGCGCGGCCGGTCATCGAGCCGGTGGCTGAATCACGGCCGAATACCGACGTCTTCGCGGACCTGCTGGCGCGCATGGATCTCGCGCACGACCACGACGCCACCGGCGAACTCGACCAGTTGCTGCAGGTGATGGCGGCGCTGCCGGGCGACATGCAGGCCGAGATCGGCGATCGCGGCAGTGCCACGCCGCCCTGGGGCGGGCGGCCGATTCAGTTCGTGGACGTCTTTCCGCGCACGGCGGACGGCAAGGTGGCGCTCTTCCCCGCGCATCTCGATCGCGAAGCGCCGCAGGGCCTGTATGCGTACATCGACGACCCGGCGACGCCCGACTATCCCCTGACCCTCATCTCGCCGGCCTCGGAGCGCACGATCAGCTCGACGCTCGGCGAACTGGAGCGGCCGGCCGTGCGCCTGGAGATGCATCCGGATGATGCCGCGGCCCGCGGCTTGGAGGAGGGCGACGAGGTCACCGTCATGAACGCCCTGGGCACGCTCGAGTGCCCGCTGAACGTGACCGCCCTCGTGCGGCCGGGTACGGTGGCGTTCCCGAAAGGCGTGTGGCGCCGGCATACCGGCAACGGCCTCACGTCGAACGCCCTCGTACCCGACACGCTGACGGACCTGGGGGGTGGAGCCTGTTTCAACGACGCGCGCGTCCAGGTCGCGCGCGCGCCGTCACGGCGACGCTAGCGTCTACGCCGCCGACTCCTGTTCGGCCGGGAGCTTGCCGCGTCCACCGCGGCTCACCATTCCGCCCTTGCGACCGGCGTCACGCGCCTCGTTGGACGACCACTCGTGGGCCGTACCTTTGGCATGTGCCGCCCGACCGCCCTTGCTGGCGATCTCACGCTGCTTTTCCTGAGACATCGACGCGAAGCCGCGCCTGGCTTTGGGTTTCTCGTTCACGAATCACCTCTGGCTGTGCTGACCTGTGCATGAGCAGGGCAAGCGACGTACCAGGTTGACCCGTTGAGCTGCATCGCTCCAAGTTGCTGAAAACGCAGCGCTTCCGCAATCGCTGGGACTAGCGACGGGCCGGTTTATGAATCATTCTAATACTCGCGGTCATGGACGAGTATTGAATTGATTCAAATGATGAGAGTTCGATGAGAGCTGTTATCTGGGGGGCGACGCGCCGCGGGCCGGTCGGAAGTAGTCGCATTCGGCGCAGTTGCTGACGTCGAATTCGTAGCCCACGATCGGCCAGAGCATCGGGTGGGCGCAGTACAAGAGCTGGCCGTCCATGATGGTGTGGAGTCCGAGCTCGGCCGGCAGGTGGGCGGTACGTCGGCTGTACCAGCAGACGCGATGGCGATCCTCAGGGGTCATGAGAGCCGCGCTCATGATACGACGAGCACCGGTGCGCGAAGCTCGGTACAATCGAGCGTATGAGCGGCGATCACTCGCATCCCCCTTCGCAGTCCTCCTCCCCCGCCGGCGTGCGGCTCGTGCGCTGCGTGAAACTGCAGGAGGACCTGCCCGGACTCGACGCCCCGCCCTGGCCCGGCGAGATCGGTCAGCGGATCTTCAACGAGGTCTCGGCCCAGGCGTGGAAGCAGTGGGAAGAGCGCCAGAAGATGATCCTCAACGAGTACCGCCTCCTGCCGTGGCAGAAGGAAGGCCAGGAACTCATCCGCACGCACATGGAGGAGTTCTTCTTCGGCGAGAACGCGGCCCTGCCGCCCGGCTACGTGCCGCCGCGCTCGAAGTAACCCGCGCCGGCGGGCCTCACCCCTCGCGGCGCCGCATCGGCACCACGGCCCCGATGGTGAAGTGCAGACAGGCGTGCGCGTCGCGCAGCGCGGTCAGCACCGCGCCGGCGTCCTCGCCACGCGCGAAGATGAACCCGAGATAACTCGCGCTCTCGGGCAGGGTCTGCAGGATCTGGCCGACCTTGGCGGTGACGGTGACGTCCGTGACGCCCGCCACCGCGCGCGCGGCGTCGATGCCCTCGGCCCCGCGCAGCACGCCGGCTCGCGGGATCGGCACCATCATCACGCCCGTCGCGCCGGGCGCCAGCATGCCCTGGCGACCGCGGCCGATGGCGTGGGCCAGCAGTTCCTGTTCGAGCGGCCACTCGTCGCCGTCCAGGCCGCGCAGGCGCAGCGCGCGCGCGCACAGCCCGCCGATGGGACGAGCCGCGGCTTCGAGCACCACTACTCCCGAGGCCGTGACGCGGCATTCGGCATGTACGGGCCCGTGCCGCAGGCCAGACGCCCGCGCCGCCGCCGTAACGGCCGCCACCACGGTGTCGCCGTCCGCGCCGGTGCGCGTGGTGGGTGTGACGTAGATCGTCTCTTCGAAGAACGGACCCTCGAGCGGATCCGGCTTGTCGAAAATCGCCAGCACGCGCAGCGCGCCGCCGGTCATCAGGCCCTCGACGGCGAACTCGTGACCGTCGACGTAGCCCTCGATGAGGACCTGCCGCGCCGCCTCGTCGCGCAGCTCGCGGACATCCCCGGCGTCGAGAATCGCCGTCAGGCGCACGAGCGCCGCGCGAAGCGCGTCGGGCGTGTCGGCGCGGATGACGCCGCGGCTGCCCGACAGCACGAGGGGTTTCACCACGCAGGGATACCGCACCACGTCGGGAATGGTCGTGGCGCCGGCCGCCACCACGACATGCCACGGTGCCGGCAGCGCCGCCGCGGCCTGCGCGGCGCGGAAGCGCCGTTTGTCGCGGCCGGCGAGTGCGCCTTCGATGGAGTGCCACGGCAGGCCCCGCGCCGCCGCCACGCGCGCGGCCAGCACGGCCGGCCGATCGCCCACGGCCAGCACGCCGTGCAGCGGCCGTGGTCCCAGACCGGCGTCCACGGCGGCCACCGCACCGGCGTCGTCGTGAAAGCGCACGGGAATGGCGCGATCGCGCCACGGATCCTCGAGCCGGTCGCAGATATCGCTCGCCAGCACGAGGTCCACGCCGAGCCGGGCCGCCGCCTCGTCGAACATGCGCGTCTGATAGCCGGTCGTCGTGGCGCACAGCAGCACGCGCGGCCGGCCTGGATCGTTGCTCATCGTGGGTCGGTTCGTGTCGTGTCCGGGCCCCGAGTCCCGAGCCCCGCCTAGAGAAGAGCCACCTGCTCTTCGGACGGCTCCGCTCAACAGTACCAAGGCTCGGTGAGATAGGGAATCGCCGCGCGCGCGACGAGCGGCGCCACCGGCGTCCGCAGCGCTCCGGCCGCGGCATCGGCGAGCGCGCGGATGGCCGCGAAGATGACGTCCCGCGGCTCGTCCGGCGCCACACCCACACGCGCCATCACCGCGTGCTGCAGGACGTCCACGCGCGCGTCGGGATGAGTCCAGGGATGGGTGAGCGTGCCCGGATCGAACGGCCGCGCAACGGCGCGGATGTCGTCGAGTTCGAGCAGCCGCGAGCGCTCGGTGACGAGCAGCCGCAGCGTCCACTGCACCGGCGCCACGTGCGGCACGAGGCCGAGCGCCTCGATGTCGTCGAGGAAACGGCGGTAGCCGTCGACGGTCGTCCACGGCGTGAAGGCGAGGAAGGTCGGCGCGAGCGGCAACCCCAGATCGCGGCAGCGCGCCGTCACGGCCTCGACATCGGCGCGCGTATGGCCCTTGTCGAGCCGCGCCAGCACGGCGTCGTCGAGCGACTCGACAGCCGTCGTCACGAACGCGCAACCCGTGTCCGCGAGCCGCGGCAGCAGCACGTCGTGGCCGCGCAGGTGCTCGACCTTGATGGTGGCGTCGTAGGTGAGCGCCGGCCACTCGTGATGCAGCGCCTCCACCAGACGCAGCGCATGGGTCGGGCCGTTGAAGAAGTCGGGATCGGCAAACGTGATGTGCGTTGCGCCCGCGGCCACCTGCGCGCGGATGTCCGCGAGCACGACGTCGGCCGGCACGGCCACGAAGCGCCCCTCGTAGACGGGCACGATCGGACAATGCCGGCACGTGTGCTTGCAGCCGCGTGACGCCTCGGCCACGCCGGCGACACCTTCGCGGCCGTCGGGCCAGCGCACATGCGCGTAGCGCTCGAGCTCCGGCAGCCCGGCGCGATCGGGCACCACGGCGAGCGCCCGCGCCCGGGCGGATGGACTCGTCGGCGCGGCCGGTGCGGCGGCCGGACGTCCGTGCGCGGCCAGGGCCGCGGCCACGAGCGAGTCTTCGCACTCCGGGCCGAGCACCACGTCCACGCCGTCGGCGCGCAGGCGCGCTTCGTTCAGCGGCGCATAGAGGCCGAAGGCGCAGAGCGGCACGTCGGGCCGGCGGGCTTTGAGCGTGCGCAGCACCGGCAGCGCGAGACGCGTGGCGGTGTGCATCGGCAGCGACACCGCCGCGAAGGTCACGTCGTCGAGGGCGCCGGCCGGCAGCCGGTCCACGGCCAGATCGCAGACGCGGACTTCGAGCCCGGCACGGCGCAGCCACGCCGCCGCCGACGCCAGCGCGAGCGGCTGTCGGCCGAGGTCGTAGGTCGAGAGCAGCAGGATCAGCGGGCCGGCCCCTCGACGGACGCTTCCGTCATCCGCCGGAGCGGGCCGACGAAGACGAGCAGCACGAGCGCCGCCACAATCGCAAAGCCGCCGACGGCGCCGAAGAGCGTCGGCAGCGCCATCGACTCGTAGAACCCGGCGGCGCGGCCGCCGATGAAGTTGCCGACCGACGTGCCGAGGAACCACACGCCCATCACCATGCCGGCGATGCGCGCCGGCGCAAGGCGCGTCATCGCGCTGAGGCCCACGGGACTGATCGTCAGCTCGCCGATCGTGTGCAGCAGATAGGTCGCGATGAGCCAGAGCGGGCTCGCCTTGCCGCCGGCCGCCGCGGCGCTGGCCGGCACGACCAGGATGAGAAAGCCGAGACCGACGGCGACCAGGCCGTAGACGAACTTGCCGGGACTCGTCGGCTCCTGGCCGCGCCGCGCCAGCGCCACCCAGATCCACGCGAACACCGGCGCGAGCGTGAAGATGAAGAACGAGTTGACGCTCTGGAACCAGCTACTCGGGAACGGCATGCCGAAGATGGTGGTGTCGGTGTTGCGATCGGCAAACAGGTTGAGCGTCGAGCCCGCCTGTTCGAACACCGACCAGAAGAGCGCCGAGGCGAGGAACAGCACCGCCACGACGACGAGCCGCTTGCGTTCGGCGCGTGTGTAGGCGCCGCTCGTGAGCAGCCAGCCGAAGAACACCACCGTCGAGAGCAGCAGCAGCACGCCGGCCGCGTCGGCCACGCCCACCGCGGTCACCGGCAGCGTGCCGGTGTAGCCGCCGATGCCGATGATGGCCATCGCCGCGAAGAAGAGTCCGCCCCCCACCATGGCGCGTGTGCGCAGGTCGGCTGCGGCTTGTGCGGAGGCCGCCGGCACGGGCCGCAGCCCCTTGTCGCCGAGATGGCGGCCACCGAGCAGGTACTGCACCACGCCGATCGTCATGCCCACGCCGGCGGCGCCGAACCCGGCATGCCAGCTCACCCGCTGCCCGAGATACCCGCAGATGAGCGGGGCGAGGAAGGCGCCGAGGTTGATCCCCATGTAGAAGATCGAGAAGCCGGCATCGCGGCGATTGTCCTCGGCCGAATAGAGCTGGCCGACGATGACGCTGACGTTGCCCTTGAGGAGCCCCGTGCCGATGACGATGAGCACGAGGCCCAGGTAGAAGGTGACCATCGACGGGATGGCCATGCTGAAGTGCCCGCTGGCGATGATGATGCCGCCGTAGAGCACGGCCTTGCGCTGGCCGATCAGGCGGTCGGCGATCCAGCCGCCCGGCAGCGCCGCCATGTAGGCCATCGACGTGTAGAGGCCGTAGATCGCGCCGCCCTGCGCGGCATCGAAACCGAGCCCGCCAGCGGCCAGCGGCGCCGTCATGTACAGCAGCAGCAGCGCCCGCATGCCGTAGTAACTGAAGCGCTCCCACATCTCCGTGAAGAAGAGCGTGGAGAGACCATAGGGGTGCCCGAAGAACCCCGTGTCGGACGATGCCGGGTTGGCCATAGGCAGGGCGTATTGTATCCTCCGCACCAGCCCGCCTTTCATGCCGCTCGACGAGTACCGACGCAAGCGCGACTTCACGAAGAGCCCCGAGCCGGCCGGCGATCCCGCCGCCGCGCCCGGCGGCGAGGCGCGGTATTTCTGCGTCCAGAAACATCTGGCCAGTCACCTGCACTACGACCTGCGCCTCGAACACGACGGCGTGCTGCTCTCGTGGGCCGTCCCGAAGGGCCCGTCGCTCGACTGGAACGACAAGCGCCTGGCGATGCAGGTCGAGGACCATCCGATCGAATACGGGTCGTTCGAAGGGGTGATCCCGGAAGGCTACGGCGCCGGCGTGGTGATGTTGTGGGACTACGGCACGTGGACGCCCGAGTCGCCCGACATCGACGCCGCGCTGCGCAAGGGCGACTTCAAGTTCACGCTCGACGGCTTCAAGCTCAAGGGCTCGTGGGCGCTCATCCGCACGAAGGGTTACGGCGACAGCGGCAAGCCGAGCTGGCTGCTCATCAAGCACAAGGACCACTGGTCGGGACCGATCGACATCACCGAGTTCGCGCCGCTCAGCGTGAAGACGCCGGGCGCGGACTTCGCCGACATCCTTGCCACCGACACGCCCGATCTGTGGACCCGCAACCCGCCGGCGAAAACCGGCGACACCGGCAAGCTCTTCCAGCGCATCATCGCGACGGCGCTCGAACTGAAGGCCGCGCGCCCCGCCCCCACGACACCCGCGCCGGCGAAACGCCGCCGTTCCCGAGGAGCCACCCGATGAGCGATTCCGCCTCCCGCCGCACCTTCATCGCCGCCACCGGCATGGCCGCCGCGCATGTCTGGGTGCCGGGCACGGCCCGCGGGTATTCACCCGCCGAGATGCGCGCGATGGAGGAGACGATCGGCGTCTCGAAGTGGGAGCTCGACACCCCGGCCCTCTGCGTGGACCTCGACGCGCTCGAGTCGAACATCACGACGATGCAGGCGCGGCTCACGGCGAAGGGGCTTGGCGCGCGTCCGCACGCGAAGACGCACAAGAGCGCCGACATCGCGAGGAAACAGCTCGCTGCCGGCGCCCTCGGCATCTGCACGTCGAAGGTGAGCGAGGCCGAGGCGCTCATGGCGGCCGGCATCGACCGCATCTGCATGACGACCACCAATCCGTCGGCGTCGAAGATCCGCCGCGCCATGGCGCTGCGCGCGAAGTCGGCGCAGTTCATCCAGGCGGTGGACGAGGAAAAGAACGCGCGCGACCTGTCGGATGCCGCGAAGGCGGCCGGACTCACGGCGGATGTCGTCATCGACGTGGCCGTCGGCACGCGCAGCGGGATCCCGGCGGGCGACGGCGCCATCGCGCTCGCCGAGCTCGTGAGCCGGCTGCCGAACCTGCGCCTGCGCGGCATGCTGTCGTACGACGGCGGCGCCCAGCATCTGACCGGCTTCGCGGCGCGGCGGGCGACGGCGCTGGCGAATCTCGAGGGCAACGTGCGCGTCTTCGAGGCGTTGAAGAAGAAGGGGCTCCCGACGGAGATCTTCAGCGGCGGCGGTACCGGCACCTACAACATCCAGCACGACGTGCCCGGCTTCACCGACGTGCAGGTGGGCAGCTACCTGTTCATGGACATGCAGTACCTGGCCATCGGCAATGCCGCCGGCGGCCCGGTGTACGACGACTTCGCGCGCTCGCTGACGGTGCTCGCGACCGTGCTCAACAACCGCTTCCCCGGCCGCCTCACGACGGATGCCGGCGCCAAGGCGCTCACGCTCAACGTGCCGCGGCCCGGCGTCGTCGGCGAACCCGGCATGGACTACAACGCCGGCTCCGACGAGTTCGGCGTCATCACGTTCTCGGAGGCGCGCAAGTCGTACGCGATCGGCGACAAGCTGGAGCTGGTCGTGCCGCACTGCGATCCGGTCGTGAACCTCTACGACCAGATGTACGGCATCCGCAAGGACCGCGTGGAAGTGGTCTGGCCGATCACCGCCCGCGGCAAGTCGCAGTAGCGCCTCAGCGCGGGTCGAGCGCGCGCGCCGTGAGCACGCTCCACACGGCGTGCGACAGGCGGCGCCGATCGTGGCGCGCGATCTCCTTCGTCCACAGCGGCGCCTCGACGAGCGTGGTATGCGCGGGCAGCGTGCCGAGGGCGAGCGGCTGTTTGTGTTCGCGCGCGTAGCTCGCCAGCAGCGCCGGCGGCATCTTCGCGGTGTTGAAGACGAGCAGATCGACGGGACGGCCGATCGTCTTCTCCACCCAGCGCACGCCGTCGCCGGCCGTGAAGTCCTGCATCCCGAGGCCTTCGGTCAGCAGGTTGCTGACGAACACGACCGGGCCGGGCATGTCGGCGAGCGACTCGCGCACGCCTTCGACGAGCAGGGTCGGCATGAGACTGGTGAAGAAGCTGCCGGGGCCGATGATGACGGCGTCGAAGCGGCGCACGGCTTCCCCCACCGCGGGATGGATCGGCGCGGGCGGCTCGAGCCAGATTTCCTCGATCTTGTGGCCGGCAGCCTGCCACGCATCCACTTCGACTTCTCCGCTGCTGACATGCCCGTCGGCATGGCGCGCCGTGAGCGCCGACCGCGACACGCTGACCGGCCAGACGCGCCCCTGGCAGCCGAGCAGCGCGCGCAGGCCATCGACCGCGGCGAGGAAGTCGCCGCTGTAGGTTTCCATCATCGACAGCAGGAGGTTGCCGCCGGTATGGCCGCCGAGCTTCTTGTGCTCGAAAAGCATCGGCAGGCGTGACAGCAGCACGCGGCGCGCCTCACCTTCATTGCGGGCCAGGGCCAGCGCGCAGCGCAGGACGTCGCCGGGAGGCAGCACGCCGAGTTCGTCGCGCAACTGGCCGGAACTGCCGCCGCTGTCGAACGTGGTGACGACGGCGTTCAGCCGCAGCCACGGATTGCGCTTCAGGCCGCCGAGCAGGCTGGGCAGGCCCGTGCCGCCCCCGAAGCACCCGATGTTCAACTGACGCAGTCGCATGCGGGCTCCATTCTATCCGCGGGCCGGCGCGACCTCGCCGGGTGACCGTGTAGACTGGCCGTATGGCGACTTCGTCCGGCGCGTCCGCGGTGCTGGTGCTCGACGACCTGAAGGCAATTTTCGGCGCCCGGCTCGAAGCCTTCGTCACCTACGCTCCCACGGTGTCACCGGCGCCGAGCCTGGCCCTCGTGACCTCGCTCGATCTGGCGGACCTCGGCGCCTGCGCGGCCCGCGTGCGGCGCTGGCAGCAGAGCGGCGCCGCCACCCCCGTCGTGCTCACCCGCCGTGAGTTCGCGCGGTCGCTCGACGCCTTCCCCGTCGAGTTCGGCGAGATCATCACGCACCACGAGACGCTGCACGGCGACGACCCGTTCGCCGGCCTCACGGTGGCCCCCCGCGATCTGCGGCGGGCGTGCGAATCGCAGATCCGAAGCCTCCTGCTGCACATCCGCGAAGACTACATGGAGGCCGCCGGGAGTCATCGCGCGGTGGCCGCGGTGGTGCTCGACTCGGCGGCGGAGTTCCGCGCCCTGCTGAATCTGGTGGCACGGCTCGACGGCCAGACCGGCGATCAGCGCCATCTCGCGCAGTGGGCGCAGGATCGGCTGGGCCTCGACGCGAAGGTCGTGTCGGACGTGCTCCACATCGCCAACGAACTCGATCGCAGCGGCATCGACGCCGCGCGGCTTTTTCCGCAATACCTGGCGGTCACCGAACAGCTCGCGCGCCACATCGACGAATGGCCCGACCAGTAGCCCGCCCGCCGGCCGTGGCGCGCCGGATCGCGCGCCTCGCTGCCGCCGTGCTGGCGGCGGTGGCGCTCGCCGTGTCGGCGGCGGCCGCGCAGCCGGCGCCGCCGGCGCTCACCGCCCCGGTCAACGACTTTGCCGGGGTGATCGACCCGGCCTCGGCCGCCTCGCTCGATCGCCTCATCCGCGCCCTGCAGGCGGCCAGTGGCGACGTGGTGGTCGTGGCCACGGTGAAGACCTTCCAGCCGTGGGGCGACATCCAGAGCTACGCCACGAAGATGTTCGAGAACGAAGGGCGCGGCATCGGCCAGAAGGGCAAGGACAACGGCCTGCTCGTGCTGCTCGCGGTAGACGACCGCCAGGTGCGCCTCGAAGTGGGCTACGACCTCGAAGGGGTCGTGACGGACGGCTTCGCCGGCGAGACCAGCCGCCAGGTGATGGCGCCGTACTTCCGGCAGGGACAATACGGCCCGGGTCTGCTCGCCGGCACGTCCCGGGTGATCGAGCGAATCGCCGCGGACCGGCGCGTGACCGTCACGGGCCTCGAAGTGCGCGAGGCGCCGCAGCGCACGCGCGATCCGATTTCCCCTCGCCTCATCCTGCTCGCCCTCGTCGTGTTCTTCGTCGTCCTGCCGGCGCTCAACCGCGCCGGCGGCCGCCGGAAGCGCTCGTGGCGCGGCGGCGTGGGCCGCTGGGGCGGCGGCTACTATGGAGGCACCTGGGGCGGCGGTTCGTCCTGGGGCGGGGGATCGTGGGGTGGCGGCTCGTCGGGCGGCTTCGGCGGCTTCGGCGGCGGACGCAGCGGTGGCGGTGGCGGCGGCGCGTCGTGGTGACGACGGACGGGCGCGCGGCAGCAGGAGGAATCATGCGACAGGCAGTGATGGCGATAGTGGTGCTCGTGAGCGCGACGGCGGCAAGCGGCTGCTCGTACAACACGTTCGTGAGCCAGGAAGAAGCGGTGAAGGCGCAGTGGGCGCAGGTCGAGAACCAGCTCAAGCGCCGCAGCGACCTCATCCCCAACCTGGTCGAGACCACCAAGGGCTTCGCCCAGCAGGAACAGGACGTCTTCAAGGCCATCGCCGACTCGCGCGCGAAGCTCGCCGGCGCCCGCACTCCGGCCGAGACCATGACGGCCGCCAATGAGCAGTCGAGTGCGCTGTCGCGCCTGCTCGTCGTGGTCGAAAACTACCCGGAACTGCGATCGAGCGAGCTCTTCGCGCGCCTCAGTGACGAGCTGGCCGGCACCGAGAACCGGATCGCCACCGAACGCATGCGCTACAACGAGCGGGTGCAGGCGTACAACACGTCCCGGCGCAGCTTCCCTGCCAACATCACCAATGCCATCTTCCGGTTCCAGGACTACCCCCTGTTCGAGGCGCCGCCCGAGGCGAAGGAAGTCCCCAAGGTGGATTTCTCGAAGCCGAAGACCGGCCAGTAGGGGCGTTCCAACCCTTCGC
>CADEFD010000029.1 GCA_902826515.1 uncultured Acidobacteriota bacterium
GATGAGGTCGCGGTCGGCGTCGTACGACAGGCTCTCGCTGAAGCGGAAGCTGCCGAAGACCTTCACGTTGGGCGTGGTCTTGAGGGGGTCCCCGGCCTTGAAGGGCTGCGATGCCGCCGGCGTCTGCGCGTGTGCGAACGAGGCCACACCGAGGGCCACCGCGAGACCAGTCTGAACGATCCGTCGACGCATGGATATCTCCTGAAACCGGCGCCGTAAGGGCGCGGGAAACGTCCATTGTATTTCCGGGCGCCCGCCTGGCGTCATACTGCGAGGCGGGGCACGCGGTTCGCGGTTGAGCCGGCGCGTCGCAAATCCTGTCACGGAGGCCTGATGCAGCTCGGAATGATCGGACTCGGCCGCATGGGCGGCAACATGGTGCGCCGTCTGCTGCGCGCCGGTCACGACTGTGTGGTCTTCGACGTGTCGCCGGCGGCCGTGGCGGCGATGGCCGCGGAAGGCGCCGTGGCCACCTCGTCGCTCGAGACGTTCGTGGCGGCGCTCACCCCGCCCCGCACCGTCTGGCTGATGGTGCCGGCCGCCCTGGTGGACGCCGAGGTCGAGGCACTGTCGGCGCTGCTGCAGGCGGACGACGTCGTCGTGGACGGCGGCAACTCGCGTTACACCGACGACATCCGCCGGGCCTCGGCGCTGGCGGCGCGCGGCCTGCACTACGTGGACGTCGGCACGAGCGGCGGCGTGTGGGGGCTCGAACGCGGCTACTGCCTGATGATCGGCGGCGATGCCGCCGCCGTGGAACGCCTCGACCCGATCTTCGCGGCCCTGGCGCCGGGCGCGGGCAGCATCACGCGCACGCCCGGACGCGACGGGGCGCTCAGCCCGGCCGAACGTGGCTATCTGCACTGCGGCCCGCCGGGCGCCGGCCACTTCGTGAAGATGGTGCACAACGGCATCGAATACGGATTGATGGCCGCCTTCGCCGAAGGGCTGAACGTGCTGCGGCACGCCGATGCCGGCCTGGCGGCCCGTCAGGCCGACGCAGAAACCAGCCCGCTCACCCACCCCGAGCACTATCAGTACTCGTTCGATCTCGCGGCCATCACCGAGGTGTGGCGGCGCGGATCGGTCGTGGCCTCGTGGCTGCTCGACCTGAGCGCCGCGGCGCTCGTCGACAGTCCGGACCTCGCCCGCTTCGAAGGCCGCGTCTCGGATTCCGGCGAAGGGCGCTGGACGATTGCCGCCGCGATCGACGAATCGGTGCCGACGCCGGTGCTGAGCGCGGCGCTCTACGATCGCTTCACCTCCCGCGGCGAAGGCGACTTCGCGCACAAGATGTTGTCGGCGCTGCGCTTTCAGTTCGGCGGGCACCACGAGACGCGCGGGGGCACGAAATGAACGGCGGCGGCACCTCCGACGCGCTCGTCATCTTCGGCGTCACCGGCGATCTCGCCTACCGGCAGATCTTCCCGGCGCTCCACGCGATGATCCGCCGCGGCCAGCTCGACGCGCCGATCCTCGGCATGGCGCGCGCCGGGTCGAGCCTCGAGGCGCTGCGGGAACGGGCACGGCAGAGCATCGAGGAACACGGCGACCTCGATCCGGCGGCGTTCGCGACGTTGGCGGCACGGCTGCAGTACGTGGGCGGCAACTACGAAGACGCGAGCACCTTCGAGGCGCTGCGCGCGGCCCTCGGGGCGGCGACACGTCCCGCGTTCTACTTCGCCATCCCGCCGAGCCTCTTCGCCACCGTGGCGTCGGGGCTGGCCCGGGCCGGCGTGGCTGGTGATGCGCGGGTCATCGTCGAGAAGCCGTTCGGCCGCGACGTGGCGTCGGCGGAGGATCTCAACCACACGCTCCACGCACATTTTCCGGAGGCGTCGATCTTCCGCATCGACCACTACCTCGGGAAAGAGCCGGTGCAGAACCTGCTCTACTACCGCTTCGCCAACTCGTTCCTCGAGCCGATCTGGAACCGCAACTACATCGACCGCGTGCAGATCACGATGGCCGAGGCGTTCGGCGTGCGCGGCCGCGGACGGTTCTACGAAGAAGCCGGCGCGGTGCGCGACGTGGTGCAGAACCACCTGCTCCAGGTGGTCAGTCTGCTGGCGATGGAAGCCCCCGGCGGACGCGGCACCGAGTCGGTGCGCGACGAGAAGGCGCAGGCATTCCGTTCGATGCGGCCGCTGACGCCGGCCGACATCGTGCGCGGCCAGTACGTGGGGTACCGCGAGGAAGAGGGTGTGGCGGCCGACTCGCAGGTCGAGACGTTTGCCGCCATCCGCCTGCACATCGACTCGTGGCGCTGGGCCGGCGTGCCGTTCTACATCCGCGCCGGCAAACATCTGCCGGTGACGGCCACGGAAGTGCTGGTCGAGCTGAAACGTCCGCCGGTCACACTCTTCGAAGACTGCGCGAAGGCGCGGCCCAATCACTTCCGCTTCCGCCTCAGTCCGCAGGTCGTGCTCTCGCTCGGCGCGCGCGCCAAGATGCCGGGCGAGAAGATGCTGGGCGAAGACGTGGACCTCATGACCTTCCACGAGCAGCCCGACGAGATGGCGCCGTACGAACGGCTGCTCGGCGACGCGATGCGCGGCGATCAGACACTCTTCGCGCGCGAAGACGCCGTGCAGGAAGCGTGGCGGATCGTGGAGCCGGTGCTCGGACCGTGTGCGCCGCTGCGGCCCTATCAGCCCGGCACGTGGGGACCGGAGGAGGCCAGCCGGCTCATGGACCACGGCGCCTCGTGGCACAACCCGGCGCAGGACTGGGGCGGAGCCTAGGCGATGGCCCGCGTGGACGTGTTCCCCGACGCCGACGCGCTGCTCGATGCTGCCGCGGATGCCGTGACCGCGATGGCGGCTGAGAGCATCCGCGCGCGCGGGCGGGTCACGCTCGCCCTGTCGGGCGGCGCCACACCGCGTGGTCTCTACGAGCGCCTCGCCGGGCCGTGGCGCGACCGGATCGACTGGACCCGCGTGCACGTCTACTGGGGCGACGAACGCTGTGTGCCGCCCACCCACGCCGACAGCAACTACCGGCTCGCGTCGGAAACGCTGCTGCGGCACGTGCCGGTGCCGGACGCGCAGATCCACCGAATGGCCGGGGAGCTGGAGCCGGCACTGGCGGCGCGGCAATACACCGCCACGCTCGCCTCCGCGCTCGACGCCCGCGCCGGTGCCCCGCCGGTGCTCGATCTGGTGCTGCTCGGCCTCGGCGCCGACGGCCACACGGCGTCGCTCTTTCCTGGCAGCGAGGCGGTCGATGACACGAAGAACCTGGTGGTGGCGACGCCGCCGGCCGAAGGTCGCGGCTGGCGCCTCTCGCTCACCCTGCCGGTGCTGAACGCGTCCCGGTCCACGCTCTGGCTCGTGGCCGGCGAGCCCAAGGCCGCGGCCCTGGCGGCCGTGCTCGACGGCCTGCCTGCGCCGCTGCCGCTGCCGGCGCAGCGTGTGACCGGACACGACGTGCGCTGGCTGGTCGATCGCGCGGCCGCCCGCCTCACCTCCGCAGCGGAATGAGCGCCCGGAGCCGCGGCTCCTGCAGGTAGAGTCCGCCCCACAGGAAGAGCGCCACGTAGATGGGGAACAGCACGTGCGAGAAGAGCGGATTCCCCAACCGCACGTGGGTGGCGATGGCGCCGCCGAGGTAACCGGTGAAGAGCACCGCGCCGAAGACCGCGGTCGCCGGCACGAGATAGAGCACGAGACACGCGAGCTGGATGAGCCCGATCGTGAACACCGCGCTGGCCGGATAGCCGAGCACGGTCGTGCCTTCGATGGCCATCGGCAATTGCAGCAGCTTGATGCTGACGTCGAAGGTCAGGAAGAGCACGGCGAGGCCGCGCAGCGTCCAGGCCGTCCGGCGGGTGGCGGATGAAGGGGTGGTCGTCATCGCCTCAGCCCTGCACGTGCGCCGGATTCATCCAGATCACTTCCCAGTGGTGCCCGTCGAGGTCGTAGAACCCACGTCCGTACATGAAGCCGTGGTCCTGCGCTTCGCCGGCCACCGCGCCGCCGTTCGCCACCGCGGCCGCCACGATCGTGTCCACTTCCTCGCGGCTCGTGCACGAGAAGCCGCAGAGCCCTTCCGTGTGCGTGGACGTGTCGCAGAGCTGCTTCGTGGTGAATCCCTGGAAGTAGGGCTCGGTGAGCAGCATCACGAACGACTCCTCGCTCAGCACCATGCAGGCGGCGTTGTCGTCGGTGAACTGCGGGTTGAAGGTGAAGCCGAGCTGGCTGAAGAAGTGCTTCGACTTCGCCAGGTCTTTCACGGCCATGTTCACGAACAGCTTGCGGGGCACATACGCCATCGGGGTCCTCCGGAAAAGGGTGTCTGGAGGAGTTAGACTGCCGGCCCCCGAAAAATCATCGGTCAGTCCACGAACGTCATCGGCAGGCCGAAACGGGGGAAGAGCGTCTCGACGTCGAGGAAGGTGTTCCACCCGGCGATGCCGCGCGGGCCCGGCTCCAGCACCACGAGGCCCCAGGCCTGACGCCCGCCCTGGCGATACTGCCCGAAGGCCGGAAGTCCCGAGGCCGCCGTGGGCAGCAGCCGCGAGCCCTGGCAGGGGAGGCCGGGGCCGCGCAGCCAGCCGGCAATCGCCTCCGGGCCCTGCAGCCACATGTCGAAGGGCGGCATCGTCATGACGGCGTCGTCCTGCAGGAGCGCGGTGAGCGCGTCCACGTCGTAACGATGGAAGGCGTCCACGAAACGTTCGAGCAGCGCCGACTGCTCGGCCGGAAGCGGCGCCGCGCGCTGCACGTCGGGGCGCGACTGCAGCGTGGCGCGGGCGCGCTGCACGGCGCTGTTCACCGAGGCCACCGTGGTGTCGAGCGCCGAGGCCACTTCCGCGGCCGACCAGCCGAGCACTTCGGTCAGGAGCAGCCCGGCGCGCTGTCGCGGCGGCAGGTGCTGCAGCGCCGCCACGAAGGCCAGGCGGATGCTCTCCCTGAGCACGGCCCGCTCGGCCGGATCGGCGTCGGCCGGCAGCGCCGCGATGTCGGGCACCGGCTCGAGCCAGTGCGTGCGCGGACGTTCCGGCAGCGGCGCCGGCACCGTCTCCACCGTGATGCGCGCGCCCTCGTCGGTGGGCCGCATCCGCTTCGCGCGGGCCGCGCGCTCGTCGAGACAGACGTTCGTGGCGATGCGGTAGAGCCACGTGCGCAGCGCCGATCGGCCATCGAACGTGGGCAGCGCCTTCCACGCGCGCAACATCGTCTCCTGTACGGCATCCTCGGCATCCACGACCGATCCGAGCATGCGGTAGCAGTGCCCGAGCAGCGCGGCGCGATGGAGTTCCAGGTCGTGGGACGGCGGCGCAGCCGCGTGCAGGGACATGCGTGGATCTGAACACCCACCGCGGAGGCGGTCAAGCGCGGCCGTGTGTACGCAAACGAGACATCCAGCCACGAGCCTGTCAGCCGATTACGTCTGCGGTTCGCGAGATGCGGTTTCCGCGCGAGGTGTCTGCGTGACGATCAGTGGCTTCCAGTCGTATTCGTTCTCGGCCATCAAGCTGAACATGACGGTGACGTCGTCGGCCGGCGCGTCGAGCGCCGCGGCCCCGGCACCCGCATCGACCGCCGCCGTGGACCGCGTGTCGCTGTCTCCTGAAGCGACGACGGCGGCTGCGGACACCGACGACACCGACGCCGCCGCATCAGAGACCAACGAGTTGCCGGCGGCGGCACCCGCCCCTTCCGTGCCGCCGCCTTCCCGCGCCGCCCGCCGCGCCGATGCGCTCTTCACCGCGCTCGACGGCGACAAGGACGGCGCCATCACCGAAGACGAATTCAAGGAGGGCGCGCTGCACCTCCTGCGCAACGCCGGCGCGCGCCGCCGTATCGACGACGACAACGGCGGCGAGGGACGCGAGACGCGCGGACTGCGCCGGCTCGAGCGGAAGATCGAGCGCGCCTTCGAACGCGTGGACAAGAACGACGACGGCGCGATCGACAAGGACGAGCTCACGGCGGCACTGTCGCGCGGCCGCGGACGCCGCGGCGGGCCCGACGGTCCGCCGCCGCCCACGGACGCGCCGCCGCCGGACGCCCCGGCCGCAGCGGCCGGCACGACCTCGATCTCGATCAGCGTGACGTTCGTGTCGATCGCCGTGCAGCGCTACACGTCGCTGCAGAACGCTGCGGCGTCAGCGGTGCCCGCAACGCCCACGTCGCAGGCTCCGGGTGAAGCGACGCCGACGCCCGCGCCTGCGGACGAGAGCGAATCCGAAGCGCCCGCACTCGCCGCCTGACGCGCGCGCGGGCCGCCGCCGGACGACCCGGTGGCCCGTGTTACAGTTCCGCCCATGTCGTCCGACTACATTCCGGTGCTCACGTCCGAGGACGTGATTGCGGCCATGCGCACGCTGCGCATGAACCAGCGTGTCAACTTCTGGGCCTTCTATTCGAGTCAGCTCGGCGGGATCGTGACCGACCCGGCGCTGATGGTGCTGCCCTTCGACGATCACATGGTGCACCGCGGCCACGGCGTGTTCGACACGGCCGGACTCGTGGACGGCAGGATCTACGACCTCGACGCCCACCTCGATCGTTTCATCGCCTCGGCCGCGCGCGCCAAACTGACGCTGCCGGCGTCGCGCGAGAAGATGAAGGCGATCATCGTCGAGACCACCGCGCGGGCCGGCCACAGCGACGGCGCCATCCGTTACTGGCTGTCGTCCGGTCCGGGCAGTCTTGAACTCACCCCCGCCAAGGGCGCCGCGCCCGGCTTCTTCGTGATGGTCTTCGCCGGCCTCGTCTACCCGGAGCACTGGTACACGAGCGGCCTCAAGGTGATGACGACCACCTATCCGATCAAGCCGTCGCTCTACGCCATCACGAAGACCACGAACTACCTGCCGAACGTGCTGATGCAGATGGAGGCGAAGGAGCAGGGCCTCGACAACGGCGTGTTCCTCGACGCCGACGGTCACGTCGGCGAGAGCTCGAACATGAACGTGGCGTTCGTGACCGACGACAACGTGCTGCGGCATCCGACGTTCGATCACATCCTGTCGGGCTGCACCTCGCAGCGGCTGCTGGCGCTGGCGCCGCAACTGGTCGCGCAGGGGCTCATCGCCGGCGTCGAGGTGTGCGGGATTCCCGTCGCCCAGGCGCGCGCCGCGAAGGAGATGCTGCTCATCGGCAGCTCGATCAAGGTGGCGCCCATCGTGGAGTGGGACGGCGCCTCGATTGGCACCGGCCGGCCGGGTCCGGTGGCGAAGGCGCTGCTCGCGCTGCTCGAGCAGGACATGACCACCAACACCGACCGGCTGATCGTGCCGACGGTGTAGCGGAGCGGCGGACCCGCCCCGGCTACGGGTTGGCCTTGGCCTGCGCCGTCAGGAACGGCAGCGCTTCGGCCAGCGGCACGTCACTCTTCGCGAAGCTGTCGGTGTAACTCGCGCCGCTCAGCGACTTGAACGTCACCTTCGAGCCGGCGAGCTTCCCTTCGTAGGCTTTGGCGTTCTCCATCGCCGAGGTGTCGGCCGCGCCGACCAGCCAGAGCGTGGGCGCCATGATGGCGGCCGGTTCGAGGGGCGGGTAGTCGAGCATCGCGCCGAGCGACATCGCCGACACCGCGATGCCGTTGTCCCACGCCGTGCGATCGCTCAGCGAGAGCGCGTCCACCTTGAGCGTGCCCGCGGTCTTCTGCTGCACGAGCGGCAGCCACTTCGCGCGCATGCCCGTCACGGCGTCCTTCACCGTGCCGGAGAGCGCCGGGCCGAATTCACTCGCCACGAGCACGGCCGAAATCACGCGGTCACTGCGCGCGGCGAGATACCGCGCGAGGGTGGCGCCGTGGCCGAACCCCCACACGTGGAACCGCTTGGCGCCGGCGGCATCCGCCACGGCGAGCACGTCGTCGAGCAGGGTGTCGAGCGCGTAGGCCTCGAGCGTGGCCGGTTTGTCGCTCGCGCCGGTGCCGCGCTGGTCCGGGGTGACCAGCGTGAACTGGCCCTTGAGCTTCGTGACGTAGTCGCGATCGGCCCACGAGCGCGCCGACTGACCGCCGCCGTGGAGCATCACGAGGAACGGTCCGGTGCCCGTCATGTCGTAGACGAGCTTGGTGCCGTCTTTTGCCGTCGCGGTCTTGCGGGCCGGCGTCGCGGGGGCGCCGGCAGCGGCGCGCGAAGTGCCCGCAGCGGCTGGCGCGGCGGGAGTGGTGGCGGGTTGAGGACTACCCGATGGCCTGGACGTTGCGCACGCGCTCGCGATGAGCGCGAGAAAAATGCCGACGACTGTCTTCAGGCGACGGGCGGTCACGACATCAAAGCGCGTCATGTCGGGCCTCCGGTCGAAAAGTGCGAACTCGCGGAAATTGTGATGAGGACAGGGCCATTTGGCAAGTCTCTTGCGGCTGGGGTCAGACCCCAGTCTGGCCCCGCCTTGAATGGGGTCTGACCCCAATTGCCCAATTGCTTACTTTGCAACCTTTGCGGGGGCGTAGTTCACGTGGACGATGGTCCACGTGCCGTTGCGCTTGAAGAGCACGTCGGTCTCCTGGTTGTCGTCCGTGCTCACCTCGCCCTTCGCGCTGCGGAAGGTCACCCGCAGGATGTACGTGGCGACGGCGGCGTCGGCCGACGGGCTCAGCTGCACGCGGAGGTCGCGGACCTCCACCTTTTCGTTGCGGCTGCCCCACTGGATCGTCTTGGTCCAGTCGGCGCGGTAGGTCGGCAGGTCCACGCGGCCCGACGGGAACCACTGCGTGAGGTCTGGCGCGAACGCCTTGAAGTAGGTATCGAGGTCGTTCTTCTCGTAGGCCGCGTTGTAGTCGGCGATGACCTTGCGGACCTCCGCCTCGGCGGCGGCGGCCGGGCCCTGTGCGCGGGCGGGTGTGGCAGCCGCCACGAGCAGGGCGGCCAGGGCGAGCGGGCGGATCCAACCAGACAGACGCATCATCGGGGGCTCCGTGGAATCAGGCGACGTGGTCGGGCCACACGTGGCGGCCGTCGTCACCAAGGGGCAGGGGCGTCACCGAACGCACCGCGCTCAGTGGCAGATCGCCATAGATGTGGGGGAAGAGCGCGCCGCCGCGCGACGGCTCCCAGCGCAGCGTGGCTTCGACGTCGGCGGTTGCCACCTGCACGAGCAGCAGGTCGGCCACGCCGGCGAAATGTTTCGCGGCCGTCTCGGCCACCTGCGCGGCGGTCGAGAAGTGGATGTAGCCATCGGCCAGATCGGCCGGCGAGCCGACGAAACGGCCGAGGAGTTCGGCCTGCTGCCACGAGGCGGCGGGCACGAGCTTGTAGATGAACGGGGCCCCGACCGACACGTCAGACCCCCTTCTTCGCGTAGGCCGCGGCCACGCCGCTCAGGCCGATGAGGCCAATCATGTTCGGGAACACCTGCAGGACGTTCATCAGATCGCCCCACGCCCACACGACTTCCGGCTTGATGGAGGCGCCGAGCGGAATCAGCAGGCAGTAGACCCAGCGGTACGGCATCGTGATGCGCCGCCCGAAGATGTACTCGAGACACTGCTCGCCGTAGAACGACCAGCCGATGAGCGTGGTGTAGCCGAAGAGGAACCCGCAGAAGGCCACGACCCAGCCGCCCACCGTGGGCACGGCCAGATTGAAGGCGGCGGCCACGGCGGCCGTGCTCGTGACATATGGCTGGCCGGCGTGCGCGGCGGCAATCGACGTCTCCGCGACGCCGCTCACGAGAATCGTGAGGGCGCTGATCGTGCCGGTGACGAACGACACGATGAACACTTCCATCACCGCCTGCAGGCCCTGCTGCGACGGCCGGTCCGACTTGGCCGTGCCGTAGGCGAGCGCCGCCGTGCCGTAGCCGGCTTCGTTCGCATAGACGCCGCGCGCGATGCCGTAGCGCATCGCCACGAACCAGCCGAACCCCATCACCGACTGCGTGGTGAGCGCCTCGCGGAACACCATCGAGAGCACGTAGGGCAGGCGGTCGGCGAACATCACGATCACCGTGAGGCCGCCGACGAGATACAGGCCCACCTTGAGCGGCGAGAGCTTCTCGGCGGCCCGGCCGATCGACTTGATGCCGCGGATGATGACCGCCCACACGAGCACGGCCACGACGATGCCGGCCACCCACGTGGGGATGCCGAACACGCTGTCGAAGACGATGGCAATCGAGTTGGGTTGCGTGAAGGGCGTGGTCGTGAGCGCGCCGATGCCGGCGATGAGCGCGAACGCCTTGGCGAGCATCGGCGAGCCGAAGCCATCGCGCAGGTAGTGCATCGGCCCGGCCTGCAGCGTGTCACCTTCGGTCCTGCGGTACTTCACGCCGAGGACGGCTTCGCTGAACTTGATGGCCGTGGCGACGAGCCCGTAGACCCAGATCCAGAAGAGCGCGCCCGGACCGCCCGAGATGATGGCCGTGGCCACGCCGGCGATGTTGCCGGTGCCGATGGTGGCGCCGAGCGCCGTCATGAACGACTGAAAGGGCGTGAGCACGCCGCCCGTGGCGGAGGCCTGCTGCGCCGCCAGCATCGCGCGAAACGCGTCGGGCAGGCGCCTGAACTGCACGAAGTTCAGCTTGATCGTGAAGAAGACGCCGGCGCCGAGCAGCATCCAGACCACGACGTACTGGAAGAGCCAGGTCGTGAGCGTGTCGATGAACTGGGCCACGGCGCTCCGATCGGAAAGGGACGGGCTACTTGGTGACGTTGAACTTGCGGGTGCCGATCGACGTGCCGTTCACGATCACTTCCACGCTGTAGTCGCCGGGCGGGAAGCCGGTCGCGCTCGAGATGTTGAACTCGGTGGCGCCGGCGCCCTTGAACGAGACGCGCTTCTCGCGTTCGCTGAGCAGCTGCGATCCCATGTACCAGCGCACCTGGATCGTGCCGTCGCCGCGGGCGCTGTTGAGCGCCGAGACGTAGACGGTCTCGTTCGGCTTGAACGTGGTGGTCTGGCTGGCCACGCTCTGGTCCACGTTGAGCGACCGCCCGATCTGGATGGTGCTCACCTCGATCGGCTGCGAGCAGGCCACCACGACGACGGCCGCCAGCACGGCGGCGGCGAGTTTCCCTGTGCGAAACATCCGCCTAGTCTAGCGTCTGGCGGGCGGAAATCGCGGGGTCGGCGTGCCGGTCGCATTCTTCCCGGCCCCTGACCGCCTGAGGCGGTACAATCCGAGATCCGTTGATCGCGCGACTGAAGGCTCTGTTCGCCGCACGACGCCGACAACCCCCTGTGTCGCTCGTCGCCACCGCCGAGCTCCCGACCGAGCACGGCGACTTCACCATCCACGTCTTCGAAAGCCGCCTCGACGGTGCCACCCACGTGGCGCTCGTGAAAGGTGACCTCGGCGACGGGCAGCAGGTGCTCGCCCGCGTCCACTCGTCGTGCGTCACCGGCGACATCTTCCACTCGTCGCGCTGCGACTGCGGCCAGCAGCTCGACATGGCGCTGGCGCGGGTGGCGGCCGAGGGCCGGGGCGTCGTGCTCTACCTGCATCAGGAGGGGCGCGGCATCGGCCTCGCCAACAAGATCCGCGCCTACGCGCTGCAGGACCGCGGCCGCGACACCGTCGAAGCCAACGAGCAGCTCGGCTTCGAGGCAGACCTGCGCGACTACGCCACGGCCGTGCAGATGTTCCGCCTCCTCGGCGTGACGTCGCTGCGGCTCATGAGCAACAACCCGCGGAAGCTCGAAGGGGTCACCGGCGACGCCCTGGTCATCACCGAGCGGGTGCCGCTCGAAGTCGAGCCGTCAGACGCCAACCGGCGCTACCTGAAGACCAAGAAGGACAAGCTGGGCCACCAGCTCACCTCCGTCTAACCGCCAGTTGTAACGGGTCTGTCACGGTCACGGGATGTAACGGGGTCTGTCACCCTCACATCTCGAAGACACGCCGTGACCGTGACAGACCCCGTTACAACTGGCGGTGGCGGGCCAGCCAGGCGACGTCGAGCGCGAACGACCACGCCAGGATGGCGAGGCCGGCGGCCGAGATGGCGGTCGAGAGCGGCGGCGTCACGATGGGCGCGAGCGCGACGATGAGCGCCACGATCTGCACCACACACACCGTCTGCCGGCGGACGCTCGGCGGCAGGCTGCCGCGCATCCACGGCAGCCCCCAGCCGGCGGCGATGAAGGCGTAACGCATCGCCCCCGACGCGACGACCCACGGCCCGGCGTGGCCGGTCCACCAGACGAAGATCGACAGCGTCAGGATCAGGAACGCGTCGGTTTCCATGTCGAACCGGGCCCCGAACGCGCTCACCCGGCCGGACCTGCGGGCCAGCGGACCATCCACCAGATCGAGCGTGGCGCCGGTGGCCGCGATGGCCACGATCGTCCAGCTGGCCGCCGCACCGAGCACCCACAGCGACAATGCCAGCACGAGCCGCACGCTCGTGACCACGTTCGCCCAGTGGATTCCCGGCTGCGGCGGCGTCATCGCGGGGCTCGCGCGGCGCTATGCTGGACAGGATGAGCGAGACGGCGCGCGCGTTCTGGACGGTGGCCCCCGGCCGGGGCGAGCTGCGCCCGGAGACGCTGGCCGCCCCCGGCCCCGGCGACGTGGTCGTCGAGACGCTCTATAGCGGCATCAGCCGCGGCACCGAATCGACCGTGTTCCATGGACGCGTCCCGCCCGAAGAATACCAGCGGATGCGGGCGCCGTTTCAGGTGGGCGACTTCCCCGGGCCGCTGAAATACGGCTACGCGAACGTCGGCCGCATCGTGCAGGGCCCCGCGTCCCTGCAGGACCGCACGGTGTTCTCGCTCTATCCGCACCAGACGCGGTACGTCGTGCCGGCCACCGCCGTGCACGTCGTGCCCGACGCCGTGCCGGCCGCGCGGGCGGTGCTTGCCGCGAACATGGAAACCGCCGTGAACGGCGCGTGGGATGCGGGCATTGCCCCCGGCGACCGCGTGACCGTCGTGGGCGCCGGCACCGTGGGCTGCCTCGTGGCGTGGCTCGCCTCCCGAATCCCCGGCTGCGACGTGGAACTCGTGGACGTCGTGGACGCGCGCGCGGCCACGGCAGACGCGCTCGGCGTGGCCTACGCGCCGTTCGAGCGGGCGGCGCGCGATCGCGACGTGGTCGTGCACGCCAGCGGATCGTCCGAAGGCCTCGATGCGGCGCTCGCCCTCGCCGGGTTCGAGGCGATGGTGGTGGAGCTCAGCTGGTACGGCGATCGCACCGTGCACGCGTCGCTCGGCAAGGGCTTCCACGCGCAGCGCCTCACGCTCAAGTCGTCGCAGGTGGGCCACCTGCCCGCACATCGCCGCGCCCGCTGGACCAACACCCGCCGGCTGGCCAAGGCGCTCTCGCTGCTCACGAGTCCGGCGCTCGACGCCCTCATCACCGACGAGTCGGACTTCGACGATCTGCCGCGCACGATGGTCACCGTGGCCAGCGACGAAGGCGGCACGTTGTGCCACCGGGTGCGTTATGCTGCGGCCGTCTCCTCCGCGGCCTGACGCCGCCCGTTCCCTGGAATCCGCATGTACAGCGTGTCCGTCCGCGACCACTTCATGATTGCCCACAGCTTCCGCGGCGATGTCTTCGGGCCCGCCCAGAAGCTGCACGGCGCCACCTACGTGGTGGACGTCGAGTTCCGCCGTGTCGAACTCGATCCCGACGGCATCGTGGTGGACATCGGCCGGGCCTGTGACGTGCTGAAGGCCACGCTGGCCGCGCTCAACTACCGGAACCTCGACGAGGTGCCGGAGTTCACCGGGAAGAACACCACCACCGAGTTCCTCGCGAAGACGATCTTCGACCGCGTCACCGACGCGGTGCGCGCCGGCACGCTCGGGCCGGGCGCCTTCGGCCTCGACGCCGTGAAGGTCACACTCAAGGAATCGCACATCGCGTGGGGCGCCTACGAAGGCCGCCTGACGTAACCCGGCGCCCGCCATGACCCCCCAGACGAGCGGATCGCCCGCCGCGGTGACGCTCGTCGTTCCCGGCGACCTCGAGTCGCGCACCGGCGGCTACGGCTACGACCGCGAGATCGTGGCGGGACTGCGTGCGCTCGGCTGGATGGTCGACATCCGCCGCCTCGACGACAGCTTCCCGTTTCCCACCGCTTACGCCCGCGCCCACGCCGTGGCCGAACTCGCCGCGGTGCCGGCCGGCGGCCTCGTGCTCGCCGATGGCCTCGCCTTCGGCGCGATGGCGGAGGAAGCCGCCCGGGAAGCCTCGCGTCTCAGGTTCGTGGGCCTCGTGCACCATCCGCTGGCGCTCGAAAACGGACTCGATGCCGCCACCGCGCGCGCCCTCGTCGAGAGCGAAACGCGGGCGCTTGCCTGCACGCGCGGCGTCGTCGTCACGAGCGAGGCCACGGCCCGGGCCCTTGCGCCGTACGGCATCGCCGCCGAGGACATCGCGGTCGTGATGCCCGGCACGGCGCCGGCGCCGCTCGCCCGCGGCAGCGCGCGCGACGGGCAAGGACCGGTGCAGTTGCTCTGCGTGGCGTCACTCGTCGAGCGCAAGGGTCACGACGTGCTCATCGCGGCGCTGACCCACCTGAAACATCTCGCCTGGCACCTGACGTGTGTGGGCAGTCACCGGCTGCAGCCGCCCACGGCGGCCGCCATCGTGGAGCAGGTGCGCGCGAGCGGCCTCGCCGGTCGCGTGACGTTCACCGGCGAACTCGATCAGACGGCGCTCGATGCCGCCTACGACGCCGCCGACGTCTTCGTGCTGCCGACGCGCTACGAGGGCTACGGCATGGCGGTGGCGGAAGCGGTGGCGCGCGGCCTGCCGGTCGTGAGTTCCTACACGGGCGCCATCCCGGAACTGGTCGGCAAGGACTCGGGCCTCCTGCTCGAACCGGGGAACATCAGCGGCTGGACCTACGCGCTCGGCCTGCTGCTCTCGCCCGACTGGGACCTGCGCCGTCAGCTCGCCGAGGGCGCGCGGAAGCGCCGCGCCACGCTGCCGCAGTGGCACGACGCCGCCGGGGCGATGGCCGCCGCGCTCACGAGGTTCAGCACGCATGGAATCCTTCAGCGCTGACTGGCTCGCTCTGCGCGAGCCGGCGGATCACGCGGCCCGCAGCCCCGCGCTCACGGCGCGGATCGCCGATCGGCTGCGCGCGCGGCCTGGACGGCACGCCGTGGATCTGGCGGCCGGCAGCGGCTCGAACGTCCGCTACCTGCTGCCGCGGCTGCCGGATGTGGCGCACTGGACGCTCGTGGACTACGACGCGGCGCTGCTCGCGCAGGCCTGGCGCCTCGTCACGCCGGTGGCGCGGGAGGCGGGCGTGGGATTCGATGTGCGGCAAGGCGATCTGCGCGCGCTCGAGACGCTGCCACTCGACGGCTGCGGGCTGGTCACGGCGTCGGCGCTGCTCGACCTCGTGTCGGCCGCGTGGCTGCAGGCCTTCGCGGCCCGGTGCCGCGGGGCTGGCGTGGACGTGCTCTGCACGCTCAGCTACGACGGCCGGATCACGTGCACGCCGCCGGACGAAGGCGACGACGCCGTGCGCGCGCTCGTGAACCAGCACCAGCGCACTGACAAGGGCTTCGGTGCGGCGCTGGGTCCCGAGGCCACACCGGCGGCGGTCGAGGCGTTCGAGGCCGCGGGGTTCGCCGTGCACACGGCCGAGAGCGACTGGGTGCTCGACGCCGCGCACCAGGAGCTGCAGCGTCAGCTCCTGGCCGGCTGGGCCGGGGCGGCGCGTGAACTCGCGCCCGGGGAGACCGCGCGGATCGACGCGTGGCTCGCGCGTCGGCTGGCGCAGGTGGACGCCCTCGCCTCGCGCATCGTCGTGGGCCACGTCGATCTCCTGGCGATCGCGCCCTGACGACGGCCGCCGGTCGCGCCGTCAGTCCACGATGAAGAGGGTGGCGCCGGTGGTCGTGCGCGACCGATGCGGTTCGGCGCCGTCCGCCACCTGATAACTCATCCCCGGCGTGAGCGTGAAGACGCGGCCGTCGGCCAGTTCGGTCTGGAGCTCGCCGGTGAGGCACAACAGGATGTGCCCTTTGCTGCACCAGTGGTCGGCAAGATAGCCGGGTGAATATTCGACCATCCGGACCCGGATCGCGCCGAACTGCCGCGTGCGCCAGAGCGCGCGTCCCGTCGTGCCCGGATGTTCGGTGGCGGGCACCTCCGTCCAGTTGGTCGTGCCGAAGGGAAGATCGCGGATGTCCATCGTGGCGCCCCGAGGTCGCGCGCAGTTACAGCACGCGTTCGATGTGTTCGTCGCCCGGATCGCCAGCCGCGGTGGCGCGCAGGTCGCAGTCGAACAGCATGTCGCCGCCCATGCGGAACACGCGGTAGCCGGGCCGCGCGCAGTCGGCGAGCAGGTTGGCTGCCGGCAGCCGGAAGGCCGGGCGTCCGCCGCCGATGAACATCGGCGCGACGGTGACCTGCACGCGGTCGAGCAGGCCGGCGGCGAGGAACGCAGACACCGTCACCCCGCCACCTTCCACGAAGATCCGCGCGCAGCCGCGGCCGCGCAGCGCGGCGATGACTTCGGCGAGGTCGGGGCCGTGCGGGCCGTCGCCCACCGCGAGCACGTCGGCCTGCCCGGGCGCCGGCGCCGCGCCGCTCACGTAGCGGCGCGCGTACACGTAGAGCGTGGGCGCGTCACCGTCCTGGAACACGTGGAACTGACTCGAGAGGCGCGCCATCGGATCGATCACGACGCGCAGCGGATTCGGTCCGGCCACGTGCCGCGTCGTGAGCTTCGGATCGTCGGCGGCGACCGTGCCGGCGCCCACGACCACCGCGTCGCAGAGCGCGCGCAGGCGGTGCATGTGCCGCATGTTTTCGTCGCCGGTGACGTAGCGCGAGTCGCCGGAATGGGTGGCGATGAAGCCGTCGAGACTCTGGCCCATGTGACCGAGCACGATCGGCGCGGCAGTGGTGGCACTGCAGACGGGCAGGTACAACTCGGCGAGTGCACGGGCATCCCGGGCGTCCTCGTCCTCACCGCCTTGTGCCGGCGGCAGCACCCAGCCGTGTCCGGGCTGCCACGCCACGGCGGCGCGCGCATCGCCGGGCGCCACCGGCTGCAGGCCGCCATCGGCGTCGCGCATGAAGGCGGCAGG
The DNA here is from genome assembly GCA_902826515.1 of uncultured Acidobacteriota bacterium. Taxonomy (GTDB): domain Bacteria; phylum Acidobacteriota; class Vicinamibacteria; order Vicinamibacterales; family UBA2999; genus CADEFD01. Next base: position 16,967 of record CADEFD010000029.1, read on the forward strand.
CAGGCCACGCGCGGCCAGCGCGGACGCCTCGTGCGCAAGCGCCCGCACGAACGCCCACGCGGCGGTGCCGCGCGTGTCGCTCGCCGTCGCTGGCGCGGAAGGGTCGTGCCCCATCACTCTCTGCGATTATAGTGGCCCCGTGTCGCGCCACTTCCGCGTCCCCGCTCGATGAGCCGCTTCGACCGCGCCCTGGGGCTCGCGCGATCGCTTGCCGTCTATCACCTCATCCCGCGGCGCCAGGGGACACTGCGCGCGCTCTACAGCCGCTTCGTCGCGCCGGGCGATCTCGTGTTCGACGTCGGCGCCCACGTGGGCAACCGTACGCGTGCCTTGCTCGCGCTCGGCTGCGAGGTGGTGGCCGTGGAACCGCAGCCGGCAATGGCCGCCACGCTCGGCGCGCTGGTCGGCCGTGATCCCGGTGTGCGGCTCGTGCCCGCCGCCGTGTCGCACACGATCGGCCGGGCCCGCTTCGCCGTGAGCGAACGCACGCCCACGGTGAGCACACTGGCCGACGCCTGGCGCGAGGCGCGGCAGCAGGAGCCGGGATTTGCCGGCGTCGAGTGGAACGAGGTCGTCGAGGTCGAGACGACCACGCTCGACGCGCTCATCGCCGCCCACGGTCTGCCGGTGTTCGTGAAGCTCGACATCGAAGGCGGCGAAGCGGCGGCGCTGGCCGGGCTCTCGCAGCCGGTGCGCACCGTGTCGTTCGAGTACCTGCCGCAGGCGCTCGAGGCCGTGCGCGCGTGCGGCGCGCGGCTCGACCAGCTTGGCGCCTATCGCTACAACTACACACCCGCCGAGTCACATCGGCTGGCCGGGCCCGAGTGGACGACGCTCGACGTGCTGCTCGCACGCCTTTCCGCCGAGACCCGCCACGGCGATGTCTACGCCACGCTCGCGCCGTAGCTCCCGCATGGCTGCCGCCGCGCCCACCGTCAACTCGCCGCGCCAGATCCTCGTCGCGAGCCTCATCGGCACCGCGATCGAGTTCTTCGACTTCTACATCTACGCCACGGCGTCGGTGCTGGTCTTTCCGCGGCTCTTCTTCCCGTCGTCGGATCCGGCCACCGCCACGCTGGCGTCGCTTGCCACCTTCGCGATCGCGTTCGTGGCGCGGCCGGTCGGGTCGACGCTCTTCGGCCACTTCGGCGATCGCGTGGGCCGCAAGGCCACGCTCGTGGCGGCGCTGCTCACGATGGGCGTCTCCACGGTGGCGATCGGCCTCGTGCCCGGCTACGACACGATCGGGATCGCAGCGCCGGCGCTGCTCGCGCTCTGCCGCTTCGGCCAGGGCCTCGGCCTCGGCGGTGAATGGGGCGGCGCGATCCTGCTCGCGACCGAGAACGCGCCGCCGGGCAAACGCGCGTGGTACGGGATGTTCCCGCAGCTCGGCGCGCCGATCGGTTTCTTCTGCTCGGGCGCCTCGTTCCTGCTCATCTCGCGCCTCGTGAGCGAAGACCAGTTCCTCGCGTGGGCGTGGCGTCTGCCGTTTCTCGCGAGCGCCGCGCTCGTGGCCGTCGGCCTTTACGTGCGGCTCACGCTCACCGAGACGCCGGTCTTCCAGAAGGTGATCGCACACCACGACCGCGTGCGGGTGCCGTTCGTGACGGTCGTGCGGGCGCATCCGCGGGCGCTCGTGCTCGGCACGATCATCGGCATCTCGATCTACGTGGACTTCTACCTCACGACGGTCTTCACCCTCTCGTGGGGCACGGCGGAACTCGGCTTCACGCGCGAGCAGTTCCTGCTCATTCAGCTTTTCGGCACGCTCTTCTTCGCCGCCGGCGTGCCGTGGTCCGCGAAGATGGCCGAACACGGGCGGCGCCGTCTGCTGCTCTGGGTGAACGCCGGCATGGCCGCCTACGCGCTCCTGATGGCGCCGCTCTTCGCGCTGGGCACGGCGGGCACGGTGACGGCCGTGGCGCTCGGCTTCCTCTTCATGGGCCTCGCCTACGGCCCGATCGGCACCGTGCTGGCCGAACTTTTCCCGGCGCAGGTGCGCTACACGGGCAGCTCGCTCGCCTACAACCTGGCCGGCATCTTCGGCGCGTCACTGGCGCCGTATGCGGCCCAGTGGCTCGCCGCGCGCCACGGACTGCAGGCGGTCGGCTACTACCTCGCCGCCGCCGCGGCGCTGTCGTTCGCGGGTCTGCTCGTGAGCCGCGAGACGAAAGACACCGCGCTCTAGCCGGATCAGAAGCGGTAGCTGAGACCAGCGCGCAGCGCCTGGAATTCGAACCGATCGTCGCGCCTGAGGTCGGAGCCCGCCTGATTCACGAGGATGAAGGGGTTGGTGGCTGGCGCCGGTCCCTGCGAGCGCACGGTGCCGTCCTCAGCGTCGTCGAGGCTCGTGAACAAGTACTCGCCGGTGAGGCTCCAGCGGCCGCCGAGCCGCACTTCGAGGCCGCCGCCGGCCTGATACCCCCAGGCCGATTCCGTGCGCACGACATCGCGGCCGGGCGCGAAGGTGTTCACCCCGTTGCTCGTCGTGAACTGGTGTTCGACGCGGCCCCACGCACCGCCGCCGGTGCCGTAGACGAACACGCGCGGCGTGCCGAACCCGACGCGCGCGCGCAGTCCGCCCACGGCCTGCAGCTCACGCGAGAACGCGTAGAAGGCGGGCGTGGTGCTGAAGGCCGAGACGCCGTCGCGCACGTCGGTGCGCGTCACGTCCACGAGCGCGCCCACGACGAACATGCCGCGCTGCCAGTCGTAGCCGGCCCTGCCGCCGGCGTCGATGCCGGCGTCGTCGTCGGTGCAGCCGGCGCCGGGCGTCGGGCCCATGGCCAGGCCGCCGCAGAAGCCGGGCGAGAACGCGTCGGCGCCGGCCGCCGTGCGAATCGTGTCGCCGAACATGCCGTCGAGGCCGGTGTCGAAGGTCACGACTTCGCCGGCGTCGTCCATCTGCAGTCCGGCGCCGAGCGTGCCGCCGAGGTACGGGCCCGTCCATGTCTGCGCGGCGGCAACTGTGGCGGTGGCGGCGGTGAGGGCCACGGCGAGCGCGGCACGGGTGATGACTCGGAACATGCGGTCCTCCTGACGCCCGCAATCGGGGCGCACAGCAGGACTACGCGGCGGGTGCCGCGGCGGATTGAATGGCAGGACCCGCGAACGGCTCAGTTGGCCGCGGGCAGACCGAGCAGCACCTTGTCGCCGGTGGGCGCCGGCACGCCGCCTGCGGGTTCGACCGTCACGGCGATGGCCTGCACGGCGCCTGGCGGCGCCTGCGCGAGGACCTGGGCGCGGCCGTCGCCCGCGGGCTCGAAGATGCCGTGGCTGACGGGTTGTCCCGCCACGATCGTCCACAACTGATACGTGCGCCCGGCCGGCAGCGGCGGCAGCGCCTCGGCGGCGAAGAACAGGCCCCGCGACGCGCTCACGTAGACATGGCCGCGAGCGGCACCGGCCGGCGCCACGCTGCCGAGGGAGGCGGAGTGGACGTCGCCGGCGCTCAGGATCGCGATGACGCGCTCGCGGTCGCTGCGTTCCCGATCGAACTCGGCGCGCACATTCAGGAATTCGGTCGCGCTCGCCCGCAGCTCAGCGATCGTGGTCCGCAGGCGCGAGATTTCGCCGCGCGCCGACACCCAGCCCATCGAGGTGCCGATGGCGAGCAGCACCGAGGCCGCCGCGAGCAGCCACGGCCAGCGGCTGGCCGGCGCCGGCGCGGAGACGATCGCGGGCGCGGTGGGCCGCGCGGGGAACGGCACCGGCGCGGTCGGCGCGGGGGCCGTGACAGGCGCGGAAGCGGGATCGGAAGCGGGCGCGTCTGCCGGCACCGCCGGCTCGATCGGCTCGCGTACTGCGGCCGCGAGCACCTTGGCGCGCAGGCTGGCGGGCGGCGCCACCTGCGGCACGGCGCGTCCGAGCGCGTCGAGGACGCGCATCTCTTCAGGGTCGGGCGTCATGAGTAATGCCCCCCGACCGGACCGCTCACCGCGGCGACGGCGGCCCTGAGCGTCTGCAGCGCGCTCCGGACCCTGGTTTTGACGGTGCCGAGCGGCGTGGACGTCCGCTCGGCGATCTCGCTCTGCGTCAGGCCGTCATAGTACGCCAGCTCGACGGCGAGCCGTTGTTCGGCCGGCAGCGCGTCGATGGCCACCTGTACTCGTTCGACCTGTTCGCGCGTGGCCACTGCGTACTCTACGCTCGGCCCGGGATCGGGGATTGCGGCAAGGCGCGCATCGTCGGAGATGCCATCGCGTGCCGGATTGCGACGGCGCAGGCAGTCGATGGCGCGCGAGCGGGCCATCATCAACAGCCACGCCGCCACGACGCCGCGCGAGGCGTCGAATCGCACCGACGTGCGCCAGGCCTGCGTGAACACCTGCTGGGTGACGTCTTCGGCATCTTCGGGCCGCCGCACGATGCGCAGGGCCAGCGAGTAGACGGGCGTGGCGTGGCGATCGTAGAGGTCGGCCAGGCCCGACTCGTCGCCGCGCGTCATGCGCGCGAGCGCGTCGAGGTCGGCGGCGATGCCCTCGGCATCGTCCGTCCGCAGCCGCGAGGCCGTCAGAGGCAGACCGTCACTCGACACGTCTGGCGAGTCTAGCGCATCGGGCAACGGCCAGCCGCCAACGGACGCCGCGGCCTACTCAGCCGTGGTGGGGTCGATGATCGTGCGGATCTCGGAGATCTTGTCGGCGGGGAACCCGCCCTGCCGGGCGTGCTCCCGGAGGATCTCTTCGTTCGGCGCGCGGTAGACGCACATGATCTGGTCGTTCGTGACGTAGCTGTGCACCCACTGGATCGTCGGGCCGAGCGTGTTCAGCACGGCGCACGACTTCTGCGAGATCGCCTGCAGCGTCTCGGGCGAGAGGCTGCCGGCGCCGGGGATGTTCCGTTCGATGAGGTACTGGGGCATCGGGGGCTCCTGGAGGGTGGATGGATGCGAGAGGGGCGGTGTCAGGCGATGCGGTCGGCAGGCAACGGCTTCTCCACGACCTTGCCGTCCACGAGACTCACGTGGAAGACATCGGCGTCGGCGCGCGTCGCCACGACGCGCGTCACCGTGTTGTCTTCGAAGTAGATGCCGGCGTCGTTGTCGCACGCGTAGCCCGGCTTCATCTGGCCCGAGCCGATCAGCTTGTGGTACAGCGGGCGGCGGCCGGGTTCGGCGTCGTAGTGCGGGCAGTGGCTGCCCTTCAGGAAACCGAGGCACTGCACGGTCGAGAGTTCCTTCGGGCGCGAGTCGGTCGTGCCTTCCTCGAACCAGCAGAGGGAACCGGCGCTGGCGCCGCCGAGCACGATGCCGCGGTCCCAGGCCTGACGCAGCAGCCCGTCGATGCCGTGCGCCTTCCAGATGACCTGCTGGTTGAGCGTGTTGCCGCCCGAGCAGACGATGCCGTCCACCGATAGCAGCACCTCGTCCCAGCCGCGCGGCTGCTGGGTGCTGGCGATGAAGCTCACCTGGTGCGACGGCTCGACGTTCAGCGGCGCGCAGGCGCGATACCAGCTGATGATGCCCTGCGGCGAATCGGCCGAGGCCGTGGGCAGGTAGAGCAGCTTCGGCCGCGGCTTGCCGGTCAGTTCGGCCATGTAGCGGATGAAGGCCGTGCCGAAGCCGCCGCCGGCAATCAGGATACGGCGCGCGGGTGCGGCGGATTGCCGCAGGCCCTCGCCAGCCAGCGCCTCGGCCGGGGTGCCGGCCAGCCCGGCCGCCACCGTGCCGGCCACCGACGAAGTCAGGAAATCGCGACGTTTCATGTGTGCTCCAGGGCGCCGGCGGCGCCGGGCCGGGATTTTACCGCAGGCCACAACCGAGTTAAATGCAGCTGGCGCATGGGTGAGGAGCATCCGGCACCGGGCAATCATGGAAAAAGTTCACGAAACGGCCCCGGAAGGCGGCGACGGGCGCGCATTCGGACCGAAGATCGGGTACATTTCTCCGGTTCGACCAGATTTCTCTTGGAGGGCTTCGCATGGACGTCAGGCATCCGTTTTCTCGTCGTCGGTTTTTCGGTGGTGTAGCCGCGGCCGTCGGCGCGCTGGGCGTCAAGCCCGCCAGCCTCTTCGGGCAGGTGCGCACCGAGCAGTTCACCGGCGGTGAAGCGGTCTACGACGCCTACGTGAAGATCGCCAGCAACGAAAACAACTGGGGTCCGCCCCCGGCGGTGATGGAGGCGATGCAGCACGCCTTCAAGTACGCCAACCGCTACGGCAACCCCGACGGCAACATCATCCAGGCGATCGCCGAACACCACGGCGTGAAGCGCGAGAACGTCCTGCTCACCGCCGGCTCGGGTGAAGTGCTCGACGTCGTCGGCACCACCTACCTGCAGGGCGGCAAGTTCGTCCTCGGCGCCGACCCGTCCTACGGCTCGGTCTTCTCGCACGCCACCAGCATCAAGTCGGATGCGATCAAGGTGCCGCTGCTCAAGGACTACCGCCAGGACATCACCGGCATGGTCGCCGCCGCGAACCGCAACGCGCGCGACATCGGCTTCTTCTACCTCTGCAACCCGAACAACCCGACCGGCGCGGTCGTGACGGCGAAGGAAGTGAAGCAGATCGTCGAGGGCATTCCGAAGGACATGCCCATCCTCGTCGACGAGGCCTACCACCACTACGTGGACGACCCGGCCTACGGCACCTCGGTGCCCTACGTGCTCGAAGGCCGTCCCGTGATCGTGGCGCGCACCTTCTCGAAGATCGCCGCGCTGGCCGCCATGCGTGTCGGCTACGCCATCGCGCCGGCAGACGTCATCCAGCGCATGCGGCCCTACACGACCAACGCCAGCGGCGTGAACGTGCTGGCGAAGTTCGCCGCCGCGGCCTCGCTCAAGGACACGGCCGGCCAGGCCGACATCCGCCGCAAGACCATCGCGCTGCGCACCAGCACCTCGAAGGAACTCGAGGCGTGGGGATACCCGGTGATCCCGTCGCAGACGAACTTCTTCATGGTCAGCCTGCACGACAAGACGGTGCAGCCGACGATTCAGGCGTTCCGCGAGAAGAACATCCTCGTCGGCCGTCCGTTCCCGCCGATGCTGAACCACCTGCGCGTGTCGATTGGCCGCGACGAGGACATGGCCAAGTTCCTCACCGCGTTCAAGGAAATCTTCCCGAAGCGCGCGCCGGTCAGCTCGACCGCGGCGCCCGCGCAGCGCTAGTCGCGCGGCGCACCCGTTCTCTGGCGAAGGGCCGGCGGATTCCGCCGGCCCTTCGTTTGTACGGCTACGGCAGCAGCCAGCGGCCCGTGGTGGGCCGGTCGGTGTTGAAGGTGCCGAAGCGCGAGTGCCGGGTGGCCGTGGCGGTGACGTCGCGCACGGGTTCACCCGTGCTGCCAGCAGCGCGGCCGTCGCGGTCGACGAACGCGGTGAGCGCGATGACCTGCCGTTCCCCGGGCGCGAGCGCGGCCGGTGCCGCGGCGCGGTAGGTGCCGTTCACCACGAACTGCGCGTCGCTCCACGCGAAGTCGCCGGCGTTCACGACCACGACGGCGCCGCCGTCCACCGAGACCTGCGCCACCATCGGCTTGGCGCGCATGTCGTCCACCGCGAGCCACGTGCCGTAGACCATCGCCGCCGACACGGCGAAGAGGACGATCGCGACGAGGGTCTTCTTGACGCCGAGGGTCATGCCGCTACCGTCCGAAGATGATGCGCTCGCGCGACATCGCGCGGGCGGTGAGCCACACGAGCAGCACCGCGCAGGCGAGCGCCGACACGCCGGCCAGGAGGAACAGCCAGGCGCCGGGCGGCTGGCCGCCGAGCACGTCGGAGGCGAGGGCATACTGCCCGAGCACCGGCACCGGTGCCAGCCACGGGCGGCGTGACAGCGGATAGAACGTGGCGAGCATGCCCGGCAACATCGGCAGCAGCATCAGCATGCCGAGGTAGCCCTGCGCTTCCTTGAAGCTGCGCGCGAAGGTGGACGCGAAGAGCACCATCGCCGCGAGGAAGAGCGCCAGCGGCAGGATGAGCAGCAACAGGCTGAACAGTTCGCCGTCGCTCACGCGGAAGCGGATGCCGAGGTCGTGCCACGGAATGCGCCGCAGCACGTTGACGGTGATGATGAGCGACAGGACGACCGAGGCGCAGCCGAGCGCCGAGGCGGCCAGCCACTTCCCCGCCGCCAGCACCCAGCGCGGCACGGGATTGAGCAGCAGCGGCTCGAGGGAGCCGCGTTCGCGTTCGCCGGCCGTCGAGTCGATGGCGATCTGCATGCTGCCGACGAGCCCGGCGATGACGAGCAGCAGCGGCAGGAACGACAGCAGCGTCGCGAGACGCGCCTGGCTGCTCGACACCTCCACGTCTTCGAGGCGGATGGGCTGCGCGATCCCCGGGGCCACGCCGCGGGCGATGAGGCGCAGGCTGGCGAGCTGCCCCGCGTAGCCGCCGACGAGGGCCCGCACGCGCGCGATCTTCGGGCGCGCCCGCTCGCGCGTGCTTTCGGTGACGAGCTTCAGGTCGGCCGTCTGCGCGCGGCCCATGCGCACCATGAAGTCGTCTTCGATGATGAGCACCAGGTCTTCCTGGCGGTCGAGCACGGCCTGTTCCGGATCGGCCGGGCCAGGCACGATCTTCACGCCCGTCTGCTGACCGAGCCACTGCACGAAGTCCGGCGCGTGTTCGGCGCCCACGACGGGCAGCGTGAGGTCCTCGGCGCCGCGGGCGCTGCCGGCCGTGCTCGTGAGCATCACGCCGAGCAGCAGCGGCGTCAGGAGCGCCGAGAACACCAGCGTCACGAGCGAGCGGCGATCGCGGATGCCGTCCACGAGTTCCTTGCGAGCCACCGCGAGAAGCGCCCCCGTCCACCTCATGCGGAGGCTCCGTGGTCGTGTTCGAGGCCGGCCAGCAGCACGAACGCATCTTCCAGATTGTCTCGATCGGTCTGCGCGCGCAGATCGTCGGGCGTGCCGTCGGCCACGACGCGGCCGTCGGCGATGACGACGATGCGGTCGCAGAGCGCCGACACCTCCTGCATGATGTGGCTCGAGAACATCACGCAGCAGCCGTCGTCGCGCAGGCCGCGGATCACCTCGCGCATGGCGCGCGTGCTCATCACGTCGAGCCCGTTCGTGGGTTCGTCGAGGATCACGTTCCGCGGCTGATGCACGAGAGCGCGGGCGAGGGCCACTTTGGTGCGTTCGCCCTGCGAGAAGCCGGCCACCCGGCGATCGGCAATCGTCTCGAGGCCCAGGCGGGTGATGAGCCGCGCTGCGCGCTCCTTCGTGACGGCGCGCGACAGGCCGTGGAGCTGCGCGAAGTACTCGATGTGCTCGCGGGCGGTGAGGCGCGGGTAGAGGCCGCGCGAGTCGGGCAGCTGGCCCATCACGCGCTGGGCGCCCACCGGATCGGCCACGACGTCCACGTCATCCACCCGGATCGTGCCGGCATCGGGCCGCATCAGCCCCGACAACATGCGCAGCGTCGTCGTCTTGCCGGCGCCGTTCGGCCCGAGCAGGCCGGTGACGGTGCCGTCCTTCGCGGTGAGATGCACGCCGCGCACGGCGAGCACGTCGCCGAACCGTTTCTGCAGACCGTCGATCGCGATCATGGCGCCTTCGACGCGGGAGGCGCCGCGGCCGCGGGTTTCGTGGCCGGCGGGGCGGCGGGTCCCGTGGGCGTCAGGAAGAAGGGGGGACGCGTGAGCGCACCCGTGCAGGCCGGATCGAGCCCGGCCACGCTGGCCGCGCGCAGGAACCCTTCGACGATCGCCGGCACGCAGCCGCGCGTGAGCGTGATGTGGCCGGCGCCGGGCACGACGATGTGCTTTGCGTTCGTCAGGTGCGGCGCCACATGCTCACCCCACGTGGGCGGCGTGACCGGATCGTCCGCGCCCGAAAGGATGAGCACCGGTCTGGCGGACACGATCGGCGCGTAGAAGCTCTCGGGCACGTCGCCGCGCGGCCAGAAGCTGCAGGCCGAATACTGGGCGTCGAACATCGCCGCGCCGAGAAACCCGCCGGCATCGGCGGCCACACGGTCGGCCGGCGTGATGCGCGGGATGTCTTCGGCGCACACGACCGAAAGGTGCATGCCGATGGCCATGTCGCGTTTGTCGCCTTCCGGCGCGGAGGCAAAGGCCAGCGCGAGCAGCCCCTGGTAGTTCCCCGCGGAGGCATCCGTGAGCACGCGCGGCAGGAGCGACGCCACTTCCGGCACGTAGAGCGCGCGGAAGACCACGAGCGCGACATCGCGCCGCGAGAGCGGCAGTTCGATCGGCAGGCCGGTGCGCGGATGGACACCCGTCACGACCGGACGCTCGGCCTCGAGCCGCGCGAAGAGGGCGCGGATGTCGGCGCCGAGGGTCGGAAAGGTGGCCGCGCAGGCCGTGTCGGCGGCGCAGTCGGCGATGAGGCGGTCGAGCGCGCGCTGGGCGTCACGCGCGGTCGTGAGCGGCAGGCGCATGTCCTGCGGCGCCACGCCGTCGAGCACGACGCTGCGCACGTGAGCCTCGTGCTGGCGCAGGTAGAGGAGCGCCGCGCGGGTGCCGTAGGAGCCGCCCCACAGGTTGATCGGGCCGTAGCCGAGGAAGCGGCGGACGTCGTCGAGGTCGTCCATCGCAATCGACGTCGTGTAGAGGCGCGGATCGGCGTCGAGTCCGGCGAGACAGGCGCGCAGCCGGGTGAGGGCCCGGTCGTCGTCGGTCGTGACCTCGTCCAGTTCCTCGAGGCTCGGGTCACAGCCGAGCCGGTTCGACTCTCCGGTGCCGCGCTGGTCCACGAACACCAGGTCGCGGTCGGTGCGGAAGCGGCGGAACATGCCCAGCCGCGAGCCGGCGAGGGTGGCGGCGCCGGCGCCGGGCCCGCCTTCGAGGATGAACAGAGGGTCGGGCGCGGCATCACGGCGCAGGGCCGGGGCGACCACGATCTTGAGCGCGATGGTGCGGCCCTGGCCGGTGGCGCGGTTTTCGGGCACGGTGAGCGTGCCGCAGTACGCCCCGGTCGGGCCTTCCTCGATTGCGCACTCGTGCAGCCGGTCGATGGCCGACGTGGCGGGCTGCGGTGCGCACGACGCGGCGGCAAGAGCCAGCAGCCCGGCCCAGAGTCGCGAGGACATCTCGACCATTACATCACGCCGGCCAGTGGCGCGCGCCCCCTGCTTGACCGGCGGCGCCGATCCGATAAATATCGCAGAGCAGCTCGTGGTGTCTCTCCTTCCACGTCGCCCCCTGGCACTCGTTGCCGCCCTCGTCGCGCTGCTCGGCCACACGGCCGGCGCCGAGCCGCTTAGTCGCGCCGACGCCCGGCTGAAGGACGACCTCACGGTCGTGCAGGCGTTCCGGCCGGCCTACCGCTTCTGGCAGCACATCTTCACGATTCCCGACGGCCGCATCGCATTCGGCAGCGAGCAGGACGGCCGGCTGCTGGCGACCTTCCCGACGAAGGGCGACTGGGGCCGTGACGCCTTGTACGTAGACAAGACACTCGCCGCCACGCTGAACGGCGTGGTCTGGCCGGCGAAACTCGACGACCGCCGCGATCTCGTGGTGCGGCAGCTCACCCCGGCCACCGGCCCGCTGCTGCACAACCCGACGCGCGGCCTGTTCCTGCTGCCGAACATCCCGAAATACGCGCCATTCCTCGATGAATGGAGCCGCATCTACGAACGCTTCGGCGTGCCGGCCGAGATCGGGCTCTCGCAGGCGATCCTCGAATCGGGCCTGAACGGCGTGGCGAAGTCGCGGGCGAGCGCCCTCGGGCTCTGCCAGTGGCTGCGCCGCAACTGGCAGACGCTCGACCGCCTGTCGCCGGCCGTCATCGAAGCCTTCAACCAGACCACGCAGGCGCCCTACTGCGCCGCCTACCTGTCGATCCTCGGCACGATGTACGGCAGCTTCATCCCGGCGCTCTCGGAACACCACTCCGGCGGCGTCAACGTCGGGCGCGCGCTCATCAACGGCGAGCGCCTCGGCGGCGCCACCGTGTCCGAGCAGTACTTCCGCGGCTCGCAGTTCGCGCGCGACCTGCGCCAGGTCGATCTGCTCGGCTACCGCGATCTCTACCGCACCTACGGCATCCGCTCGTTCCGCTACGCCGAGATGGTCTTCGGCAACACGCTCACCGTGCGGCAGCTGCGCGCCACGGTGCCGCAGGAGAAGATCTTCGCGATGCGCACGAGCCGGGCGGTGCCGGCCGGCGAGATTACGAAACGGACCAGTCTCACGGTGAGCGAAGTGCAACGCTTCAACCCCGCGCTCAAGCGCGCGGTGCCGGCCGGCGCCACGATCTACCTGCCGCAGCGGGTGCCCGAGCTCGGCGCCGACGTCACGTTCTGGCAGCGCGATCCATCGCCGGCGTTCACCGCCGCCCTCGACGACTTCCTCCAGCTCGAACCGGGCGTGCAGCGCTGGCACGACGCGTCGTTCGAGCCGGTGCTGCAGGGCTACCGCAAACGCTTCGCGGCGACGGACACCGAAGAAGGTGATGTCATGGCCAGCGTGCTCGCCTACGTCATCGGCGACCTGCGCACCAGCCGGCGCGCGGCCATCCTGGATGAGTTCCGCACCAGCGGTGAGATCCTGCAGCTCTTCAGGCAGGGCGCGGCCGAGCTGGGCCACATCCTCACCGGCAGTCAGTAACGCCGGCCTCAGTCGCCGTTGGTCCGCGAGAGCGGGGGCACGGGAGTATCGGGCGTGAGCGGCGGACGTTTCGTGCGCCACTCCGACGCCTGCTCGAACGCCCGCGCCAGCGCCAGCACGCGCCCTTCGGCAAAACGCGGCCCGGCGATCATGAGGCCCACCGGCAGCCCGGCGGCTGTGAATCCGCACGGTACGGAGATCGCCGGGATGCCGTAGATGTTGAACTGGCCCGTGTTCTCGAGCTCGGGATTGCGCGGCACGTCGGTTTCCTCGCGCTGCAGCGCCGCCTCCACCGTGCGCGGCGTGTGCCGGCGCGTGGGCAGCACCACCACATCCACATCGCGGAAGGCGTCGTCGATGGTGCGCCGCATGAGGTCGAGCGCCCAGCGTCCGCGCACGTACTCGGCCGCCTTCGCGCTGGCGCCGTTCTGCAGATTGCGCCGGGTCGGGATCTGGTAACGGCCCGACATCTTCCCGTAGAGCGTCTCGTGGTAGGCGAACATCTCGCCGTTCAGGTTGATGTCGCTCGTGGACGGCAGCACCACGTCGCGCACGCTCGCGGTGAGCGACGTCACGGTCCTGAGCGCCGCCGCGAAGGCCGTGGCGACATCGTCGTCGAGGTGATCGAAGAACGGCACGCGCGCCACGCCGACGCGCAGGCCCTTCACGGGCGCGGTGAGCGCCGCCACGTAGTTCTCGGCCGGATGCTCCACGCTCGCGATGTCGAGCCGGTCGTAGCCGGCGAGCGCCTGCAGCATGAGCGCCGCATCGGCCACCGTGCGCGTGAGCGGCCCGCAGTGGTCGAGCGAGACCACGAGCGGGATGATGCCGCGGATCGAGACCAGCCCGTAGGTGGGCTTCAGGCCGACGACGCCGCAGTAGGACGCCGGCGTGCGGATCGAACCGCCCGTGTCGGTGCCGAGCGCGCCGTAGCAGAGCGCCGCCGCGACGGCCGCCGCCGAGCCGCCGGATGACCCGCCCGGGTTGCGATCGAGCGCCCAGGGATTGCGGACCGGGCCGTAGTAACTGGTGGCGGAAGTGCCGCCGTTTGCGAACTCGTGGAGGTTGAGTTTGCCGAGCACGACGGCGCCCGCCGCGCTGAGCCGCCGCACGACCTCCGCATCCTCGTCGGGCACGCGATCGTCGTAGACGCTGCTGGCCGCGGTCGTGCGCACGCCGGCGGTGTCGATGTTGTCCTTGAGCGCGATCGGCACGCCGTGGAGCGGCCCGCGGGCGGCACTCGCCGGCATCGCGTCGAGCGCCTTCGCGCGCGCCAGCGCCGCCTCGCCCGTCACCGTGATGAAGGCGTTCAGCTTGGGGTCGTAGGTGCGGATCCGATCGAGGCACGCGGTCACGAGGTCGGTGGACGACACCTGACGCGTGCGCACGAGGTCTGCCGCTTCGGTGAGCGACAGCCAGGCCAGATCGCCGGGCGTGGCAGGCCGTTGCGCGTCAAGGCGCACGCCGGCACGGCTCGCGACCGCGGCTCCGGCCACGAGGGTGGCGGCGAAATCCCTGCGGGACAGGCTGGACATGGGCGACACCTTACCGCAGTTCGCCGCAGGCGGTAGAATCGCCGGTCATGAAACGTACCCTGGTGCTTGCCGCAATCGCCCTCACCGGCGGTCTGACCATCACGCTCGCCGCCATGCAGGCGCCCGCCGCGCCGGCCCAGGCCGCGCTCGACGTGACGAAGATCGAGAAGGTCAAGGACAACCTCTACATCATCACCGGCTCGAGCCCGACGCCGCGCGAGACGTTCAGCGGCGGCAACACGGGCGTCTTCATCACCGACCGCGGCGTGGTCGTGGTGGACACGAAGCTGGCCAACTGGGGCCCGGCGATCCTCGAGCGCATCAAGTCGGTCACGAGCAAGCCGGTCGTGACCATCATCAACACGCATTCGCACGGGGATCACACCGGCAGCAACGAGTTCTTCGGCGCGTCGGTGGAAACGGTCGTGCACGAGAACACGAAGGCCAACATGGCGCGCATGGATGCCTTCAAGGGCGACAAGGCGCAGTTCCTGCCGAAGCGCACCTACACCGACAAGCTCACGCTCGGCGCCGGCAAGGATCAGATCGACCTTTACCACTTCGGCGCCGGCCACACGAACGGCGACACGTTCGTCGTCTACACGGCGCTGCGTACGATGCAGGCCGGCGACATGTTCCCGTGGAAGGACGCGCCGTTCATCGATCGCAGCAACGGCGGCAGCGGCAAGGCCTGGCCCGAGACGCTGAAGAAGATGCTCGACGGCGTGAAGAACGTCGACACGGTCATCGGCGGCCACCAGCCGGTGGCCGGCATGAAGGACGTGGCCGTGTTCCAGCAGTTCCTCGCCGATCTCCACGCGCAGACCGCCGCCGCGCACAAGGCCGGCAAGACCGTGGAGCAGGCGGCCGCGGACAAGGCGTGGATGAACAAGTACGCCGGCTACAACTCGACGCGCCTGACGGCCGCCGTGCAGGCGATCTACGACGAGCTGAACGGCAAGTAGCATGGCCATCGCGACCACCGTCAACGGCACGGCGCAGTCGCTCGACGTCGAGCCCGACATGCCGCTGCTCTGGGCCCTGCGCGAGCAGCTCGGGCTGACCGGCACGAAGTTCGGCTGCGGCATCGCCGCCTGCGGCGCCTGCACGGTGCACCTCGACGGCCGGGCCGTGCGCTCCTGCGTGCTGCCGGTGTCGGCGGCCGAGGGCAGGAACGTCACGACCATCGAAGGGCTGGCGACGGGCGGCGCGCTGCACGTCGTGCAGCAGGCGTGGGTGGCGCACCAGGTGCCGCAGTGCGGCTACTGCCAGTCGGGTCTCATCATGGCGGTGGCCGGCCTGCTGGCGCAGACGCCGGCACCGACGGACGACGAGATCGACGAGCGCATCACGAACATCTGCCGCTGCGGCACGTTCACCCGCGTGCGGGCCGCGATTCACGACGCGGTGAAGGCGGGAGCGACGTCGTGAACAAGTGGACGCGGCGCGCCTTCATCGGCGCCGGCACGATCACCGGTGGCGGCTTCCTGCTCGGCGTGGCCGGCTTCGCGCTGGCGCCGGGCCGACACACGCTCGTGCCCGACGACGCGGCGGCGCACGGCCAGCTCACGACCTGGATCACGATCGCGCCCGACAACACGGTCACGATCCTCATCCCGCACTGCGAGATGGGCCAGGGCACGCCCACGGCGCTCGCGATGATGGCGGCCGAGGAACTCGAGGCCGACTGGACGCTCGTGCGCGTGCAGGAAGCGCCTGCGCTCGATGCCTACGCCAACGGCTACATCGTGCGCGCCGCCAGCGGCGACTACGTGCCGGCGATGCTCGGCCGCGGCGTGGACTACTCCGCGTTCAAGCTGGCCGAGTGGTTCGGTTTCCAGGTCACCGGCGGCTCGACCGCCGTGCGCAGCACCGGCGAATACGGCATGCGCGTGGCCGGCGCCGCCGCCAAAGAGATGCTCGTGAACGCAGCGGCCGCCGAGTGGGGCGTGGCCGCGTCGGAGTGCACGGCGAAAGCCTCGCGCATCACCCACGCCGCCTCGAATCGCAGCGCCAGCTACGGCGAACTGGCGCCGGCCGCGGCCGCGCAGAAGGTGCCGACGACCCCGGCGCTCAAGGCGCCGGACGGCTTCACGCTGCGCCGCACCTCCCCCGGCCGACTCGACATTCCGGCGAAGGTGAACGGCAGCGCGAAGTACGCGATCGATGTCACCGTGCCCGGCATGCTCTACGCCGCCATCACCATGGCGCCGGTGCACGGCGGCACGCTCGTCTCGGTGGATCCGGCGCCGGCCGAAGTGATGCCCGGCGTGAAGAAGGTGGTGCAGCTCAAGGAGGCCGTGGCCGTCGTCGCCGACAGCTTCTGGCGCGCCCGCAAGGCACTCGCCGCGCTGTCGCCGGAGTTCACGGACGCGGGGCACGGCGGCGTCTCGACGGCCTCGGTCTTCGCGGCGTTCGACGCCGCGATCGGCGCCGCGCCCGAACTGCCCGCCGGCGCCGCGAAAGTGGTGACCGCCGACTACAAAGCGCCCTTCCTCGCCCACGCCACGATGGAGCCGATGGTGTGCACGGCGAAGGTCGAGGGCGACCGGGTGGAGGTGTGGACGGGCGTGCAGGATCCGCTGAATGCGCGCTCGGTGGCCGCCAAGGCGCTCGACATCGACGTCGAGCAGGTGACGCTCACGAACTTCCTGCTCGGCGGCGGCTTCGGCCGGCGCCTGCCCTTCACCTTCGACTACGTGGACCTCGGCGTGCGCATCGCGCGCGCCATGGCGCCCGTGCCGGTCAAGACGATCTGGACGCGCGAGAACGACATCCAGCACGACTACTACCGCGGCGCGGCGCTGTCGCGGCATGCCGGCGCGCTCGACGCGAGCGGCGTGCCGCTGGCCGCACATTCCTTCTACACCGGCGGCGGCAACGGCGAGGCAGTGGCGATGCCGTACGCGATCGCGGCGAAGACGGCCGAAGAAAAGGACGCCAAACATCCGATCCGGCCCGGCCAGTGGCGCTCGGTGCTCAACTCGCAGCACGGCTTCTTCAAGGAATCGTTCGTCGACGAGATGGCGCAGGCGGCCGGGGTCGATCCCTTCGGCTTCCGCCGCGCCCTGCTCACGGAGCAGCCGCGTTTCAAGGCCGTGCTCGAGAAAGCCGCCGGGATCTCGGGCTGGGGCACGCCGCTCCCGCCCGGCGAAGGCCGCGGCATCGCCATCTGCGAGAGCTTCGGCACGATCGTGGCTGAAGTGGCGCACGTCGCCGTGTCCCCCGCGGGCGAGCTCAAGGTGCTGCACGTCTACGCGGCGGTCGATTGCGGCGACGTCGTGCATCTGGACGGCGCCACGGCGCAGGTCGAAGGCAGCATCATCTTCGCGCTCTCGGCGGCGCTGCTCAGCGAGATCACGATCGAGGGCGGCCGCGTGGTCGAGACCAACTTCCGCGACTACCCGATGATCCATCTGAAGGACGCGCCCACGGTCACGACCGCCTTCGTGCGGTCGGACGCCCCGCTCGGCGGCCTCGGCGAGCCGTGTGTGCCGCCGCTCGCCCCCGCGGTCACGAACGCCATCCATGCGGCCACCGGCATCCGCGTTCGCGAACTGCCGATCCGCAAGACGCCACTCGCGCGCGTCTGACGATGAGTCATCGCTACGTTCTCGGCATCTCGGCGTTCTACCACGACAGCGCCGCGGCCCTGCTCAGGGACGGCGTCATCGTGGCGGCAGTCTCGGAAGACCGTTTCACCCGCAGGAAGGGCGACGCCACCTTCCCGCATCGCGCCGTCGAATACTGTCTCGGGCACGCCGGCATCGGCGTGGGGGATCTCACGGCCGTCGGCTTCTACGACAAACCGCTCCTCAAGTTCGAGCGCATCCTCGAGACCTACCTCGGCGTCGTGCCGGCCGGCTTCAAGTCGTTCCTGATGGCCGGGCCGCTCTGGATCAAGGACAAGCTCTACATCGACCGGCAGCTGCACGAGGAGCTCGGCTACACGGGCCCGATCTACTACTGCGAACACCACGAGTCGCACGCCGCCAGCGCCTTCTTCCCGTCGCCGTTCGACGAGGCCGCGGTGCTGACGATGGACGGCGTCGGCGAATGGGCCACGGCCTCGATCGGACACGGCACCGGCAGCAGCTTCGAGATCCTCGACGAGCTGCACTGGCCCGACTCGCTCGGCCTGCTCTACTCGGCGTTCACCTACTACACCGGCTTCAAGGTCAATTCCGGCGAGTACAAGGTGATGGGCCTGGCGCCCTACGGCGAGCCGACGTTCGTCGATCTGATCTACAGGGAGCTGCTGGACCTCAAGGAGGACGGCTCGTTCAGGCTGAATCAGAAGTACTTCGGCTACCTCACCGGCCTGACCATGACCAACGACGCGTTCAGCGCGCTGTTCGGGGCGCCGCCGCGGCAACCCGAAAGCCGGCTGACGCAGCGCGAGATGGATCTGGCGCGTTCGGTGCAGGTGGTGTGCGAAGAGATCATGCTGCGGATGGCGCGCACCGCCCACGCACGCACCGGGTCGCCGAACCTGTGCCTGGCGGGCGGCGTCGCGCTCAACTGCGTCGGCAACGGCCGGCTGCTGCGCGAGGGGCCGTTCACGAACCTCTGGATCCAGCCTGCCTCGGGTGATGCCGGCGGCGCGCTCGGCGTCGCCCAGTTGATTCACTACCGCGAGCACAAGCAGCCGCGGGTCGTCGTTCCCGGCGCCGACAGCATGCACGGGTCGTATCTCGGGCCTGCCTACTCCGCCGAGGAGATCGAAGCCTACCTGACGTCGGCGGGCGCGGCCTACGAACGCGTCGAGGATCCGGCGCAGTTCGAACGGGTCGCCGGCTACCTCGCGGACGAGAAGATCGTCGGCTGGTTCAACGGCCGGATGGAGTTCGGCCCGCGCTCGCTCGGCGCCAGAAGCATCCTCGGCGATCCGCGCAGCCCGAAGATGCAGGCCGACATGAATCTCAAGATCAAGTTCCGCGAGAGCTTCCGGCCGTTCGCGCCGTCAGTGCTGCGCGAGCGCGTCGCCGACTACTTCGAGCTCGACGCCGACTCGCCGTACATGCTGCTCGTGGCGCCGGTGCGCAAGGAACGCTGCATCCCGCTCACCGACGAGCAGCACACGCTCTGGGGCATCGACAAGCTCAACGTGCCGCGGTCGGATCTGCCGGCCATCACCCACATCGACTACTCCGCACGCGTGCAGACGGTGACGAAGGGCGTCAACGGCCGCTACTACGACCTGCTCAAGGCCTTCGAGCAGAAGACCGGCTGCGCGGTGCTGGTCAACACCTCGTTCAACGTCCGCGGCGAGCCGATCGTGTGCACGCCGGAAGACGCCTACCGGTGCTTCATGCGCACCCATATCGACGTGCTGGTCCTCGGGCCGTTCGTGCTCGAGAAGGCCGCGCAACCCGCCTGGAAGGAGTCCACCGCATGGCAGCAGGAGTTCCAGCTCGACTGACGCCGGCGCAGGGGCGCCGGTTCGGGCTGACGGTCGGCGGCGCGTTCCTGCTGCTCGCGGCCATCGCGTGGTGGCGCGGACTTCCGGCGATCACGACGATCCTCGGCGCCCTGGGCGGTGTCCTGGCGGTGGCGGGCCTCGCCATTCCGACGCTGCTCGGGCCGGTCGAGCGGGCCTGGATGCAGCTGTCACATCTCATCTCGAAGGTCACGACGCCCATCGTGATGGGCGCGATGTACCTGCTCGTGCTGACGCCGGTGGGCCTCCTGCGCCGGACCATCGGCGGCAATCCGATCGTGCACGCGCCGGTGAACGGCAGCTACTGGAAGGCGCGGCTGCCGGGCAGCCGTGTGAGCAACCTGCGTCGTCAGTTCTAGGGAGATGTGATGAGTCTGATGGGCGAACTGTGGGCCTTCATGCGGGAGCGCAAGAAGTGGTGGCTGCTGCCCGTGATCATCATCATGGTCGCGATGGGCGCGCTGCTCGTCTTCGCCCAGGGGTCGGTGCTGGCGCCCTTCATCTACACGGTGTTCTGACGCCTGCTGTCGGCGTCCGGCGCAGCGGGCGGCCAGATGGCCCGCCACCGCCGCGGCGGCGTTCAGGCGCTGGATGTGTCCCCAGGCGTCGAGGCCGCCAGGTCACTTGCGGATGATGAACTGGTTCAGCACGAGCAGGTCGAGTCCGGAGCCATAGAACACCCGGACCGCGTCGCGCGGGCTGCAGACGATCGGCTCGTGGAAACCGTTGAACGACGTATTCACGAGGAACGGCAGGCCAGTGGCCTGCCCCTGCGCTTCGAGCAGGCGGCGGAACATCGGATGCGCGCCGTCCGCGACGGTGTGCACACGCATCGCCGCGTCTGGCGCCGGCAACAGATGGCGGAAGATCTCGGGCCGGCGCGGCACGTAGTCACATTCCATGAAGGGTGAGTCGGCCGGACCGTCGAAGTGGGCGCCCACGGCCTCCTGCAGACCGCTCACCGCGTATCCGCGCCAGCTCTCGCGCTGCTTCAGGAAGCGGTTGAGATTCTCGAGGACGTACGGCGCCTGCGGGTTGGCCAGAATGCTGCGGGCGCCGAGCGCGCGCGGTCCCCATTCCATCGCCCCCTGGAACCAGCCCACGAGGTGGCCCTCCTGGATGCCCTTGAGGGCGGCGGCGATGGCGCCTTCTTCCGACACCCACTCGTACTGCAGCTTGCAGTTGTCGAGCACCTCTTTGGTCTCGTGCGCCGAATACGACGGGCCGAGGAACGCCGAGGCGCCGTCGGTGCGGCTGGTGCTGGCCGAGAGCGCCGCGCCGACGGCATTGCCGCCGTCGCCGGGATCGGGCGGCACGAAGACGTGTGTGAAGAGGCCGCACGACTTGACGCGGGTGTTCACCGACGCGTTGTAGAAGAGTGTGCCGCCGAGGCACAGCTGCGAGAGGCCGGTGCGCGCCTGCACGTCGCCGAGGAACTCCACGAGCAGGTCGCCGACGCGCGCCACGATGCTGGCGGCCAGCGCCGCCGGTACCGAGCCTTCGGCCCGGGCCAGCGCGCGGATCTGCTGGTCGACGTCGTCGGGCACGGCGAGGCCGTCGGCCGAACGGGTGATGAGCGCGTCGACGCGGGGGTCGCGACTGGCCGGGCGCAACTGGGCCAGCGCCGCGAGGCGCCGGTCCACGTCGGAGGGCGTGAGCCCGAGGGCGGTGCCGCAGCGCGAGAGCAGGCGGGCGAAACCGGCGCCCGCCCACGGCCAGGGCACGCGGGTGAGCCCGGCGCCTTCGCCGATCCAGACGCTGACGTCCGGCGCGTCGTGATCGCAGACCACGACGGCCGCCGACGTGTGAGGCGAGGTCAGATACGCGGTGGCGGCGTGAGCGAAATGGTGGTCTACCGTCTCGACTGGCGCGGGCGCGGCGTCGCCATCACCCGCCGCCACGATCCAGCGATCCACCGATGCGCGCGACAGCCCGAGGCGCCCGAGCAGCAGATCGAGCGCCTCATCCGGCAGCCCCGAGCCTTTGACGCCGGCGTCGCGCGACCGCGTCACGCGTTCCTGCGCGCACACCCCCGCGAGCTGCCCCGTTCGCACCACGGCCGCAGCCGCGCTGCGCCGCCCTCCACCGACACCTGCGACGATCATCGGTCCATTGTGACGGGTCGCGGCCTACTGCGGACGACGAAAGAGTCCGACGTAGACCGCCTTGCCGAGAATGTGCCCCTGCATGGCGTTGTACACGGCGGTGCGCGTGGCCCAGGCATCGGCGCCGGCCGGCAGATCGATCTTCGTGTCGAGCGCGAAGAGCTCGAACGTGTAGTGATGCAGGGGACCCGTGGCCGGCGCGCCGGGCCCGCGGTAGACCTCGCCGCTGGCGCTCACCTGGCGGCTGCCGTCCGGCAGCGTCGGGCCCTTGGGCTGGCCTTCGCTCATGCCGGTGGCGGTGCCGGGGATCCCCCACACGAGCCAGTGCACCTGATCCTCGGTGGTCTTGTTGCGGGCGACGTCGGGGTCGCGCATGTGCAGCACGAAACTCTGCGTGCCGGCCGGCACGTTGGTCCAGGCAAGCGCCGGTGAGACCTGTTCCCCGGCCTGCGTGTACCTGACGGGGATGACGCCGCCATCGGGAAAGGCGGTGGTCGTGAGGGTCAGGGGCGGACGCGGCGGCGCCGCGGGAGCCGCGGCCGGCGCCTGCGCGAATGCCAGTGCCGGTGCGACGGCGAGTCCCATCACGAGTGCTGTCCAGATCCTGCGCGTCATCGGTCGTCTCCCCTGCGTCCGCGAACCGGGGCGGGCGCGACATGAACAGTAAGGCATCGCCGCGCGGTTCTACAATCGGCGGCATGTCCCTGGTCCGTCTCTCCCGGCGTGGTCGTGCCCTGCTCGCCGTCGTCCTCGCCGTCGTCGCCGGCGCCACGGCGGCGGCACAACCGCGATCGCACGCCACCGATCCCGGCGTGTGGAAGCCGTGGAAGGGCCTCACGGCCATTCCGAGCGTGCGCGCCGACCGCGGGCTCACGGCCGCGCAGGTGAAGGCCTTCGAGACGGAACTGCTGGTGCTGAACAGCATCCTGCGGCGGGCGGAGGGCGTGGCGGCGCCCGTGGGCTTCAGCGTGGAGACGTGGGGGTACGTGTCGGGCTACCGCGTGGCCGAACACGCCATCGGCCAGCCACCGGGCGCGCGTGTGCCGGCGGCCGGCGCGCTCACCTTCGGCGCGTTCCCGATCTTCGAGTACGAGCGGAACGGCAGGACGATCGTGTCGGACACCGGCGAAACGGCGCTGCTGCAGTTCTACGTGAACGACCTGCAGCCGGCGCTCTTCGGGGCCGGCCGTGTGACCGACTGGGGCAGCCTGGACACCGACGCGGTGCTGCAGCCGGCCGAGAAGGATCCGGTGGCCGGACTGCCGCGTGTGGGAGACGCGCTCGTCATCGCCCGCGACCCGGCGGCGCTCTGGGCGCCGGTGAGTCTCCGTGCGGCGCTCGATCTGGTCGCGACGTACCGGCGCGCCGAACTGCAGGACCAGGAGGCACGCCACGCGAGGCTGACAGCCCAGCTCGCGACGCTGCGCGATCCGGCGCGACGCGCGGCGAAGGCGGCCGAGGCGGCGAAGAACGCGGCCTCGATGCCCGAGCCGGAGAAGTTCATCGCGATGATGGCCGAGGCGGCGCGCATTGAAGAGGCGTCGGTGGCCGGCGACCTCGCGCCCGCCGGCGGCATGACCAAGGCCCTGCAGGCGGCGCGCGGCGCCATGGACGAGGTGACAGCGTTCCTCGAGGCGCTCACCGCCGAGGAGAACGCCGCGCCGGCCTGTCATGTGGCGGCGGGCACTACCCTGCGGGCCCGGTTTCGCGCCGCGCCGATGCCCGGCTGCGTGCCCATCGCGCGCCCGAACTACGGCGCCTTCAACCCGGCCCTGCCGCGCACGGCGCCGCAGGTCGTCATCATCGCGCCGGTCGCGCGCTGTTTCGAGACAGGGGACAAATACAACCGGGACGCGAACGCTCCGGGCCCGGCCGGCTGCGCCGCCAACCGGCGCCTGGTCGAGACGATGGACCAGGCGGCCATCCGCGCCTGGCTGCGCTGAGCCGGCGGTGACCGGCGCACGGCGCTATTGCTGCTGTTGCTGCTGCTCGAGGGCGAGGCGGTCGGCGCTCTCATCCGGCGCTGGCGCCTCCGCGACCCACGACGCCGTGACCACCGCCGTGTCGAGCGTGGGCAGGGCGTCGCCGGGCGTGACTTCGACGTTCACTTCGAGGCTGCTGGCCGCCCCGCCCTTGTAGACGCCGCGCGTCGGCGGCACGTCGGCGTAGTCGCGGCCCACGGCCACGCGCACATGGCGCAGGCCGGCCTCGATGTCGTTGGTGGGGTCGATGCCCACCCAGTCGAGCCCCGGCAGCAGCGCTTCCACCCAGGCGTGTGTCGCGATGGTGGTCGGCCCGTCGTCTTCCCCGAGCGCGCGCGGTGCGATGTAGCCGCTCACATAGCGGCACGGCAGGCCGAGGCGGCGCAACAACGCCAGCGTGATGTGCGTGAAGTCCTGACAGACGCCGCGACGCGACGCCAGCGCCTCGCCGATGGGCGAGTCGACGCGCGTCGTGTTGGGCGCGTAGGCGAAGGCGCGGTGCATGGCGCCGCTCAGGGCCCGCACGGTGCCGAGCGGGTCGGCGGTGCGCTCGGCGAGCGGACCGAGCTCGCCGGCAAAGCCGACGAGCGCCTCGCTCCATTCGGCGAAGTGGCTCGGCTGACGGAAGTCCCAGTGTTCGCCGCGGTCGGCCCAGGCGTCCACCTCGCGCCAGGCTTCCATGCCGAGGGCGGCCGGGCGCTCCGGCGGCGGGTCGAGCTGCACCTGCGCGCGCGCGGTCACGGCCAGACGCGTGTGCCGCCGGGGCAGGTCGAAGTGATGCACCCAGTTGCCGAGGAAATCCCGGTAGGCGAAGACCCGCGCCCGCGGCTGCAGATCCACCTCGAACTGCAGACAGCGCTGCGTCGCATCGGAGGCCGGACGCATGCGCAGCTCCATCACGCTCTCGCTCACGGGCGAGGCGTAGGTGAAGCGGGTCAGATGCCGGATGGCGTAGTGGGTGGCCACGAAACAAGGGCTCAGGCGAGCCCGATGTCGATCGGATAGGCGATGTACTGCTGGTGCACGGCCGAGTTGATGAGCGCCGCCTGCCGCACGATGCCTTGAAGATACGACGGAAGCTCCCCCATGATCTCGTCGATTTGTCCGTAATCGAGCGAGGCCAGCAGCCGGCCGGCCAGCCGTTCGCTGCGCCCGTTCGTGCGGCCGGTGAGGCCGGCGATGGCTTTGAGCGCGGCCTGCACGCGCCCGGCGGCGAAGTGGATGCTGCGCGGGAACTCGGGATTCAGCACCAGGAACTCGGCGATGCGCTGCGGCCGTACGTCGGCGGTGTAGTGCCGGCAGTAGGCCTCGAAGGCGCAGCAGCTCTTGAGCAGCCCCACCCACTCGACGAACTCACTCACGCCGGGCAGGCCGCTGGCATCGGGCGGCGCCTCGCGGAACTG
This sequence comes from uncultured Acidobacteriota bacterium, assembly GCA_902826515.1. GTDB lineage: Bacteria > Acidobacteriota > Vicinamibacteria > Vicinamibacterales > UBA2999 > CADEFD01. The sequence continues at coordinate 41,960 of CADEFD010000029.1, forward strand.
CACGTCGAGGAGCGCCGCCGTCGCGCTCGCCCGTTCGAGGTAGCGGCCGAGCTCGATGTAGTGCCAGCCTTCGCCGTGGGTCATCGTGGCGTCGGTCACGCCCTGGATCTGGTGCACGCCGTTGATGGTCGCGCTCAGGAACTCGTGGGTGCCGGCCGTCCACTCGGAGTCCATCGGCTGGCGTTTCTGCACCGCCAGGTAGAGCCGGTTGATCTCTTCCCACATCTCGGAGCTGATCTCTTCGCGGACCTGCCGCGCGTTCTCGCGGGCGGCGCCGACGCAGGCGGCAATCGACTCGCGATTGGCCAGATCGACCGTGGCGCGTTCGACGACGCCTGGCGTCGCGCGGATCTGCCACGTGGGCGGGTCGGGCAGGCTGGCGAGCAGCCGTCCCCAGTGCCGCGCGGCATCGGCCGGCGCGCGGTCGAGCGTGAGGTTGAGGTTCACGTTCACGAGCCGCGCCGTGTGTTCGGCGCGCTCGAGATACCGGCTCATCCAGTAGAGGCTGTCGGCCACCCGCGAGAGCATGGTCAGAGCCCTCCCGCCGGGGTGGCGCCGGGGCGCGGTACCGCGTTGGCGTGCAGCACCCAGGTGTCCTTGCTGCCGCCGCCCTGCGACGAGTTCACGACGAGCGAGCCCTTCCGCAGCGCCACCCGCGTGAGCCCGCCGGGCACGATCACCACCTGCTCGCCCGAGAGGATGTAGGGCCTGAGGTCCACGTGGCGGGCTTCCACCCGGCCGTCCACGAAACACGGCGCCGCCGAGAGTGCCAGCGTGGGCTGGGCGATGTAATTGCGCGGGTCGGCCACGATGGCGCGCCGGAACTCGTCACGCTGCGCGGCCGTGCTGTGTGGCCCGATGAGCATGCCGTAGCCGCCGGATTCGCCCACCGCCTTCACGACCACTTCGTCGAGGCGATCGAGCACGTGCTGCCGCTCGGCGTCGTTCGACATCTGCCAGGTCTCGATGTTGGCGAGGATCGGATCCTGGTCGAGGTAGTACTTGATGAGGCGCGGCACGTAGACGTAGAGCGCCTTGTCATCGGCCACACCCGTGCCGATGGCGTTCGTCAGCGCCACGTTGCCCGAGCGGTAGGCGTTGAAGAGCCCGGGCACGCCGAGCGTCGAGTCGGCGCGGAATGCCAGCGGATCGATGAAGTCGTCGTCCACGCGCCGGTAGATGACGTCCACGCGCTGCGGGCCGGCGGTCGTCCGCATGTAGACGACGTTGTCGTGCACGAAGAGGTCGCGGCCTTCGACGAGCGCGATGCCCATCTGCCGGGCCAGGAACGTGTGCTCGAAGTAGGCCGAGTTGAAGACCCCCGGCGTGAGCAACACGATGGTCGGATCGGGCCGGTGCGCGGGAGCCAGGGCGCGCAGCGTCGCCAGCAGCGACTGCCCGTAGTGGTCCACGGGCCGCACGTCGTAGCTGCTGAAGAGCAGCGGGAAGATGCGCTTGATGACCTGGCGGTTCGTGAGCATGTAGCTCACGCCGCTCGGCACGCGCAGGTTGTCTTCGAGCACCGCGAAGCTGCCGTCGGGCAGGCGCACCAGGTCGGTGCCGGCGACCGA
>CADEFD010000030.1 GCA_902826515.1 uncultured Acidobacteriota bacterium
GGCGGTACTCGAACTTGTCGACCGCCTTCATCAGGCCGATGTTGCCTTCCTGAATCAGGTCGAGGAACTGCAGGCCGCGGTTCGTGTACTTCTTGGCGATCGAGACCACGAGGCGGAGGTTGGCTTCGACCAGCTCCTTCTTCGCCTGTTCGGCCTGCGCTTCGCCGCGCATGATGACCTCGAGGGTGTGGCGGAGGTTCTCGGGGCTCTCCTCGAGCCCGTCGCTCAGCCGCTTCACCTCGACCTTCAGGTCCTTCTCGCGCTTGAGGAGGTTCTTCTTCTCCTCTTCCTTCAGCTTGGGCGTCTTCTTGGTGACGACCTTCGGGTTCAGCGTGCGGCGCACCAGGTCGAGCTCGCGCTGCACCTTCTGCACGGCCTCGACGGCGTCCTTCACTTCCTCGATCATCCGGCGCTTCACGGCTTCCGTGAATTCGATCTTCCGGATGAGCTTCGACACCTCGACCTGGGCGCGCATGTGCTTCCACGCGGCCTTGCGGTACTTCTTCTTGTCCTTCTTCAGGATGGTGTCGAGCTTCTCGCGCAGCTTCTCTTCGTTCGTGCGCGCCTTGCGCACGTTGTCGATCTGCTTGAGGAACTGCTGGGCGCGCTGCTCGATGCGGTCGTCCGTGATCTCTTCGTCGTTGAAGATCACGAGCTCGCGGACGGTGCGTTCGCCGGCCTTGAGCTGGTCGCCCATGCGGATGACGGCCTTGATGATGGCCGGCATGCGCGAGATCGACTTGATGACCGAGAGCTTGCCGCGCTCGATGCGCTTGGCGATCGCCACTTCACCCTCGCGGGTGAGCAGCGGCACCGTGCCCATCTCGCGCAGGTACATGCGGACGGGGTCGTTGGTCTTGTCGAGGGCGCCCGGGGTGAGGTCGAGCTCCATCCCGTCTTCGGTGGTGGCGGGACCCTCGCCGCGCTCCATCGTGTCGCGCTCGCGGTAGCCCTTTTCGGTATCGACCAGGTCGATGCCGGCGTTGCCGAAGACCGTGAACAGCTCGTCAAGTTCTTCGGGGTTGGACGTCAGCTCCGCGGGAAGCACGTCGTTCACCTCGTCGTACAGGAGATACCCCTTCTCCTTGCCGATGAGGATGAGCTGACGGACCTCTTCGAAGCGTTCTTCGAGGGACGACAAGGGCGTTACCTCCGACGAATATTGCGCGCGGCCCTTATGAGCGTGATGGAGCGTTCGTGTGCGGGACAATTCTTCATTGTATCGCGGCGGGCGGTTATGTTTCGCCAAGATGACGCCTCATCGCAATCTTTTTCATGACCAGTTCCGTGAGCCGCGCGGACCCCGGGTCCTTCGCGGCGAGGGTGAGAATCTCGTGGTCGATCTCTGCAAGTTCGCGCTTCATACGATCGCGCTGGAGCGCCTCGGCGCACGCCTTCAGGTCCGTTACCGGCGCCTGCCGTTCGGTGCCGGCCTGCGCGAGCATCCGCGCCTCTCTTTCAGTTAGACGCTCCATAAGCGCATTTGGCAGCACGGACGGGTCACCCCAGGCCAGCTCGCACGCCTTCCGGAGCACCTGCTCGGAGGCAAGCCCTTCCAAATCAGCCTCTTGCAGGCTCTGAAGGACTTTGGCGACGTCTTCCGGTGTGTGCAGAATTGCCCACAACAGCCCGCGTTCGGTTTCGGTCAGGTGGGTCGCGGCCGGGCTGGTGCGCACCGGGAGCGTGGTCTTCCGGGCGGCGGCGGCTTTGCGGATCTCGACCCGCACCACCTCTTCGGTGACCCTCGCCTTGTGAGCCAGCCGGTCGGCGAACTGGTCGCGCGTGGCCGGATCGGGAATCCGCGCCGCCACGGCCAGCATCTGCTGGAGGAACTCGCGGCGCCCTTCGTCGCGTGTGAGATTGTGTGCAGCGGCGGCCCGGTCGAGCAGGAACTCGAGATACGGCTGCGAGCGGCGCAGTTCAGCCAGATAGGCGTCGCGCCCCTGCGTCTGCATGAAGGTGTCGGGGTCGTCGTTGCCCGGGAGCCGCACCACGTTCACGTCGAAGCCGGCCTCGACGAGCAGCTCACTCGACCGTTCAGCGGCGTTCTGCCCGGCGTTGTCGGGGTCGAAGTTGATGATGACCTTCGGCGCGAACCGGCGCAGCATCTGCGCCTGCTGGGTGGTGAGCGCCGTGCCGCAGGTGGCCACGACCGGCAGTCCGCCGGCCTGATAGAGCTGGGCGAAGTCGAAGTAGCCCTCGACGACGATGGCAAAGCCGGCCTTGCGCAGGTCCGCCTTCGAGAGGTTCAGGCCGTAGAGCGTGCGGCTCTTCGTGTAGATCGGCGTCTCGGGCGAGTTCAGGTACTTCGGCACCTGGTCGGGTTCGAGGGCGCGGCCGCCGAAGGCCACGATCGATCCGCTGTCGCGCGCGATGGGCACCATCAGCCGGTTGCGAAAGCGGTCCTGCACCGTGCCGTCGTCGCGCACGCTGACGAGGCCGCTCTGGCGGATGAGCCCTTCAGCGAACCCCTGCGCCTTGAGCCGCTTGTAGAGTCCGTCGCGCACCGGCGGCGCCCAGCCGAGTTTCAGCGCGGCCACCGTGGCCGTCGTGAGGCCGCGGTCGCGCTGCAGATACTCGCGGTAGCGTGCCCCGGCGGGCGAGGCGAGCTGCTCGGCGAAGTGGGCCGCCGCGATGTCGTGCATCTTCAGGAGCGCCTCACGTTCGGCGGCACTTTCCGTCTGTCCTTCGCCGGCTTCCATCTCCGGAATCGGGATGCCGAACTTGCCGGCGACGTGTTTCACCGTGTCCTGGAAGCCGAGCTTCTCCTGCAGCTCGACGAACTTGAACACGTCGCCGCCGACGTTGCAGCCGAAGCAGTGGAAGAAGCCCTTGTCGCGGTTGACCGTGAACGACGGCGACTTCTCGGAGTGGAACGGACAGAGCCCCTTGTAGCTCGCGCCGGCCTTGCGCAGCGAGACGTAGTCCTGAATCACCGCGACGATGTCAGCGGCGGCGCGCACTTCGTCGATGAAGGACTGGGGGAACTTGGGCATGGAACGGGGGCTCGGGTCTCGGGGCTCGGGTCCCGGGGCGGAGACCTGTCTACTCTACTGCGCCGTGGGGCCCGGCTGACGCGGCCCGCGGGACTGGTATACTCCGGCTCTCCCCGCTCAGTCTGCAGGTTCGTACGGCTGGACATCCCCCGTCCCGCCCGAGGCGCATCGCGCCCGGAGGTGACCGGTGACGTACTGGATCGAGTTCAAGAACACCATCCTGCCGTGGATGCTGGCGGGGGCCGTCGTGACGTTCCTCGTGCACGAGCACCGCCAGACGACCGAAGCGCTCATGGGCGCCAACGCGCGGCTGGCCATGGCCATCGAGCAGCAGGGCAAGGCGCTCGAAGGGGTGCGCCAGCTGCTCGCGACCCAGGGGTATACCGTGCCCCCTCCCGGCGCTCCGCAGTAGTCCGCGGCCTGCGTGAGCACGTCCGGCTGACTTCGCGGCACGCACTCCGGATGTTCGATCTGGCGGACATCTGGGCCACCCGCACGGGCGAGGACGTCCGCCTCGTGTCGGCGAACGATCACGTGCACAATCGCCGGTCCGCGCACTACGCGGGCCAGGCGATCGACCTCCACAGCTCGGCCAACGGCCGGCTGGCGCGGATGCTGCGCGATTTCGGCTACTTCGTGTTGTGGAACGTGCCGGGGCATTTCAGCCACGTGCACGTCGAGACGCCCGGCCTGCCGCCGGCGCTCAGCGCCGCTCGAAACCCTGCAGCACGCCCACGGCGTTGAGGCCGATGTCGTCCACCGCGTAGCCGCCCTCCATCACGAAGAGCGTGGGGCGGGCGAGCGTGGCGATGGCGGCGCCGAGGCGCGGAAAGTCGTCGCGCGTCAGCCGGAAGCCGGAAATCGGATCGTGCTCGTAGGTGTCGACGCCGAGCGAGACGACGAGCGCGTCGGGGCGGAACGCGGTGATGACGGCGCAGGCATCGGCGAGGGCCGCACCGTAGGTGGCCCAGGTCGAACCCTGCGGCAGGGGGTAGTTGCACGTGGCGCCGAGGCCGGCGCCGGTGCCGCGTTCGTCGGCGTGGCCGAGGAAGTACGGGTACTCGTCGAGCGGGTCGGCGTGGATCGACACGAAGCAGACGTCGGGCCGGGGCTCGAAGATCTGCTGCGTGCCGTTGCCGTGGTGATAATCCACGTCGAGCACGGCGACGCGCGCGCAGCCGTGGTCGCGCAGGTACTGCGCGGCGATCGCGGCGTTGTTCAGGTAACAGTAGCCGCCCATGGCCGCGGCCGCGGCATGATGGCCCGGCGGGCGGCAGAGCGCGAAGGCGCTCGTGGCGCCGTCGAGAACCACCTGCGCGCCGGTGAGCGCCACGTCGGCGCTCGCCTGCACCGCGTCCCACGTGCCGGACGTGATCGGCACGCCGGCATCCGACGAGTAGAAGCCGAGCCGGCCGTCGATGTGGTGCGGCACGCGGTCGTGGCGCACGCTCGGCACCGGCCAGACGAGCGGCAGCGCGTCGTTCGTGCGGCCGAGTGCCGTCCAGTCGGTCCACGCCTGTTCCAGGAAGGCCACGAACCCGGCGTCGTGCACCCGGCGCACCGGATCGAGCCCGAAGGCGCGCGGCGCGACCACGTCGCCGAGGCCGACCTCCCGCACACGGGCCAGGATCATCTCGGCGCGCCTGGGCATCTCGAAGCAGGGCTTGAGCGTGCCGTCGATGAGTTCGGCGGTGCCGTGGTGGTGGTGGTGGCGATCGGAGTAGATGGTCAGCATGGGCGTGGCGCCGGCTACCAGTCGGCGGGCCGGTAGTCCTTGAGGAACTGGCCCCACACGTGGGTGCCGGTGTTGATGCCGTCGATGATCGGATCGACGATGCGGGCGGCGCCGTCCACGATGTCGAGCGGCGGATGGAAGCCCTGTTCGGCGGTTTTCCTCGCCGCGATCTGCGCCGGGTCTTCGTCGGTCACCCAGCCGGTATCCACGCTGTTCATGTGGATGCCGTCGGCGTGATAGTCGGCGGCCGCGGTGCGCGTCATCATGTTGAGCGCCGCCTTGGCCATGTTGGTGTGCGGGTGCCGCGTGGTCTTGAACTTCCGGTAGAACTGGCCCTCGACCGCCGACACGTTCACGATGTGCTTCTCGCGGCCCGGCGTGCGCAACATGAGCGGCTTCAGCCGCGCGTTCAGCAGGAACGGCGCCACCGCGTTCACGAGGTGCACTTCGAGCAGCTCCACGGCCGCCACTTCATCGAGGCGCAGGCGCCACGAGTTGGTCTCGCGCAGGTCCACCTGCTGCAGGTCCTGATCGAGCAGTCCCACGGGGAACAGATCACGTCCGGCGGCGTCGTCGGGCAGCAGCGACACCTGTGACAACGCCGCCGCGTGGGTCACGCCGGCGAGGGCCAGCGCCGGCGGCGCCGCGAGCGCCACGCCGGCCTCGGGCAGGACGTGCGCGGCGCGCAGGCCTTCGTAGGCGCCGAGCAGCGCGCGGGCCGGCGCCGGCAGCCCGTCGAGCGCCGCCTGTTCGCCCGCCATCATGTGTTCGTAGAAGCCGGGCGGCCGGCGGACGGTCTGGCAGGCGTTGTTGACGATGACGTCGAGCCGTGTGCGCGTCGTGAGCAGGTGGCGGCAGAAGCCCTCGACGCTCGGGGTATGGCGCAGGTCGAGGCCGAAGATCTCGAGCCGGTGGCCCCACTCCGCGAAGTCCGCCTCGGCGGCGTACCGCGCCGCCGAATCGCGGGGGAAGCGCGTGGTGACGATGAGGTGGGCGCCGGCGCGCAGCAGCTTGATGCCGGCCTGGTAGCCGATCTTCACGCGCCCGCCGGTGAGGAGCGCCACGCGGCCGGTGAGGTCGGCGAGTTCGGTGCGCTTGCGCAGGTTGAACTCGGCGCAGGCCGGGCAGAGCGCGTCGTAGAAGTGATGGATGGTCGCGTAGTCCTGCTTGCAGATGTAGCAGTTGCGCGGCTCGACGACGTCGCGGAACGCCGGATCGTCCTCCACTTCGTGCTGGGTGAACCCCGCCGGCGGCAGTACGTTCGGCGTCGTGAACACCGGCTTCTGTCGCAACTGACGGATGCCGGTGCCGGCGAGCACGGCCTGGTCGCGCTCGGCGGTGGCTGCGTGTCGACGCCGCACCATCGCCTTCGCCAGCTTGCGCCGCGCGCTCACGTCGGGACAGAAGACATCGCCGGCGGCGGTGATGAAACGCTGGCGTTCCTCGTCGGGCAGGGCGGCGAGCAGCGCCCGGTCGGCCGCCACCGCGTCGAGCAGCGCCGCCGCCGCGCGCAGCCGCGCGGTGAGGTCTCCGGAGTCGTCGTCGCGCGGTTCGGCCATCCCCGCGATTATGGCAGGGCGGTTGGCCCCGGCGGGTCAAGCCGCGGCGGGCGCGGCCGATTCAGAGCATGTGCGTGCCGTGTCCTTTGCCGACGTGCTGGACGAGGCGCTCGGCCGCGTCGCCGCCGAGCCGGCCCGGACGGCCGTTCCGTCGCGGACGGCGTGGGCATCGGGCAGCGCCTCCAGCGCCGCCACGGGCTTCCTGTTTGCCCGGCCGTTGACCACCGCCGTGCCGCGCTGGCTGTCGGTGGCAGGCTCCGGGCCACGCCGCCCCGATCACGCGTTCCCTGACGAGGAACGGCGCGCGTTCAACCGGCTGCTGGATCTGGGCGCCCGCCTCGAGGCGAACTTCAGCGCCGACGACCTGCGCCGCGAGTATCGCCGCCTGGCGCAGCTGTTCCATCCCGACCGCCACAGCGGCGGCAGCGTGGTCGAACAGGGCAGTCTGGGCCGGACGTTTGCGGAACTCACCGAGCGCTACCGCTGCCTGCGCGCGTTCGTCGAACCGCGTCACTAACGCACCCGCCGCCCGCGCGAAGGTATCGTAGCCACGACGATGGCTGCCTTCTCGGTCGGGGACGCCGTGCAGACGCCCCAGGGCAAGGGTGTCGTGCGCGAGCTGCGCAACGGCGGCCGCCTGCTCGTGCAGATCCAGGCGCGGATGGTGGTCGTCGCGGCAGTGGACGCCGCACCCACGGCGCCGTCCCGTCGCATCGCCGCGTCGCCCGCGCCAGCCGCGGCTGCGACGCCGTCGCGCGCCGGTCACGCGCCGGCCGAGGTCGACCTGCACGGACTGCGCGTGGACGAGGCGCTCCGTCGCATCGACGAGGCGCTCGATGCCGCGCTGCGCGCCGGCCACGCCGAGCTGCGCTTCATCCACGGACGCTCCGGCGGACGGCTGCGCGGCGCGCTCCATGCGCGGCTGCGCGGCATCTCCGCGGTGCGCGGCCTGCGGATCGACCCGCACAACGCCGGCGTGACGATCGTGGCGCTCTGAGGCGCGCTCAGTCCTTCAGTTCGACGATCGTCGCGCCGCCGCCGCCCTGATTCGGCGGCGCCGGCGTGAACTTCATCACGAGCGGATGGCCCTTGAGGAACACCTCGAGGCCGCGGCGCAGGCTGCCGGTGCCGTGGCCGTGCACGATGCGAATCTCGCGGACGTCGGTGACGAGGGCGTCGTCGAGGCACTTCGCCACGCGGTCCACGGCCTGGTCGACCGTGCAGCCGATGACGTTCAGCTCGCTCAGCAGGCCCTCGCGCGGCGCCAGATCGATGTTCACGCGCACCGCCGCCGCCTGCTTCGACGCCGACGGTGCCGCCGCGATGACGCGCAGGTCGGCCACCTTCGCGCGCATGCGCTTGCCGCGCACGTCTACTTCGGCGTTCCGGCCATCCACCGCCACGACGACCCCTTCGAGGCCCATGCCGCCCACCGTGACTCGCGCGCCCACCGTGACCGGACGCGCCGGTTCCGCGGGCGCGGCTGGTCCGGCACCCGGCTGGCGCAGGCCCTCGACGATGCGGTTCACGGCGGCGGCCGCTTCCGCCCGCGCGGAGCCGGCCTCGCCGGTGGAGACGGCGGCGCGGGCGGCGCGTGCCGAGGCCTGCTCGATGAGCGTCTCCGACTTCTCCTTGAGCTGCGCGATGACGTCGTCGATGTCCTTGCGCGCCTGTCGCAGCCGGTCGTCGAGCTTCTCGTTCACCCGTTTGGCGAGCCGGCCTTCCCGTTCGGCCACGGCGCTCTCGCGCATCCGCAGCGCCTGGTTCTGCTCGGCGAGCCCCGCGCGTTCGCGTTCGAGTTTGCGGCGTTCGGTGTCGAGAGCGCGGGCCTGCGCGTCCACCCGTTCGAGGTGGGCGTCGAGCCGCTTGCGATCGTCTGACAGGTGATTGCGCGCGGCAGCGATGACGGCGGCCGGCAGGCCAAGCCGCCGTGAAATTTCGATGGCGAGACTGCGCCCGGGAGCGCCGTAGATCAGGCGATAACTCGGCGCGAATGTGTGCGGATCGAAGGCGAAGGCCGCCGTGGTCACGCCGTCGGTGGCCGTGCCCCACGTCTTCAGCGCGTCGTAGTGCGTCGTCGCGAAGATGAGGGCGCCGCGTTCCTTGAAGTGCGCGATGATCGCGGTGGCGAGCGCGCCGCCTTCGGCCGGATCGGTGCCGGTGCCCACTTCGTCGAGCAGCACGAGCGCCGGGAGCTGCATGGCGCGGTCCATCGCCGCGATGTTGGTGATGTGCGCCGAGAACGTGCTCAGGCTCGCCGAAATCGACTGCTCGTCGCCGATGTCGGCAAAAAGCGTGCGGAAGACGGGCAGCGTCGAGCCCTCGGCGGCGGGGATGTGGAGCCCGGCCTGCGCCATGAGCGCGAGCAGGCCCGTGGTCTTGAGCGCCACCGTCTTGCCGCCGGTGTTCGGGCCTGTGATGAGGAGCACGCGCGACGGCGGCGTGAGCCGCACGTCCACCGGCACGGGCGTGGTGGCGCGCCGCTCCGCGGCGTCGTCGAGCCGGGCGATGACCGCCGCCTGGAGCAGCGGGTGCCGCGCCTCGCGAAGTTCCAGGTGGCCGTTGGTCGAGAGCACCGGCTCGACCGCGTTCATGAGGTGCGCGAGACGGGCCCGCGCCTGCAGGAGGTCGAGTTCCTCGGCCACCGCCACGCTCACGCGGAAGTCGCCGGGGCGATGCCGGAAGCGGTCCGTCAGCTCGAGCAGGATGCGGAAGATCTCTTCGGCTTCCTCTTCTTCCGCGGCCACGATGTCGTTGTTGATCTCGACGCCGGCCATCGGTTCGAGGAAGAGCGTGGCGCCGGTGGCGGACGCCCCGTGCACGATGCCCGGCACGCTGCCGCGATGTTCGGCGCGCACCATCAGCACGGCGCGGCCGTTGCGCTGCGTCACGACCGTGTCCTGCAGGTATTTCGCGGTGTCGCGGCCCTTCACGAACTGCTCGAGCGTGGTGCGCAGCTTCGTGCGCTGCCGGCGCAGGCGTTCCCGGATGGATGCCAGGCGCGGGCTGGCGTCGTCGAGCACCTCGCCGTTCACGTCGATGGCCTTGCGCACGGCCGCCACTTCGTCGGTGAACGGGGCGAGGCGGGCCACCAGCGCCTGCAGGATCGGGAACGTGCCGGGGGCGCGGGCCACGGCCGCCTGCGCGTCGCCGATCGAGGCCACGAAATCCGCGAGGATGCGTAGTTGCAGTGCCTCGAGCGGACGGCCCTCGACCGCGAGCCCCTGCAGGGCCTGCTCCAGCCCGGCGCCGGCGCGCAGTGGAAACACGCCGTACTGCTCGACGTAGCGCACCGTCTCCGACGTGGCGGCGAGCGCCTGCGCGACGGTAGCGCGATCGGTCTGGGGCGCCTCGGTCCGCATCCGCGCCTTGCCCACGGGCGTCAGCGCGAAGCTGGCGAGGGCATCGACGATGCGATCGAATTCGAGGGCGCGAAGGAGCGAGGGGTTCATGGAGGGGCTCGGGTCCCGGGGCTCGAGGCCCGCTTACCGATGATTGATCAGAGAGGCCATGCAGCCGGCGCCGAAGCCGTTGTCGATGTTCACGACGGCCACGCCGTTGGCGCAGGTGTTCAGCATGCCGAGCAGGGCGGCGACGCCGCCGAAGCTGGCGCCGTAGCCGACGCTCGTCGGCACGGCGATGACCGGCACGTTCACGAGCCCGGCGACGACGCTCGGAAGTGCTCCTTCCATCCCGGCCACGACGATGATGACGCGGGCCGCGGCGAGGCGCTCGCGCTCGGCGAGCACGCGGTGGATACCGGCCACACCCACGTCGTAGATCCGCACGACGTCGTTGCCCATGATGTCGGCCGTGACCGCCGCCTCTTCCGCTACCGGCAGGTCGGACGTGCCGGCCGAGGCGATCGCGATGGTGCCGCTCGCCCGCGGCAGGGGCTTCCTGAGGGTGATGGCGCGCGCCAGTTCGTGGTATTCGACTCCCGGCACCCGGGCTCGCACCGCCTCCCAGGCCTCGGCGCTGGCCCGCGTGACGAGCAGGGGAGCGTCGCGGGTGGCGATCCGGGCCGAAATCTCGGCAATCTGGGCCGGCGTCTTTCCAAGCCCCAGCACGACTTCCGGGAAGCCCTGCCGCACCGCCCGGTGGTGATCCACCCGCGCAAAGCCCAGATCTTCGTAGGGTTGCCGCCGGAGTTCCTCCAGGAGCTGACCTTCCGCCTCGGCGGTGGCGATCGTGCCGGCCCGCACGCCGTCGAGGAGCTGCCGGATCTCACCTGGTGTCATGACTGTAATCGCCTGTGTTTCGTTGACTTAGCCGGACTGTCCAATATAATCGGAATTTGTTTCGCGCTTCGATCCGACGGCCATAGACCATGACGCTCGCCGAGTCTCTCATTCTCGCGTCCTACTTCTTCGTGCTCGTGATCCTGGCCGTGTACGGGTGGCACCGCTACTACATGGTGTACCTCTACATGAAGCACAAGCACGAAGTGCCCGTGCCGAAGGGGCACTTCGACGAGCTGCCGGTCGTCACGATCCAGCTCCCGCTCTTCAATGAGATGTATGTCGTCGACCGGCTGGTGGATGCCGTCTGCGCCATCGACTACCCGCGCGAGAAGCTCGAAATCCAGGTGCTCGACGACTCGACCGACGAGACCTGCGCGATTGCCGAGAACGCCGTGCGCCGTCACGCGGCCGCCGGCATCGACATCAAGTACATCCACCGCACCGATCGCTCGGGCTACAAGGCCGGCGCGCTCGAAGCCGCCATGTACGTGGCGCGCGGCAACTTCATCGCCATCTTCGACGCCGACTTCATCCCCGAACGCGATTTCCTCATGGCCACGGTGCACCACTTCACCGACCCGAAGGTCGCGATGGTGCAGACGCGCTGGGGCCACCTGAACGAAGACTACTCGCTGCTCACGAAGATCCAGGCGATCCTGCTCGACGCCCACTTCGTGCTCGAGCATGGCAGCCGCAATCGCGGCGGCTGCTTCTTCAACTTCAACGGCACGGCCGGCATCTGGCGCCGCGAGGCGATCATCGACGGCGGCGGCTGGCAGCACGACACGCTCACCGAAGACCTCGACCTCAGCTACCGCACGCAGCTGCGCGGCTGGCAGTTCGTGTTCCTGCCGGGCCACGTGGCGCCGGCCGAGCTGCCCGTCGAGATGAACGCCTTCAAGAGCCAGCAGCATCGCTGGGCGAAGGGCTCCATCCAGACCTTCCTGAAGCTGATGCCGCGCATCCTGCAGTCGGATCAGCCCTTCAAGGTGAAGGCGGAGGCGTTCTTCCACCTCTCGGCCAACTTCAACTACCCGCTCATGTGCGTGCTGTCGGTGCTGATGGCGCCGTCGATGGTCATCCGCTACAACATGGGCTGGTACGAGATGCTGCTCATCGACATCCCGCTGTTCTTCGCGGCGACGGCGTCGGTGGCCAACTTCTACATGGTCTGTCAGCGGGAACTGCATCCGCAGAGCTGGACCGAGCGCCTGCGCTACCTGCCGATCCTGATGTCGATCGGCATCGGCCTCGCGGTCAACAACACCAAGGCCGTGATGGAAGCGATCTTCCACAAGCCGAGCGAGTTCAAGCGCACGCCGAAGTACCGCATCGAAGGCACCGGCAACGGCGCCGGCGGCGGCGAGTGGATGGGCAAGAAGTACCGCCAGGCGGTGGCTATCCAGCCGCTCATCGAGCTCGGCCTCGGCCTCTACTTCACCGGCACGCTGTTCTACGCGCTGGCCAATGGCATCTACGGCACCGTGCCGTTCCTGATGTTGTTCCAGGTGGGCTTCCTCTACACCGGCCTGCTCTCGATCGTGCAGCAGTTCGGCGGCGACCTCGACTTCAAGCCGGTCGCGAGCAAGCAGGTCTAGCGCGCCGGCACGCTCGTGCGCACGGCCACTGACACGCTCGACAGCGCGCGCCTCAGCGTGCGGCGCTTCACCCACGACGACCTCGATCTGCTCGCGCGGCTGCTCGGTGATCCGGTCGTGACGCGCCACCTGGGCGGCCCGAAGGATCGCGCCGGCGCCGAAGCGACGCTGCGCACGCGGGCCCTCGACTACTACGACGAGCATCCGGGCCTCGGCATGTGGGCCACCATCGAGCGCGCCAGCGGACGGGCCGTGGGCTTTCACGTGCTGAATCACATCCACGGCGAGCCCGACATCCAGGTGGGATACGCGCTCTTCCAGGAGGCGTGGGGCCGGGGTTACGCCACCGAGATGTCGGTGCGCCTGCTGCGCTACGGCTTCGAGGATCTCAGTCTGCCCACCATCTGCGCCATCACGAACCTCGACAACACGGCCTCGCAGCGCGTGCTGCTGAAGGCCGGCCTGACGCGTCAGGGCGAGCGTACGTTCTCGCACCCGGCGCTCGCCGGCGAAGGCCCGATGGCCTGGTTCGAAGCGCACCGCGCCACCTGGCAGTTGTAACGGGGTCTGTCACGGTCACGGATTGCCTCGATCCCGGGACACGCCGTGACGGTGACAGACCCCGTTACAAATGGTGTCCGTGACAGACCCCGTTACAAATGCCAGGTGTTATCGTGGCGCCGTGCTGACCCGTGTCTTCGCGCTCCTCGCCGTCCTCGCCGTCACTGCTGCCGGCGGCGACGGCGCGCTCCACGCCCGTCAGACGTCTGCGCCGGCGTTCGATGTGCTCATCACCGGCGGCCGCGTCGTCGATGGCACCGGCGCCCCGTGGTTCCGCGCCGATATCGGCGTGCGCGGTGACCGCATTGCCGCCATCGGCGACCTTCGCGCCGCCACTGCCGCAACCCGCATCGACGCCACGGGCCTGGTCGTGGCGCCCGGCTTCATCGACCCGCACGTCCACGCCCGCGAGCGGATCTTCGCCATCCCCACCGCCGAGGGCTACCTGCTGCAGGGGCTGACGACGGTGGTCGATGGCAACGACGGCAGCTCGCCGCTGCCGCTCTCGCCGTGGTTCGAGAAGGTGCAGGCGGCCACGGTGTCGCCGAACGTCGCGCTCTTCGTGGGCCAGGGCACGGTGCGCGAATCGGTCATGGGCTCGGCCAACCGGAAGGCGACGCCGGCCGAAATCACGAAGATGCAGGCGATCGTCGCCGCGGCGATGCGCGAGGGCGCGATGGGGCTCTCGACCGGCCTCGCCTACGTGCCCGGCACCTTCACGCCCACCGACGAGATCGCGGCGCTGGCGCGCACGGCGCGCGAACACGGCGGCATCTACATCTCGCACATGCGCGATGAAGGCGGCGGCGTGCTCGACTCGGTGAAGGAGACGATCGCGATTGGCGAGGCCGCCGCGATCCCCGTGCAGATCAGCCATCACAAGGTGGGCGGCCGCAAGCAGTTCGGGCAGAGCGTGCAGTCGCTGGCGCTCATCGCCGCGGCGCGCGCCCGCGGCATCGACGTCACCTTCGACCAGTATCCGTACACGGCGTCGCAGACCGGCCTCTCGCTCATCTTCCCGCGCTGGGCGCTGGCCGACGACAGGCTCAACGAGCGTCTCGCGAGCGCCGGGCAGCGGCGCGAGATCAGGACCGGCATGTTGTCGTTCATCGACGAACGTTTCGGCGACGATCCGTCGCGCATTCAGCTCGTGCGCTGCGGTCACGATCCGTCGCTCGCGGGCAAGACGATCAAGGACCTGCTCGTGGCGGCGAAGCAGCCGCTCACACAGGGGAGCACGGCCGACATGGTCATCGAGCTGCAGCTCAAGGGCGGCTGCAGCGCCATCTTCCACGCCTACGATGAACCCGACGTCGAGCGTCTCATGCAGTCGCCGTTCGGCATGATCGGGTCCGACGGCAGCCTCACGGCGCCCGGCGACGGCTCGCCGCATCCGCGCGCGTTCGGCACCTATCCGCGCGTGCTCGGCCACTATGTGCGCGAGCGCAAGGTGCTGACTCTTGAAGACGCGGTCCGCCGCATGACGTCGTTCCCGGCGGCGCGGCTCGGCCTCACCGAGCGCGGCCTGCTCAAGGCGGGCCTCATGGCCGACATCACCGTGTTCGATCCGGCGACCATCATCGACAAGGCGACCTTCACCGACCCGCACCACTACTCGGAAGGTGTGCGCCACGTGCTCGTCAACGGCCGCGTGACGATTGCAGACGGCGTGCACACGGGCGTCCGCGCCGGCCGCGTGCTGCGCGGGCCGGGCGCAGCGAGCCGCTGATACTCCACTCGGGGTCAGACCCCTTACGAAACGCGTAAGGGGCCTGTCCTCGCGTGGCTATTTCTGCAGCGGCTGGCCGGGCTTGACCGTCTGGCTGGGCGGCGGCGCCTCGCCGGTTTCCACCCAGCGCACCAGACGGTCGAAGGCGTCCTGCACGGTGGGGATGTAGGACGGGCCCTCGCGCATGGCGTTCGCCACGTCCGGGTCGAGGCCCATCCGCGAGGCGATGTACATGAACGACTGCGTGCCGTCGTCGTCGCCCGACATGTGCCACACGCCCTCGACCAGATACAGCCGATGCTTGTCGGCCGGTGACACGCGGGCGCGGTAGGCCTTGAGTTCCGTGATGACGAAGTCGTCCCACGTGCCGGCCACCTCGATGGTCGGCACGCGCACGACACCCGTCGAGTTGCCGGCCGCCCCGGGCGCCGGCGGGGCCGGATTGGCCGCCGCGCGCACCGCGCCTGACGCCGTGTACGGCCACAGGCGCCGCGCCGCTACCGGCGTACCGATGGCCTCGGCGAACGCCACAACCTTGGGATCGGTGTCCGGCAGGCCGGGATGGGCCTTCGGGTCGATGGACGGCCAGAGCGCCGCGAGACTGGCCTGGCGGGCCGTGCGCGTGGGCAGGTCGCCGTTGGCCCCGGCCACGATGACGACCCCGGCGTAGGGCGAACCCTGCAGTTCGGCCGCCGCGCGCGCGATGCCGCCGCCCATCGACAGGCCCAGCAGGTATCGCCGCGCCGGCGTACGGCCGAGGCGGCGCGCGATTTCGAACGAGGCGAGGTTGCCGAACTGCGTCGTGAGGGCGAGGCCGTCGGCGGCGCTCATCGCGCCGTCGCGATCGACACTCGCATACGCGAACCCGCGCGACACGGCGTGGCGGCCGATGACGTCGTCGAGTGCGGTCTCATCGGTGCCGATGACATTGCCGCCCGGGTCGAAGTTGTTGCCGCCGGATCCGCCGTGCGCGCCGATGACGAGCGCGCCGTTCCAGCCCGTGGCCGGGTAGCGGATGACGAAGCGCTTGGCCACCGGCGTGCCGGCGACGGCAAGCGGCACCGTGCCCTTCAGCTGCACCCTGCCGGCGTCACGGCTTTCAGCAGCCGCCGCGAACGGACCAGCAGGCGCCTGCGCGCGGGCTGCGGACGCCGCGGCCGCGGCCGCGACGAGCACACACAGGAGCAATGGACGGACGCGGCAGCAGGTCGGCATGAGGATGGTCGGCGTGACGGGCGAGGATAACACCGCCCCGCGGCCGGGCGCCGCGCCCCGAGTAAGATGCTGCCATGGCAGACGTGAAGGCAAAAGCCGGGCTCGAGGACATCGTCGCGACCGATTCGAGCATCTGCTTCATCGACGGCGACCGCGGCGTGCTCTCGTACCGCGGCTATGACATCCACGACCTCGCCCGCTTTGCGACCTTCGAAGAGGTGTGCCACCTGCTGTGGCACGGCCACCTGCCGCAGAAGCACGAACTCGGCGATCTGCAGTCGCAGCTCGCGGCGGCGCGGCCGCTGCCGGAGCCGATCATCCGGCTGATGAAGATGCTGCCGCCCGGTGACGGCATGGACGCGCTGCGCACGCTCACCTCGGCGCTGGCCCACTACGACGCCGACGCGCACGACAACTCCCCGCGCGCCTCCTACCGCAAGGCCGTGCGCCTCACCGGGCAGATGGCGAGCCTCGTGGCCACGTGGGGACGCCTGCAGGTCGGCGGCGGGCCGATTGCGCCCGACCCGGCGCTCGGTCACGCCGCCAACTTCCTCTATATGCTGCTCGGCGAGCGGCCCGACCCCGTCGCGGTGCGGGCAATGGACGTCGCCCTCGTGCTGCATGCCGACCACGAGCTGAACGCCTCGACCTTCGCGGCGCGCGTTGCCGCCGCCACGCTGACCGACATGCACTCGGCGGTGGTGGCCGGCATCGGCACGCTCAAGGGGCCGCTGCACGGCGGCGCCAATGCCGAAGTGATGAAGATGCTGCTCGAGATCGGCGAGGACGCGCCGCCCGATCGCATCGACGCCTTCGTGCGTGGCAAACTCGCCCGCAAGGAGAAGATCTCGGGCTTCGGGCACCGCGTCTACACCACCGAGGATCCGCGCGCCACGCACCTCCGGCAGATGTCGCACGACCTCGGCAAACGCGCCGGCAACCTCAAGTGGTTCGCGATGTCCGAGCGCATCGAGTCGATCGTCAAGGCCGAGAAGAAGCTCAACCCGAACGTCGATTTCTACTCGGCGTCGATGTACTACACGATGGGCATCGCCATCGACCTCTACACGCCGATCTTCGCGGTGAGCCGCATCTCGGGCTGGTCGGCGCACGTGCTCGAACAGCTCGCGAACAATCGCCTCATCCGGCCCCGGGCCGAGTACACCGGTCCCGCCTACCCGCAGACATGGGTGCCGCTCGATCAGCGATGATTCGCGTGGCGGTGTTCGCGGCGGCGGCCGCGGCGGCGCTCGGCCTGGCCGAGCGGCACGTGGCGGCGCAGCCGCCCGTCGAGTCGCGCGAGGTGCGCCAGCTCGTCACGTTCCGGTTCCTGCCGGGGCAGACGCGCGCGGCGCTCGACATCTATCGCACCGGCATCCTGCCGATCTACCGGGGCGTCGAGTCGATGCGGACGGTGCGGCTGCTCGGCGAGGTCGAGAGTCCCGAGCCGCTGGATCTCGTCGTCGTCACCCACTACGCCGACATGGCCGGGATGGACCGCGCCAATCAGACCATGCGCGGGCTGCCGGCCGACGGCCCGACGATCGGCCAGCTCTATCAGCAGGTCGCGGACCTGAGCCTCGGCCATCACGATCAGTTCATCGAGGTGCTCTCGCCGCCGGTCATGGCCGGCACGCCTGACGGGTTGCTCGAGGTGCTCGAGTTCCTGCGCGTGGCGCCCGGCTCCCAGGGCGCGTTCGAACGCCAGATGCTGCAGATCGTCCATCCGTGGGAAGAGGACCACGCCACCCGGCAGCTCGTGCCGCGCACGGAGACCGCGCGGTTCCTCCTGGCCGACGACGGCTGGGACTACCTGCGCACCTACGCGGTGCGCGATCTGGCGTCGTGGCAGGCTTACAGCACGGCCCGGGCGCGGCATCCGGCGGTGTGGGCGGCCAACCGCCTGGTCGAACAGCGGAAGACGATGATTCTCAGAGAACTGCCAGACATGCGGGTCCGCTGACATGCACGAACTGTTTGCCAACATTCCGAACGACATGCTCGCGCTGATGGTCGTCATCCCGGCCATCATGGCCGCGGCGGCCATCACGCTGGGCTGGAAGGCCCGCCAGGCGGCGCTCAGGCGGCGCGCCGGCGGCGGCCCGCGCGAGATGGGAGAGGACGCCCTGGCGGCCGGCATCACCGTGGCGCTCGTGCCCATCGGTTTCGCCCTGTTGATGCTCTGGGGCCGCTTCGGCTGAGGGAAACGCCAGCGTTTCGCCCCGTCCGTGGCGGCGCCGGCGTCCCTGAGCCATAATGGGTGGTTCACCCAACCGTGTCGAAGCAGAGCCGCGTCCGTAATTTCGCCATCGTCGCCCACATCGATCACGGCAAGTCCACGCTGGCCGATCGGTTCCTCGAGTACACGGGTGCCCTTCAGGCCCGTGAGATGGAAGCCCAGGTCCTCGACAGCATGGACCTCGAGCGTGAGCGGGGCATCACGATCAAGGCCCATCCCGTCCGCCTGAACTACACGGCGAAGGATGGCCAGAAGTACATCCTCAACCTCATCGACACGCCCGGGCACGTCGACTTCGGCTACGAAGTGACCCGTTCGCTCGCCGCCTGCGAAGGCGCGCTGCTGCTCGTGGACGCCTCGCAGGGCGTCGAGGCGCAGACGCTCGCCAACGCCTACCTCGCGGTGGACGGCGGTCTCGAAGTCATCCCCGTCATCAACAAGATCGACCTGCCGAGCGCCGAGCCCGAAGAAGCGCGCCGCCAGATCGAGGAGATCATCGGACTCGACGGCGACGGCGCCATCCTCGCCAGCGCCAAGGAAGGCCGCGGCGTCGGCGAGATCCTCGAAGCGGTCGTGAGCCGCGTGCCGGCGCCCATCGGCGATCCCGACGCCCCGCTCAAGGCCCTCATCTTCGACTCGTGGTACGACGCCTACCGCGGCGTCATCGTGGTGCTGCGCGTGCTCGACGGCACGCTGCGGCCCGGCATGAAGATCCGCTTCATGGCCACCGCCCAGGACTACGAGGTCGAGCAGCTCGGCGTCTTCACGCCGAAGCCGCTCGAAATGGCGGAAATCGGCGTCGGCGAAGTGGGCTTCATCAACTGCGGCATCAAGCGCATCGCCGATGCCCAGATCGGCGACACCGTCACCGAAAGTGCGCGCCCCGCGGTGGAGGCCTTCCCGGGCTTCAAACCGCTCAAGCCGATGGTCTTCGCCGGGCTCTATCCGGTCGAGAGCCACGCCTACGGCGAACTGCGCGAAGCCCTCGAGAAGCTGCGCCTGAACGACTCGGCGTTCTTCTTCGAGCCCGAGACCTCGGCGGCGCTCGGCTTCGGCTTCCGCTGTGGTTTCCTCGGCCTGCTCCACATGGAGATCGTGCAGGAACGTCTCGAACGCGAGTTCGACATGGACCTCATCACGACCGCGCCGGGCGTGCTCTACCGCGTCACGACCACCGACGGCGTGGTGCGCGAGATCGACAGCCCCGCGAAGCTGCCCGAGGCCGGCACCATCCAGCTGCTCGAGGAGCCGGTCATCACCGCGATGATCCTGACGCCCGGCGAACACGTGGGCGGCATCCTGCAGCTCTGCCAGGACAAACGCGGCGTGCAGAAGGCGCTCGAGTACAAGGCCGCCAACCGCGTGCTCATCACCTACGAGCTGCCGTTCAACGAAGTGGTGCTCGACTTCTACGACCGGCTGAAGACCATCTCGCGCGGCTACGCCTCGCTCGACTACCACGTCACCGGCTACTGGGCGTCGCCGCTCGTGAAGCTCGACATCCTGGTGAACGGCGAGTCGGTCGACGCGCTCTCGATGATCGTGCACCGCGACCGTGCCTACGAACGCGGCAAGGCGCTCGTCGCCAAGATGCGCGAGCTCATCCCGCGGCAGATGTTCGAGGTCGCGATCCA
This sequence comes from uncultured Acidobacteriota bacterium, assembly GCA_902826515.1. Classification (GTDB taxonomy): domain Bacteria; phylum Acidobacteriota; class Vicinamibacteria; order Vicinamibacterales; family UBA2999; genus CADEFD01. The sequence continues at coordinate 19,511 of CADEFD010000030.1, forward strand.
GGCGGCGATCGGCGCCCGCATCATCGCCCGCGAGTCGGTCAAGGCCATTCGCAAGAACGTGCTCGCCAAGTGTTACGGCGGCGACATCTCGCGCAAGCGCAAGCTGCTCGAAAAGCAGAAGGAAGGCAAGAAGCGCATGAAGCGGGTGGGCACCGTGGACATCCCGCAGGAAGCGTTCCTGGCCGTGCTCAAGCTCGGCGGAGACTAAGCCGTGACCACCGTGGCGTTCGAAAAGTCGACCGTGCGCGAGTACTTCGAATCGATCGTCGTCGCGGTCGTGCTGGCGCTCTTCATCCGCACCTTCGTCGTGCAGGCCTTCAAGATCCCGACCGGCTCGATGGAGCCGAACCTCCTCGTCGGCGACCACCTGCTCGTCAACAAGTTCGTCTTCGCGCCGAACGCCAGCGCCCTCGAACGCGCGCTGCTGCCGATGCGGCCGATCGTGCGCGGCGACGTCGTGGTCTTCAAGTTCCCGGAAGACCCCGAGCGCGACTTCATCAAGCGCATCATCGGGCTGCCCGGCGAGACCATCGAGGTCAGGGGCACGCAGGTGCTCGTGAACGGCACGGCGATCGCCCAGCCCTTCGCCCATTTCCTGCTGCCGCACGACCCGAACGCGCCGCTCATCCCCGGCGACCCGCGCGAACATTTCGGGCCCTACACGGTGCCGGCGGACCACTACTTCGCCATGGGCGACAACCGCGACAACTCGCAGGACAGCCGCTACTGGGGCGCGCTGCCGGCCCACTACGTGAAAGGCCGTGCACTCATGATCTACTGGTCGTTCGACGACGCCCCGGCGGGCGGCGGCGCCGGGCAGATCCTGAGCGGCACCCGCTGGTCGCGCCTCCTGCACCAGATCCACTGACCGCCGCGCCGCTCCGGCGCGTTCCGCTACAGTCTGCCGCCACAGCCGCCGATACGCCCGGATGGGACCCCCCGAAGGCAGGCCAGGCAGACATGTCGACGATCATCAAGCTCCTCATCACCGCGCTCGTGCTGAACGCGTGCTTCCAGGGCGGACGTTCGGCGTGGGGCTTCTACCAGTTCCAGGACCAGGTGCAGCAGGCGGTGCTCTTCAGCACCACGCAATCGCCCGAACAGCTCAAGGCGCGCATCGCAGGTGCCGCCGCCGAGATGCAGAAGGAACTGGATCCGGAGACGTTCTCCGTGTCGTATCTGGGCACGCAGGCGAAGATCAAGGCGGCCTACACCGACGACGTGGCGCTGCTGCCGGGCGGACCGAAGTACAAGTGGCTGCACGAACTCGACGTCGACATGCGGCGGATGGCGTACTGACGCGGCGCCGCGCGCGCCGCCGCCGCTAGTCCTGCAGCGTCGCCATCGAGGCGTGTGCGGCGCGGGCCACCGCGTCGAGCGTGCGCGTGAGCTGCCGCGTCGTCTCCCGCACGAACGTCTCGTCGGCCAGGCCGTCGATGTTGGCCCGCACGTTCGAGGCGGCGCCGTCGGCGGCCGCCTTCAGCAGGCCAATCGCCACGAAGATGTCGCTCACCGCCACGCGCGCGCCGGCCGCGGCCACGTCGCGCGTGCGTTCGAGAGCCTCGGCGCACAGCCGCGACGTCTCGAGCGGCACGCGCGTCGCTTCGCGCGTGGCGTCCGCGATCGCCTGACGCCGCGCGTCGGCCTCGGCCGCCGTGCCGTGCGGACGGCGGGCCGCCGCCATCAGCGCCTCGACCGCCGCGGTGTCGTCGTCGGCCAGGCGGGCGAGCGCCACCCGGTACGCGGCGAGATCGCGGGCCGCGAGATCGAGGCGCGTGCGTTCGTCGGGCGTGTTGTGCCGCGTGCGCGGCAGCGACGCCACCATCGCGCTCACCGCCGCCCCGAGCGCGCCGGCGATGGCGGCCGCGGCGCCGCCGCCCGGCGCCGGCGTGGGCGCGGCGATGCGATCGAGCAGATCGGCAAGCGGCAGCGAGGTGAGTGGGCTCATGCGCGGAGACTCCCGAGGCGTCCGGCCACGAGCCGGCCGCGTTTGACGACGCCGGCCACGACCGGCGCGCCGACGCGGACCAGGTCGGCCAGTGTGCCGTCGATGAGCACGCAGTCGAGCAGCTTGCCGTCTTCCAGGCTGCCGATGTCGTGCGAGCGTCGCAGCGCCGCGGCGCCGTTCGCCGTGGCGGCCACGAGCGCCTCCTCGAGCGTCATCCCCATGCCGAAGGCGGCGAGCGCGATGACGAAGGGCATCGAGGGCGAGAAGCCGCCGCCCGGATTCATGTCGGTCGCGAGCGCCACCGGCACGCCGCGTTCGATGAGCATGCGGGCCGGCGCGTAGCGCCCGAGCTTCAGGAAGAAGGCGGCGGCCGGCAGCAGCGTGGCCACGACACCCGCGTCGGCGAGCGCCGCGGCGCCGGCTTCGTCCACGTGAATGAGGTGGTCGGCCGAGACCGCCCCCACCGCCGCCGCGGTCAGCGCGCCGCCGCTCAGCGCCAGTTCGTCGGCGTGGATGCGCGGGCGCAGGCCGAGCGGTTTGCCGGCATCGAGGATGGCGCGCGACTCCTCCGGAGTGAAGACGCCGGTTTCGCAGAAGACGTCGTTCCACTCGGCCAGGCCCTCGCGGGCCACCGCCGGCAGCATCTCGTCGATGACGAGCCGCACGTAGGCCTCGCGGCGTCCCCGGTATTCGACGGGAATCTCGTGCGCGCCCATGAAGGTGGGCGACAGATCCACCGGCTGTCGCGCCGCCAGCGCGCGGATCGCGCGCAGCATCTTCAGCTCGGTCGCGGTGTCGAGGCCGTAGCCGCTCTTGACCTCGCACGTCGTCGTGCCCTGGGCGAGCGCATCGGCCAGCCGCGGCAGGGCCGACTCGACCAGCGCGGCTTCCGTCGCCTCGCGGGTGGCCGTGACCGTGCGCACGATGCCGCCGCCGGCGGCCGCGATCTCGGCGTAGGTCGCGCCGGCCAGCCGCGTCGTCAGTTCCTCGCGGCGATCACCGGCAAAGACGATGTGCGTGTGGGCATCGACGAAGCCGGGCACGACCGTGGTGCCGCGGGCGTCGATGACGACGGCGTCGGGTTCGAGCGAGACGAGCTTCGCCACCTCGTCGGCCGGGCCGACGGCGACGACACGGCCGCGCCACGCGGCCACCGAGGCGTGCGGGATGGCCGCGATGTCGCCCTGCGCGCGTCCAGTTCGCGGCGCGGCGCCGCGGCAGGTGGCCACGAGGTCGGCGTGGTCGATGAGGACGTCGGCGCGGGTCATGCGGGAGGGGCCAGGCGGCGCCGCACGTCGCCGGGCAGAAGCCCCTCGACGAGCACGCGTTTTTGCCGCGAGGTGTCGCCGTGCACGAGCGAGACGCGCCGCTTCGGCAGGTCGAGCACGTCGGCCAGGAATTCCACGAGGGCGGCGTTGGCGCGGCCATCCACGGGCGGCGCGGCCAGCCGCACCACGAGGGCGCCGTCGCGTTCGCCGGCCAGGGACGAACGCGACGCGCGCGGGATCACGCGGACCTCGACGTAGGTGCCGCCCGGACCCTCGCGCACCATCAGCGCTAGCCGTTCTGCGTGCGGGCGGGCGGCAGCTCGGCCACGCCGGGCGCCGGCGCGGCGGCGCCGGCCGAGGCGGCCGGCATGGCGGCTTCGGACGGGCGCGGACGCATCAGCCGGATCTTGTCGTCGCGATCCTTCTGGTCCTGCTCGCGCACGAAGTCGAGGGTGTTCTTGAGGGCGTTGATGATGGCTTCGACCGACGTCTCGGTCTCGCGGCGGCGGGCTCGCAGCCCGTCGATTTCGCGCTGCAGATCTTCGTGGCGGCTCTGCGCCTTCTGCACCAGCAGGTCGGCGCGCGCCTCGGCGTCGCGCATCACGCGCTGGGCGTCGCGTTCGGCCGTCTCTCGCATCTCGTCGGCCAGCCGCTGCGCGCTCACGAGGGTGTTCTTGAGGCTCTTCTCCTCGGAGCGATGTTCGGCCAGCAGGTCTTCGAGGCGCGCCACTTCCTGGCGGAGCCGGTCGGCCTCGCGGATGGCGCCTTCGTAGTCGTCGGCCACCTCGGTGAGGAGGGCATCGACCTCGCCGCGGTCGTAGCCGCGCATCGCGGACTTGAACTTCTGCTGACGGAGGTCCAGAGGCGTGACGTTCATGATTCTCGGTTCCTCGCGGCGCCGGCGCGCCCGCCGTCAGCGCCGTTCGCCGAATATCGCGCTGCCGACCCTGACGATCGTCGCGCCTTCCTCGATGGCCACTTCGAAGTCGTGGCTCATGCCCATCGACAACTCGCCGAGCCGCTCGGCCGGCACGCCGGACGTCGCCAGCTGGTCGCGCAGCGCCACCAGCCGCCGGAACCACGGCCGCGCCTCGTTCGGGTCGCTCACGGCCGGCGGCAGCAGCATCAGCCCCGCCAGATCCACCGCGCGCAATCCCGCCGCCGCGGCGAAAATGCCGGGCACCTCATCCGGTGAGGCGCCGAACTTTGTGGCCTCGCCCGCCAGATCCACCTGCACCAGCACCCTGGGCCGCCGCCCTGCGGCGGCCGCCCCTTCGTCGATCTTCGTGAGCAGGTCCACGCTGTCTACCGCGTGGATCCAGTGGAAGGCCTCGGCCGCCTTCCGCGCCTTGTTCGACTGCAGGTGGCCGATGACGTGCCACCGGATCGTAGTGTCGGCCGTTTCGGCGATCTTCTGCAGGCCTTCCTGCACTTTGTTCTCGCCGAAATCCTGCTGGCCGGCGGCGATGGCCGCCCGGACGTGGTCGGCCGGATAGGTCTTCGACACGGCCACGAGCCGGACCGCGGCGGCGTCGCGTCCGGCACGGGCGGCCGCCCCGGCGATGCGCGCCCGCACATCGGCCAGCCGGGCCGCGATGGTGGCGGCGAGGTCGCTCACCGGACGGGCGGCTTCAGCTGCGCCAGCATGGCCTTCGCCTGGGCGGCGAACTGCCCGGTGGGCGCCATCTTCATGTAGGCCTCGAAGCTCGACACGGCGTCGGGGATCTTGCCTTCGTTGAGCAGCGCCATGCCGAGCTGGAAGCGCGAGTCGGCGTGCGCCGGGTCGGCCGTCACGGCCTCCTCGAACTTGACCTTGGCCTCGGCGATCTTGCCGGCATTCCACAGGATGATGCCCTGGTTGTAGATGGCGTCGGCGTTGCCGCCGGGCGCCGACGCCGCGGCGCGCGCGCCGATGGCGGCTGCTTCGTCGAAGCGCTTCTGCGTGTTGTAGAGGGTGGCCAGCGCGTTCAGCGTCTCGGCGTGGTCGGCCTTCTGTTCGAGGCCCTTCTTCCAGTTCTCCTCGGCCTGCTTCTCGTCCTTCTTCTGCTGATAGGCGAAGCCGATGTTGTAGTAGCACTCGTGGCACGTGGGCTGCACGGCCAGCGCCGCCTGGAACTTCGTGATGGCGGTGTCGTAGTCCTGGGCGCGGCTGGCCGTCACACCTTCGTCGAAGGCCAGCTTGAGCGCGGCCATCTTCGGGTCGGTGCCGGGCGGCACGGGCGAGAGCGTGATCGTGACCTCGGCGGTGTTGCCGACGCGGACGCGGACATCGGCGAAACCCGAGCCGAGTTTGTCTGCGGTCGCGGTCACGCGATAACCGCCCGACTGCAGGCCGAGCTGCACGAACTCGCCGCGCTTGTCGGTCTTGGTCGTGAGCTTGCGGCTCATGCCTTCCACGAACTCGATGCTGATGGCGGCATCGGCCACCGGCTTGCCGTCGGGACCGACGACCTTGCCCTTCACGAGCCCGGTCTGCGCGGCGGCGGGTGCCGCCAGAGCCAGCACGACGGCGGCGGCGAGGAACCGGGTGACGGTGCGATGAATCATGGTGCGAGAGACTCCTGCCGCCAGTGTAGCGCGACGGCGCCCCGTCGGCGGCGCCGGGGTGTCCCGACTCCGGCTATTCCGAGGGTTCACCAAAAAAGCGCCGCACCTGCTCCATGTCGTAGGTGACCGGGGCCGGCGGCAGCGAGGCCAGGAAGCGCCGTCCGTAGCCCATCGAACGGATGCGCGGATCGAGCACCGCCAGCACGCCGCGGTCGTTCCGGTGGCGGATGAGGCGACCGAGCCCCTGCTGCAGCGCGAGGATGGCGAGCGGCACCTGATAGGCCTCGAATGCGCTCGCGCCCTGGGCGGCCAGGGCGTCGATGCGTGCTGCCACGATCGGGTCGCCCGGCGAAGCGAACGGCAGCTTGTCGATGATGACGGCGCTCAGCTGGTCGCCCTGCACGTCCACGCCCTGCCAGAACGACGAGGTCGCAAAGAGCACGGCGTTGGGCGTGCGGCGGAACTCGGCGAGCAGCGTCGAGCGCGGCGCCGTGCCCTGCACGAGCACCGGGTATTCGAGCTCGGGTTCGAGGCGCTGCACCACAGCCCGCATCGAGGCGTAACTCGTGAAGAGCACGAAGGCGCGGCCGCGCGAGCAGCGCAGCAGCTGGCCCGCTTCCCACGCCACCGCTTCCGTGTAGCGCTCCTCGCGGGGCAGCGGCATGCGGCGCGGCAGGTAGAGCAGCGTCTGGCGCGTGTAGTCGAACTCCGATGGCACCGACAGCACGTCGGCGTCCTCGAGACCGAGCCGCTCCTTGATGTAGTCGAAGCGGCCCTCCACGGTGAGGGTGGCCGAGGTGATGATGGTGGCGCGGCGCTGCCCGGTGACCAGGTCGCGCACGATGCGCGAGACGTCGATGGGCGCGGCGCGGAGCTGCACGGCGCGGCCCTTCACCTCGAGGAAGTAGACGTAGGCCGGATCGGCGCAGGCCAGCAGGAAGCGCAGGTCGGCGGCCATGTCTCCGGCCCGGCGCGCCACGGCCGTGAGGTCGTCCGACACCGCCGCGTCATCGGCCGGAGCCTCGCGGTCGCGGCCCGCGGCCGTGAGCGCGCACGTGGCCTGCAGCCCGTCGAGGGCGCCGGCCAGGTCCAGGCCCGTCTGCAGATGGTCGGCGAACCACTCGCGGGCCACGCGCAGGCGTTCGTCGCCGCGGCTCATGCGGGCGAGCGCCAGGCCGCTGAAGAAGGCGCGCGCGTGGTCCACGACACGCATCACGCCGCGCGAGGCATCGTGTTTCGCGGTGGCGCCCGGCGCGACCACCGCCGCCCTGAGCGCCGCCTCGGCGTCGCGGCCGAGGTCGTCGATGCGCAGGTTGCTCACGCCGCGTCCGAAGTACTGCGTGGCCACGTCCTCGAGTTGGTGCGCTTCGTCGACGACCAGCTGAGGGCACGACGGGATCACCTCACCGTAGGCACTCTCGCGCACCGCCGCGTCGGCGCAGAGCAGGTGGTGGTTCACGATCACCACGTCGCTCTCGGCGGCCCGCTGCCGCATGCGCGTCACGAAACATTCGCTGTGGCGTGGACACTCCGAGCCGAGGCAGGTGTCGGCGGTGGCGGAGACTTCGTGCCAGAGCGCCAGGTCCTCCGGCAGTTCGGCCAGCTCCGCGCGGTCGCCGGTGTCGGTCTTCGGCGCCCAGTGCTCGATGACCGGCAGGAACACGGCGTCGTCGGAGTTGAGGTGCCGGCCGCGCACGCCCTGCCGTGAGCGGTACTCCTCGAAGCGGTGCAGGCAGAGGTAGTTGGCCCGCCCCTTCATGCACGTGGCCGTGAAGGGGAGGCCGAGCGCGCCGCGCAGCGCCGGCACGTCCTTTTCGAAGATCTGTTCCTGGAGGTTCTTCGTGCCGGTCGAGACGAGCACGCGGCGGCCGCTCAGCACCGCCGGCACGAGATACGCCATCGTCTTGCCGGTGCCGGTGCCGGCTTCCGCCATGAGCACGCCGCCCTCGTCGATCGCGCGCGCCACGGCGACCGCCATCCGCCGCTGGCCGTCGCGGGGCTCGAACTGCGGAAGGGCCCGCGCCAGCGGGCCGTCGTCGGCGAAAGCGCGCGTTACCGCGTCGACGAGGCCGACGACTTCCGGTACAGCGGGAACGTCTGACACAGCGTCTCGACCTCGGTCTTCACCGTCGCGGCCACGGCGGCGTCGTCGGGCGCCGCGAGCACCCGGGCGATGAGGTTCGCGATGACGCGCATCTCAGCCGCGCCCATGCCGCGCGTGGTTACGGCCGGCGTGCCGAGGCGCACGCCGCTCGCCACCATCGGCGGGTTGGTGTCGAACGGGATGGCGTTCTTGTTCACGGTGATGGCGGCGCGCCCGAGGGCGGCCTCGGCCACCTTGCCGGTGAGGCCCTTCGAGAACACATCGAGCAGCACGAGATGGTTGTCGGTGCCGCCGCTGACGATGCGGAAGCCGGCAGCGGCGAGTTCGGCGGCCAGCGTGCTGGCATTCTCGACGACGCGCGTCTGGTAGGCGGCAAAGCCGGGTTCGGCGGCCTGGCGGAAGCACACGGCCTTGGCGGCCACGATGTGCATGAGCGGGCCGCCCTGGATGCCGGGAAAGAGCGCCCGGTCGATGTCCTTCGCGTGCGCCTGCCGGCACAGGATGAGGCCGGCGCGCGGCCCGCGCAGCGTCTTGTGCGTGGTGGTGGTCACGAAATCCGCGTGCGGCACCGGGCTCGGGTGCAGGCCGGCGGCGACGAGGCCGGCGATGTGGGCCATGTCCACCATGAAGAGCGCGCCGCAGTTCTTCGCGATGGCGCTCATGCGCGGGAAGTCGATGGTGCGCGGATAGGCGCTGGCGCCGGCGATGAGGAGCTTCGGCTTGTGGGCGTCGGCAAGGCGCGCCACTTCGTCGTAGTCGATGCGCTCGTCGCTCTGCCGCACGCCGTAGGGCACGATGGTGAAGTACTTGCCCGAGAAGTTGAGCGGGTGCCCGTGCGTGAGATGGCCGCCGTGCGCCAGGTTCATGCCGAGAATCGTGTCGCCCGGCTTGAGCGTGGCGAGCAGCACCGCCATGTTGGCCTGCGCGCCCGAGTGCGGCTGCACGTTGGCGTGTTCGGCGCCGAAGAGCGCCTTGGCGCGTTCGATGGCGAGCGTTTCGACCACGTCCACGTGTTCGCAGCCGCCGTAGTAGCGCTTGCCCGGGTAGCCCTCGGCGTATTTGTTCGTGAGCACCGAGCCGGCCGCTTCGAGCACGGCCACGCTCACGAAGTTCTCGGAGGCGATGAGCTCGATGCCGGTTTCCTGGCGATCTTCTTCGTGGGCGATGGCGGCGGCCACTTCAGGATCGGCGCTGGCCAGGGCCCGGTGGAACAGATCTCGTTCGACGGAGTCGCTCATGGAATTGGGCACGCGGAAAAGACGCGGCCCTACGAGGCCGTCGCCGGATGACTGCGATCGTCGAGCCGGCCGATCTTGGCGACCCGCTGTTCGTGCCGGCCGCCGGCGAACGGCGTGTCGAGGAAGGCCGCGACGATGCGCTCGGCTTCTTCGATGCCGGTGCGCCGCGCGCCGAGCGTGAGGACGTTCAGATCGTTGTGTTCGCGGGCCAGCACGGCGCCCTCGACATCGACGATCGGCGCCGCGCGCACGCCGCGCACCTTGTTGGCGGCAATCGACATCCCGACGCCGCTGCCGCAGACGAGGATGCCGCGGTCGGCGCGACCGCCGGCGACGGCATCGGCCACCTGCACGGCGTAATCGGGATAGTCGACCGACGAGGTGGAAGCCGTGCCGACATCGTGCCAGGCCACGCCCCGCGCATCGAGCGCGCGTTTGAGCGCTTCCTTCAACTCGAAGCCTGCGTGATCGGCGCCGAGCGCGACGAACATGCCGAGATTGTACACTAGCGGGATGGCCGCTGTTTCGATCTCGCCGCGTGGGGAAGCCCGTCTGCGCCACGGCCATCCCTGGATCTATCGTTCGGACGTGGATGCCGGCGGCGCTGCCGGCGGTGACGTCGTGACGGTGCGCGGCGCGCGCGACCGTGTGCTCGGGCAGGCGTTCTTCAGCGATCGCTCGCAGATCGCCCTGCGCATGGTGACGCGCGACGATCGGCCGGTGGACGAGGCGTTCTGGCGGGCCCGGCTCGAAGCGGCGATCGGCTTCCGCTCCACGCTCGGCATCGACGCCACGGCCTGCCGGCTCGTCCACGGCGAGGCGGATCTGCTGCCGTCGATCATCGTGGACCGCTACGGCGACGTCCTGGTCGTGCAGACGCTGTCGCAGGGCTCCGATCAGCTGCTGCCGGTGCTCACGCGGCTGCTGGCCGAGCTGACCGGCGCCACCGGCATCATCGAACGCAACGATCCGCGCGTGCGCCAGCTCGAAGGTCTCGAGTCGCGCGTGTCGGTCGTGCACGGCGAGGTGCCGGCGCGGGTGGCCGTGCGTGAAGGGCCGGTCGAGTACGACGTCGACGTCCACGGCGGCCAGAAGACCGGCCTCTTCCTCGATCAGCGCGAGAACCACGCCGCCGCGGCCGGCTACGCGCGTGGCCGGCTGCTCGATGCCTTCAGTTATCACGGCGGCTTCGCGCTGGCGCTCGCCGCCGCGTGTTCGAGCGTCGAGGCGCTCGACGTGTCGGCCGACGCCGTCGCGACGATCGCGTCGAATGCGCTCAAGAACCGGCTGCCGCACGTGCAGGCCCGCGAGGCCAACGCCTTCGACGAACTGCGCCGTCTGGAGAAGGCCGGTGCGCGCTACGAGACGGTGGTGCTCGATCCGCCGGCGTTCGCGAAGAACAAGGCCTCGGTCGAGAAAGCGCTCTCGGGCTACAAGGACATCAACCTGCGGGCGCTGCGCCTGCTCGAGCCCGGCGGTTTCCTCGTGACGTGTTCGTGTTCCCACCACGTGGACGAGGACACCTTCGCGGAGGTCGTGCACGCGGCGGCCGCCGACGCCGGCAGCCTTGTCTCGGTGGTCGAGCAGCGCACGCAGGGGCGCGATCACCCGGTACTCCTCGGCGTGCCCGAGACCAAATACCTGAAGTGCCTGATTCTGCGGAAACTGGCCTGATTTCAGCCTTTGACGCCGTCGGGCGCCCCTGACCGCTGATGCGTTCTGACCGCTCGTTCCATGCCGTCAGGTGATGTCATGTGCCTGGCTGATGGGAGTGGAAATTTTCGCCGATATACGGGTAAGATTCCCCACCCAGTCTCTGGCGTCTCACGTTTTTGGAGGACCGAGCAATGACCTACGGTCAGTACCGCCCCGTTGCGGGCGCGTTCGCGTTGACAGCGTTGATGGCAGTGCCCTCGTTCGCGCAGACCGCTGCGAACGCTCCGACGTTCACGAAGGACGTCGCGCCGATCTTCCAGGCGAAGTGCGAGTCGTGCCACCGGCCCGATTCGATCGCGCCGATGTCGCTCGTCACCTACGAGCAGTCGCGTCCGTGGGCGCGCTCGATTCGTGACCGCGTGCAGACGCGGCAGATGCCGCCCTGGCACATCGACAAGTCGCTCGGCATCCAGCACTTCGAAAACGACCGGTCGCTCTCCGACGCCGAGATCGACACGATCGTGAAGTGGGTGGCCGCCGGCGCGCCGAAGGGCGACGTGAAGGACATGCCGAAGGCCATCGAATGGCCGGTGAACGACGGCTGGAACTTCGAGAAGCTGTACGGCAAGCCCGATCTCGTCATCAAGTCGCCTGCCTACACGCAGAAGGGCAACGCGATGGACGCCTGGTACAAGCCGGTGCAGGCCACGGGCCTCACGGAAGACCGCTGGGTGCGCGCCATCGAAATGCGTCCGTCCACCGTGCCCGGCCGCAAGATCACGCATCACGCGCTGGCGCGCCTGCAGCAGGACGACGGCGAAACCGGCAACTCGGCCGCCGCCGGCGGCGACGACCCGGGCCCGGGCCTCTTCATGGAATGGGCCGTCGGCAAGCAGGGCGAGATCATGCGCGAGAACTCGGGCAAGCTCATGAAGCCCGGCTCGAAGATCGTGTGGGACATCCACTACCACGCCGTGGGTGAGGACATCACCGACACGGTGGAACTGGGCATCTACTTCTACCCGAAGGGCCAGGAGCCGAAGTTCCGCCAGACGCTGGCGCTCTTCAGCGGCATCACCGGCGGCAACCGCGCCCTCGACATCGCGCCCAACTCGCTCAGCGTCACGCAGGGCTTCCACGTGATGAAGAAGGCCGGGCGGGTCGAGAACTTCCAGCCGCACATGCACCTGCGCGGCAAGGCGATGTCGATGGAAGCCATCCTGCCGACCGGGCAGGTGCAGATGCTCAGCCAGGTGAGCGACTACAGCTTCAACTGGCACACCAACTACGTCTACGCCGACGACGCCGCGCCGCTGCTGCCCAAGGGCACCATCCTGCGCATCACCTCGTGGCACGACAACACGGCCGCCAACAAGAACAACCCCGACCCCAATCAGTGGGTGGGCTGGGGCGACCGCACGGTGGACGAAATGGCGCACGCGTGGGTGAACATCACCTACATGGACGAGGCCGACTTCAAGGTCGAAGTCGAAAAGCGCAAGGCCAAGACGGCCACCACCTCGGACCGTCAGCAGCAGTAGCAGGCCGCGGAGCGGCCGCTCTGTAAACGACGAAGGACTACGCGGGGGTGCTGTCAATGGGCGGCACCCCCGTTTTCTTTGTGATGGAGTGGACGGCAATGACTCGTTTCTTCTCGCTTCGTGCGATGGCGTCCGCCGCAGTGGTGGCGGCGGCCGTGGCTTTCACCCTGGTCTCGCCCGAGGGGCGGCAGCTGCCGCTCGAGGCGCTCAAGGACAGCGGCCAGCAGATCTACCCGGCCTTCGAGGGCTGGTACCAGAACCCCGACGGCAGCTACAACCTGCTCCTCGGCTACTACAACCGCAACCAGAAGCAGACGATCGACATCCCGGTGGGCCCGAACAACCGGGTCGAGCCCGGCGGACCCGACCTGGGCCAGCCCACACATTTCACGCCGCGGCGCGGCTGGGGCGTGTTCGCCATCAAGGTGCCGAAGGACTTCGGCAAGGACAAGCGCTTCACCTGGACCATCGTGGCCAACGGCAAGCCGGCCTCGGTGCCGGTGGGCCTCATTCCCGACTACCAGATCGAGCCGTTCAAGGACATGGGCGAGGGCAACACGCCGCCGGTGCTGAAGTTCACGCCCACCGGCAAGACGTTCACCGGGCCGCCGGTGGAAACCGCGCTCACGCTGAGCGGCACGGTGGGGCAGCCCGTGACGCTCGAAGTCATCACCACCGACGACCTGCACACCGAAGAAGGTGAGAGCCCGGCCGCGGCCAGCCGCACGCCGCGGCTCGTGCAGTCGTGGCACCTTCACCGCGGACCGGCCGGCGGCGACGTGAAGTTCTCCGAGCAGCGCCCGAAGATCGGCGCTGATGGCAAGTCCACGACGACCGGCACGTTCACGGCGCCCGGCGAGTACGTGCTGCGCGCGCAGGCAAACGACAGCTCGGGCGAAGGCGGCGGCGGCTTCCAGTGCTGCTGGACCAACGCCTACGTGAAGGTCACGATCAAGTAGCGATCCGCGACGGCCGCGGCTCGCCGCGCCGAATCGGGAATATCGTGCTGCACCCAGCCGGTCGGCTTTGCGCCGACCGGCTTTTTGTTTTTTCACCCATCGCGTCGTCCAATGCGATGGATTGTCTTTGATTGTTGATTCGCCGAATCGATGCTATCGACATGCATCATGCATGAAACCCCTTGTTTTTCAGGGATTTCTGGTGTTTCGCCGTTGACTCATGCGCGTGACGTCTGTAGCCTATGTCGCGGCGCGGACTTCGCATGTCGAGTCGCGTCGCGCCAGATCCGGTCGATGTTTGCACTTGGAGGTTGGAAGCATGTCGAGTAGAACCAGGCTAGCGTTGGCGCTGTGCCTGGCGTTCGTGGGAGTTGGACTTCTGTCAGCCCCCGCCTACGCTCAGAGTGCCATCAGTGGTGTGGTGAAGGACGAAACGGGCGCGGTGATGCCCGGTGTGTCGGTCGAAGCCGCAAGTGACGCCCTCATCGAAAAGGTGCGCACGGCGGTGACCGACGAAAACGGGGCCTACCGCATGATCGACCTGCGGCCCGGCAAGTACCTGCTGACCTTCACGCTGCAGGGCTTCAATGTGATCAAGCGCGAACTCGAGCTGCCCTCGAACTTCGTGGCCACGATCAACGCGGAACTCGCCGTCGGCACCCTGCAGGAATCGGTCACGGTGTCGGGGCAGTCCCCGCTCGTGGACGTGCAGAGCAACGTCAAGCAGCAGGTGCTGTCGCGCGACGTGCTCGATGCCGTGCCGACCGCCCGCACCATCCAGGGCCTGGGACAGCTGATTCCTGGTGTGACGTTCAACCAGCCTGATGTGGGCGGCTCGCGCGCCATGCAGCAGGTCTACTTCTTCGTCCGCGGCACCGGCTCGGCGCAGACGGTCGTGCTCGTCGACGGCCTGATGACCAACGGTCTCATGGGCGACGGCGCCGTCAACGCCTACCACAACGAGGCGATGACGCAGGAAGCCGTGTACATGACCTCGGGCGGCAGCGCCGAGACCATGACGGGCGGCGTCACGCTCAACCTGGTGCCCAAGGACGGCGGCAACCGCTTCTCCGGTGGCTTCAAGTACGCCAAGAGCCCGGCCTCGTGGCAGGGCGACAACCTGACCGACGAGCTCAAGTCGTTCAACGTCCGCGCTGTCGACAAGGTCGACAACTTCTACGAAGCCAACTTCGAGTTGGGCGGGCCCATTCTCCGCGACAAGCTGTGGTTCTTCGGCGCCTACCGCAAGGCGCGCTACGACAAGCCGATCGCCAACACCTTCAACCTGCCGAGCGGAGTGCCGGCGCCCCAGGCGTTTGCGCAGTGCCTGTCGGGTGCCATCAGCTGCGAACAGGGTATTTCAGACGAGAAGATGGACAACCCGATCCTGCGGCTCACCTGGCAGATGTCGCAGAAGAACAAGTTCGCCGTCTACTACGACCGCGCCCTTCGCCTGCGCGGCGCCGCCATGGGCAATGCGACCGACCCGCGCACGGCGTCGGTGGTGTGGAACACCCCGATCTTCGCAACCGGTTCGGCCAAGTTCACCTCGACCCTGTCGTCGAGCCTGCTGCTCGAGACCGGCTTCTCGTTCAACCGCGAGCGCTACGACAACCTCTATCAGGACGGGATCTTCGCCGAACGCGGCACCCCCGAGTGGTACCGCAACGTGCGCAAGAACGACCAGAGCACGGGCTTCCTGTGGAACGCCTCATCGGCGCAGCTCGGCAACTACCCCGACCGCTACACCGTGTCCACGGCGATCTCGCGGGTGACCGGTTCGCACACCGCCAAGCTCGGCGTGCTGTATGGCTGGGGGCCCTACCGCCGCTACAACAACGCCAACGGCGACCTCTATCAGACCTACAACAACGGCGTGCCGCTGCAGGTCACCGTCCTCAATACGCCGCTCGAAGTGCAGGAGAACATGGACGGCCAGTTCGCCGCCTACCTGCAGGATTCGTGGCGCCTGGGTAATGTCACGGTCAACTACGGCATCCGTTACGACCGCGTCGCACAGAGCGTCGCCGGTCAGGAGGCCCAGATCGGCCGTTTCGCCAACTCGCCGGCCTACGACGACATCAAGATTCCGACCTGGACCGACATCTCGCCTCGGACGTCGGTCGTGTGGGACATCTTCGGCAACGGCAAAACCGCCGTGCGCGGCGGCTACAACCGCTTCATGACGGCGCAGACGGTGGGTCTGGCGCAGCTCTACAGCCCCACGGCACTGACCACGGCGAACATCGCGTGGCAGGACCTGAACGGCGACGACATCGCCCAGGGTGAACGAGGCTGCACCTACCTCACACCCGGCTGCGAAATCAACCTCGCGCAGCTGCCGGCGAACTTCGGCATCCGCGCGCTGGCAACGCCCGACCCGGACATCCAGCGGCCCGGCCAGCACGCCTTCAACCTCGGCGTGACGCAGGAGCTCTTCAACCGCATCACGCTGACCGGCGAGTGGTATCACAACCGCTTCTTCGACATCACCGAGCGCAACAACGTGCTGCGGAATTTCGACAGCTACACGCGGGTCGATGTGGTGAGTCCGCTTGACGGCAAGGTCATCCCGGCCTACAACGTGAAGCCCGAGTTCCTCTCCGCCGTGCAGAACGTGGACGTCCACGACCCGGACATCAAGCGCGTCTACAACGGCTTCGAGCTCGGCTTCAACGCCCGGCTGCCGCGCGGCGCCCGGGTGTTCGGCGGGTTCAACCTCGAGCGGACGCTGGCCGATACGTGCAGTGCCGGCACCGACCCGAACTTCACCGTCAACTGCAACCAGTGGGACAACGGCATTCCGTGGCAGACGCAGTTCAAGCTGTCGGCCGTCTACCCGTTGCCCTTCTGGGGCATCACTGCGAGCGGATCGTTCCGCAGCCTCTATGGCTACACCGTCGGCACGGCCGCCATCCCCTACGGCGTCTTCACCTTCGGCACGGGACTGACCCAGCCTCAGGGGCAGGGCACGTTCTGGCAGGTGACGCGCACGACCCGCTACGCGGCGAATTGTGCGGCTCCGTGCCGCCCGGGCGAGCTCGTGATTCCCGGGTTGACCACGGCCACCCTCAACGTGCCCCTGCGGGCGCCTGAGACCGAGTACATGCCGCGCATCAACCAGCTGGACTTCTCGCTGAGCAAAGTCTTCACGGTTCGCGGCGTCCGGCTGCTGCCGAAGGTTGACGTCTTCAACGTGACCAACTCCGACCGCTGGTCGAGCGTCACGACGGCGCAGTTCGGCGCTGCGACCTATCTCCAGCCGTCAACCATCCTCCAGGGCCGTCTGATCCGGCTGGCGATCGAGTCGAGCTGGTAGGGTAAGGCCGGGTTCCGGGACCGGGGTCCCGGGGCTGGATTCACGGATCAGGGGCGGGTCTTCGGACCCGCCCCTTTTTCTTTGCCCGCGTGCGCGGCGCTATACTCGACTCGTGATCCGCGCATCGAGCGTGCTGCGGCTGGGGCTCGTGGGGCTGCTGCTGTTGGCCCCGTCGGCCTCCCTGCATGCGCAGAGCGGCGTGCGCGACCTGACCGGCCGCGCCGTGACGCCCATCGAGCCCTCCGCCGCCGCGACGGTGCTGCTTTTCACCGCCGTCGAGTGCCCCATCTCGGATCGCTACGCGCCGGCGGTGCGCCGCCTTGCGGAGCGCTACGGCGCGAGAGGCGTGCGGTTCTGGCTGGTGTATCCCAATGAGGGCGAACTGCCCGACGCCGTCAAGGCGCACGCCGATGCGTTCTCGTACGGCCTGCCGGTGGCGCTTGATACCGCGCGCGCCCTCGCCGACAAGGCGCAGGCCACCGTCACCCCGGAAGCCGCCGTCTTCGACCGCGACGGACGGCTTCGTTATCACGGCCGCATCGACGATCGGTACAGCGACTTCGGCGTCGATCGACCCGTGCCGACCACCCACGATCTCGACGACGCGCTCGCGGCGGTGCTCGCGGGCCGCACGGTGGCGCGCCCGGAGGCGAAGGCCGTGGGGTGCGCGATCGTCCGCCAGCGCCCGTGACCATGCGCGCGCTGTCTCTCTGCGTCGTGTGGGTCCTGGCCGCGGCGATCGGCCTGGCGGCACCCGTGTCGGCGCAGACGGCCGAGCCCGTCACCTTCAATCATCACATCGCCCCGCTGTTGCACAGCCACTGCGCGCAGTGTCATCGCCCCGGCGGGGCCGGGCCATTCAGCCTGCTCACCTTCGCCGAGACGGCCAAGCGGGCCGCCCAGCTCGCAGCCGTGACCGGCAGCGGGTTCATGCCGCCCTGGAAGGCCGACGGACACCCGGACGAATTCGTGGCGCAGCCGCGGCTCACGCCGGAGGAAGTGGCGCGCTTCGCGCGCTGGGCGTCGGCGCCGGTGGAAGGGCCGGGCAAGGCGCCCGCGCCACCGACGTGGCCGGCCGGCTGGTATCTGGGGCAGCCCGACCTCATCGTGACGCTGCCGGCCGGTTACACGCTGCCCGGCGAGCCCTCGGACGTCTTCCGCATCTTCGCCGTGCCGCTCAAGGTCAGCGGCACGAAGTACGTGCGCGGCATCGAGTTCCACCCAGGCAACCCGCGCGTCGTGCACCACGCCAACATCCGCATCGACCGCACGAACGGCTCGCGGCGGCTCGACGACGCCGACCCGGCCCCCGGCTACGACGGCCTGATGGCTCGCAGCGCGGAATATCCCGATGGCCACTTCCTGGGCTGGACGCCCGGCCAGATTGCGCCGCTCGTGGACGGCGACCTCGCGTGGCGACTCGACCCGGGCACCGACCTCGTCGTGCAGCTGCACATGCAGCCGAGCGGCAAGCCCGAGCCCGTGCAGCCGGTCATCGGCTTCTACTTCGGCGACCGTCCGGCCACGCGCACGCCGTCGATCCTGCGTCTCGGCTCGCAGGGCATCGACATCCCGCCCGGCGAGGGGCAGTACGTGGTGGAGGACCGCTACAGGCTGCCCGTGAACACGACGCTGCTCGCCGTACAGCCGCACGCGCACTACCGCGCGAAGGACGTGACCGGCACGGCCACGTTGCCGGACGGCTCGACGCGCACGCTCATCCACATCGGCAACTGGGACTTCCGCTGGCAGCACGTCTATCGCTACACGGCCCCCATCCGCCTGCCGAAGGGCACGACGGTGGCGATGAGGTACGTCTACGACAACTCGCCGGAGAATCCGCGAAACCCGCAGGTGCCCACGGCGCGGGTGCGCTGGGGCCAGAAGTCGTTCGACGAGATGGGCGACCTGTGGTTCCAGCTCGCGACCGAGAGCGAGGCGGACCGCACCGTACTCGGCACCGAGGTGCAGGCGAAGATGACCGGCGAAGACCTCATCGGCCTCGAGACGATGCTGCTCTCGAGTCCGGACGACACCGAGCTGCACGACGACGCCGGCGTCCTGGCGCTGGCACTCGGGCAGCCGGCAGCCGCCGTACAGCACTTCGCCGCCACCGCCGAGCGCAGGCCCGAGAGTGCCAGCGCCCACTACAACCTCGGCACGGCCCTCACCTCGGCGGGCCTCTATGACGACGCCGTGGTCGCATACGAGCGTGCCCTCAGGCTGAATCCCCGCTATGCACGGGCGCTCAACAACCTGGGCGACACGCTGGTCACGATTGGACGAGCCGACGAGGGGATCAAGCGCTACGAGGCGGCGGTGGCCGCCGAACCGCAGATGCCGGAAGCCCGCAACAACCTCGGCGCGGCGTTGTGGCGCAAGGGCGAACTGCTGCGAGCCGAGCGCGAGCTGAACGAGGCCATCCGCCTGCGGCCCGACTACGCCGAGGCCTACTTCAACCTCGGCCACACCGCCGTGCGCGACAAGCGGCTTGCCGACGCGGCCGCCCATTTCCGCAAGGCGGCCACGCTCAAGGACGACTGGCTGGTGGCCCTGACCTCCGCCGCCTGGGTGCTCGCCACGGCGGGCGACGGGAGCGTGCGCGCGCCGGCCGAGGCCGTGAGCTTCGCCGAGCGTGCCGCCAGACTCACCGCGCGCCGCGACGCCCGTACGCTCGATGTGCTGGCCGTGTCCTACGCATCAGCGGGGCGATTCGACGACGCCGTGCTGACCGCGCGCGAGGCGCAGGCCCTGGCCGATCCGGCGCTGGCCAGGCAGATCAGCGCGCGCCTCGCCATGTTCGAGCGGCGCGAAGCGTTCGTGGACAAGCAGTAGCCGCGCGGTCCGCGGCGCTTGCGTCGCCCGGCGCGGCCGGATAACCTCGCGGGCATGCGTCGTCCGATTGTCCTTGCCGCCGTCCTGCTCGCCCTCGTCCAGCTCCAGCCGGTGCGTCTTGCCGGCCAGGCGCCGGCCCTGCGCGGGTTTCCGTCCGACAGTCTGGCCGCCCAGCGCGCCCTCGAAGACAAGTTCCGCGCCGTGCCGGATCCGGCGCGGCTGCGCGAGTACATGCGCGCGATGACCGAGGAGCCGCACGTGGCCGGCCGTCCCGGCTCGAAGAAGGTCGCCGATTACGCGCTGGCGAAGTTCAAGTCGTTCGGCCTCGAGGCCTCGATCGAGGAGTTCGAGGCCTACATGCCGTGGCCACTCGAGCGGCGGCTCGAGATGGTGGCGCCAGTGGGCCGCGCGATGCTCATCCAGGAGCCGCCGGTCGCAAGCGATCCCGATTCGACCGACAACGACCAGACGCCCACCTACAACGCCTATTCGGCCGACGGCGACGTCACGGGCGAAGTGGTCTACGTCAACTACGGCGTGCCGGCCGACTACGAGCAGCTCGAGAAACTCGGCGTGAGCGTGAAGGGCAAGATCGTGCTGTCGCGCTACGGCGGGAGCTGGCGCGGCATCAAGCCGAAGGTCGCCTACGAACACGGCGCCATCGGCTGCCTCATCTTCTCCGACCCGAAGGACGACGGTTTCTTCCAGGGCGAGGTTTATCCCGACGGGCCGTACCGGCCGGAGTTCGGTGTGCAGCGCGGCAGCGTGATGGACATGCCGATCCACACCGGCGATCCGCTCACGCCCGGCTGGGGCTCGACGGCCGGCGGGAAGAAGCTGCCGGTCAGCGAGGCGAAGACCATCCTCAAGATCCCGGTGATGCCGATCGCGTGGGGGGACGCGCTGCCGATCTTCCAGGCGATGCGTGGTCCGGTGGCGCCCGAGTCGTGGCGCGGCGGCATGCCGGTGACCTACCGCATGGGCGGCGGACCGCTCAAGATGCGCCTCAAGCTCACGCACGAGTGGAAGTCGCGGCCGCTCTACAACGTGGTCGTCCGCATTCCCGGGGCGACGCTGCCCGACGAGTGGGTGATGTTCGGCAACCACCACGACGCGTGGGTCAACGGCGCCGACGATCCGGTGAGCGGCGCGGTGTCGCTCATGGAAGTGGCGCGCGGCCTCGGCGAGCTCGTGAAGGGCGGCTGGCGTCCGAAGCGCACGATCGTGCTGGCGCTCTGGGACGGCGAGGAATGGGGCCTGCTCGGGTCCACCGAATGGGCCGAAGCGCATCGCGATGAACTCAACGGCAAGGGCGTCGTCTACATCAACACCGACGGCACCGGCAAAGGCTGGCTGAACGCCGGCGGCTCGCACTCGCTGCAGCAGTTCGTGACCGAAGTGGCGCGCGACATCAACGACCCGCGCACCGGCAAGCCCGTGCTCGAGGTGGGCCGCCGCAAGGCCATCGAGGGCCTGCCCGAGGCCGAACGGGCCGAGGCCGAGAAGGATCCGAACATCCGTATCGCGCCGCTCGGCTCGGGCTCGGACTTCACGCCGTTCCTGCAGCATCTCACCGTAGCCTCGCTCAACCTGAGCTTCGGCGGCGAAAGTCCGGGCGGCGTGTATCACTCGGTCTACGACTCGTTCGAGTGGTACACGCGCTTCTCCGACACCGACTTCACCTACGGCCGCACGCTGGCGCAGGTGACGGGCACCGCGGTGCTGCGGCTCTCGGAAGCGGCGGTGTTGCCGTTCCGCTTCTCGGACATGAGCGACACGCTGGCGCGCTACGCCGCCGACGTGCAGAAGCTCCACGCCGGAAAGAAGGACGCGCCGGCCATCGACTTCGCGCCGCTCACCGCCGCCGTGGCGGCGCTGTCGAAGGCATCGATGGCGTTCGAGAAGGCGCACGCCGGGGTGCCGGCCGCCAGCGCCAAAGCGCTCCAGACGCAGGAAGAAGCCCTCAAGGTGGTGAATCAGCTGGTGTTCTCGTCGGAGCGCCGCCTCGGCAACGAAGCCGGGCTGCCGCGTCGCGACTGGTTCCGCCATCAGATCTACGCGCCTGGCTTCTACACGGGCTACGGCGTGAAGACGCTGCCGCAGATCCGCGAAGGACTGGAAGAGGGCCAGTGGGACGAAGCGCGCCAGGGCGTCACGAAGGTGGCCGCGGCCATCAACGCGCTGGCCGCGCAGGTGGATCGCGCCTCGGCCGGGCTGTCGCGCGTCGGCAAGTAGCCGCGACCGCCTCGGTCAGAGGGCCGGGCGGAGGTGCTGCGTCATCCAGCGAGCGGCGAAGTCCACGAGATCGCGAGCGTCCAGGCGCTCGCTCGTGGCGCCGCCGATGGTGCCGCGCGCCACGGGACGGGCGGCCATGTAGTCCGCGAGGATGAGCGAGAAGTAGTCCTCGCCCTGCCAGTCCACGATGCCCAGGCTGTCGTCGAGGCATTCGACCACGCGCACCTCCGGGCCGCTCGGGCCGAGCACGCGGCGATGCCGTCGCACGCGCCGCTTGTCGGGCACGTGCGCCAGGTACTCGGCGTAGTGGAGCAGCGTGACGGTGTTGGTGTCGGCGCCAAGTCGCAGCACCGATCCGCCCGCCTCCACCACGCGCTCGAGTGGTGAGCCCGGTCCGTAGTAGTCGTGCCACGGTACGTCGGTCATGAGTTCGGCGGCCCGGCGGCCGCGCGCGCCGAAGCGCCCCTCCGGATGGTCCGAGACCACCGTGCCGGGCGTCGTGCGGAAGAGCTCCGCCAGCAGGCCCACGTCTTCCTGCGCCGGCGTCGTCAGCGGGTCGAAAGGCTCGGCGTCGACGAGCAGCGCCTCCCGCGCGTCGTCCGAATGTTCGTTCACCCACGACCAGTCGTCGCGCGCGCCGAGCACCATCAGCCACGTGCCGTCGTCGCCCACCGCCGCGTCCACGGCCGCGACGATGCCGGCGGCATCACCCTCGACCGGACCGATCCGGCGCAGCGAGGCATGCACCATGAGCACCTCCCCGGGCGTCACGCCGAGGCGGCGCATCTCATCGCAGAGCTGGGCGGGAGTTGACCGCGCGGCCATGACCGGATTCTCGCATCGCCGGCGCCGGATCGTGCAGGCACCCTCTGATATAGTCCGGAGCGTAGGTCCGCCAGGGGCATTCTCCTGACGCTCGACAGGTCCCGGGTCTCGGGGCGCGGGGCGCAGGAGGGTTGAGACAGTACCCTCGGAACCTGATCGCCTCCGCGCCACTTTCGGCGCTTCGGCGAATCCGCCATGGCCCTCGCGAAGGCGGATCCCGTTCACACGGGCGTAGGGAGAGCGGCAGATGAGCACACCAGAGATCCCGACGTCGGGCGATTACGCCGACGCCTTCCCCAACAGCTTCCGCGTGTTCGACGAGTCGTCGGTGCCGACGCCGTCCGGGCCCGTGCCGATCCGCGTGCCGATGCGCGAGGTGCGCCTCGCGGGCGGCGAACCGTCCGTGCGGCTCTACGACACCAGCGGTCCGCGCGTGGCCGACGTGCGCGACGGCCTGCCGAAGCTGCGGGCCCCGTGGGTCGAGGCCCGCAAGGGACATCCGTCGCCGACGCAGCTCCACTACGCGCGCAAGGGCGAGATCACGCCCGAGATGGCGTTCATCGCCGCGCGCGAAGGCCTGCCGGCCGAGTTCGTGCGCGATGAAGTGGCCCGCGGCCGCGCCATCATCCCCGCCAACATCAATCACCTCGAACTCGAGCCGATGGTCATCGGCCGCAACTTCCTCGTGAAGATCAACGCGAACATCGGCAACTCCGCCGTGACCTCGTCGATCGAAGAAGAAGTCGAGAAGCTGCGGTGGGCGACGCTCTGGGGCGCCGACACGGTGATGGATCTCTCGACGGGGAAGAACATCCACGAGACGCGCGAGTGGATCATGCGCAACTCGCCGGTGCCGATCGGCACCGTGCCGATCTACCAGGCGCTCGAGAAGGTGGGCGGACGTCCCGAGGAGCTGACCTGGGAGGTCTACCGCGACACCCTCATCGAGCAGGCCGAGCAGGGCGTGGACTACTTCACGGTGCACGCCGGCGTGCTGCTGCGCTACATCCCGATGACGGCAGGCCGGATGACCGGCATCGTCTCGCGCGGCGGTTCGATCATGGCGAAGTGGTGTCTGGCGCACCACCAGGAGAGCTTCCTCTACACGCGCTTCCGCGAGATCTGCGAGA
>CADEFD010000031.1:0-14272 GCA_902826515.1 uncultured Acidobacteriota bacterium
TTCCGCCGCCGCGCCTACAACATCGAGTCGCTCACGGTGGGCAGCACGGAGACGCCTGGCGTGTCGCGCATGACGATCGTCGTCGATACCGACGACGAAGGCGCGCACCACGTCGAGGCGCACCTCTACAAGCTCGTCAACGTGCTGCGGGTGGACAACGTGACGGCGCGGCCGAACGTCGTCCGCGAGCTCACGCTCATCAAGGTGGCGACCACGGCCGGCACGCGGCCCGAGATCTTCCAGCTCGCGGACGTCTTCCGCGCCCGGATCATCGACGTCTCGGCCGACTCGCTCGTGCTCGAACTCACAGGCGGCACCGCCAAGCTCGATCGCCTGCTCGAAGTGCTCGAGCCGTTCGGCGTGCTCGAGATGGCGCGCACGGGCACGCTCGCCATGGCCCGCGGCGAAGGCCCGGGCCGCACCGCCGCGCCGCAGGGGCGCGCGACCAGCGCGGCCACGGCGGAATCACAGGACATCGCCTACTCGGTATAACCCGTACGTCCCGGCGGCGCCCATCGCGCCGCCGGTCCACTCAGGAGATCCGTTCGACATGGCCGTCATCTACTACGACAAGGACGCCGACCTGGCGCCCATCCGCGATCGCAAGGTCGCCATCATCGGCTACGGCTCGCAGGGCCACGCGCACGCGCTCAACCTGCGCGACAGCGGCGTGGACGTGCGCGTCGGCCTGCATCCGGGCAGCAGTTCGGCCGCCAAGGCACGCGCCGCCGGGCTGCGCGCGGTGTCGATTCCGGAGGCGGCGGCCGAAGCCGACGTCATCATGATGCTCATCCCCGACACGATTCAGGGGGAGGTCTACCGCCGCGACATCGAGCCGCACCTCACGGCCGGCAAGATGCTGATGTTCGCGCACGGCTTCAACATCCGCTTCGGCATCATCACGCCCCCGCCGCACGTGGATGTGGCGATGGTGGCGCCGAAGTCGCCCGGGCACCGCGTGCGTGAGCTGTACGAGGAAGGCGCCGGCACGCCGGCGCTCTTCGCCGTGCACCAGGACGCCACCGGCACCGCGCGCACGGTCACGCTCTCGTACGCCAAGGCGATCGGCGTGACCCGCGCCGGCGTGCTCGAGACCACCTTCGCGGAAGAAACCGAAACGGATCTCTTCGGCGAGCAGTCGGTGCTCTGCGGCGGCACGAGCGCGCTCGTGAAGGCGGCCTTCGAGACGCTGGTCGACGCCGGCTATCAGCCCGAGATTGCCTACTTCGAGTGCATGCACGAGCTGAAGCTCATCGTCGACCTGATGTACCGCGGCGGTCTCAACTACATGCGCTACTCGGTGTCTGACACCGCCGAACACGGCGACTACACGGGCGGCCCGCGCATCGTGACGGCCGAGACCAAGGCCGAGATGAAGCGCATGCTCACCGACATCCAGGAAGGGCGCTACGCGAAGCTCTGGATGGACGAACACGCGGCCGGCCGGCCCACCTTCACGGCGACGCGCCTGGCCGAGCAGAAGCACCCGATCGAAAAGGTAGGGGCCAAGCTGCGCGCGATGATGCCGTTCCTCAACCCAGTCACCGTCAAGCCCGAAGACCAGCGCCAGCCGGTTTAAGAATCTGCCATGGATCTGCCATGGGGTCAGACCCCATTCTGGGCCTGGCCAGACTAGGGTCTGACCCCATGCGCGTTTCGTGCGCGGTTGGGTGACAATCGCGCCATGCGTCGTTTTGGCCGGCTTCTCGCCCTCACCCTCCTCCCCTTCGCAATCGCCTGTCGGCCGGCGCCGCCCGCGGCACCGGCCACGGCGGCTCCGTCGGCCATCGACCGTGATCTGCTCGATGTGACCGTGGCCGGGCTGCACCGGCTCTACGACGCGAAGACCTACACCGTGTCGCAGGTGGTGCAGTGGCACCTCGATCGCATCGACCGCTACAACGGCGTGTACGGCGCCATCGAGCAGGTCTACCGGACAGACGCGCTGGCCACGGCCGCCGCGCAGGATGCCGCGGCCGCGGGCGCCACGGGCGGAGCCGCCTCGCGGGGGGCGCTCTGGGGCGTGCCGATCGTGATCAAGGCGAACACGAGCATCGAAGGCAAAGTGACCACGGCCGGCTGGGCCGGCTTCACCAAGCCCGGCCACGAGCTCGTCGCGCCGAAAGACGCCACCATCGTGGCGAAGTTCAAGGCGGCCGGCGCCATCATCCTCGGGCACACCAACATGCCCGACCTCGCCAACAGCGACACCAATCGCAGCAGCTCGTTCGGCCGCACGGGCAACGCCTACGACGTGCGCTTCTCGCCGGGCGGATCGTCGGGCGGCACGGTGACGGCCGTGGCCGCGAACTTCGCCGTGCTCGGCAACGGCACCGACACCGGCAACTCGATCCGCATGCCGGCGGCGACGAGCGCCCTCGTCGGTGTCTATCCCACCCGCGGACTCGTCAGCATCGCCGGCATCGCGCCGCTCGACTGGCTGCTCGACAACACCGGCCCGATCGCGCGCACGACCGACGACGCCGCCACGGCGCTCGCGGTGATGGCCGGCGTCGATCCGCTCGACGCGCGCACCGCGGACGCGCCCGCCGACGCGCAGGCCGGGCCGTTCGGGCCGGCGCTCGCGGCCGGCGCACTCACGGGCAAACGGTTCGCCGTGCCGGCCTTCATCCTCGGCGGTGACGGTGTGCCGTTCCACGGCATCCCCGCGAACGTGCCGGCCGCCGCCGCGGAAACCCTGCGCACGGCGGCCAACATGCCGCTCACACCGGCCACGCGCGACGTTTTTCTGCGCGCCGTCGAGCAGCTGCGCGCCGCCGGCGCCACCGTGCTCCTCGACGACACGGTGCTGCCGGTGGACTTCGCGCGCACGGCCAGCCGCGTCGCCACCTACGCCTACATGCGGGATGGCACCGAGCGGTTCCTCGGTACGTTCGGTCCGGCCGCCTACCGCACGGCGGATGCCTACCTCGCGGTCGCCGGCGCGCCGCTCTTCACGTCGTCCATCGGCACCGAAGACCATTTCCGCCTGCTCGGCGGCGTGCGCATCGACCAGCGGCTCTTCGCCACCGATCCCGACGCCGAACGCGACTACCACGCGCCCCGCCGCGCGACGCTCGCCGCGTATCTCGAGCCGCTCGATCGCCTGACGCTCGATGGCTACGTCTACCCCGCCATCCAGATGCCGCCGCCCGACGAGACCCTGCCGCAGGATGGCCGCCTGAGCGAGGGCCCGCATTCGGCCACGAGCTGGGTGAACATGATCGGCGTGCCGGCGATCGTCGTGCCCGCCGGCACCTATCCGAACGGCCTGCCGTTCGGCCTCGAGTTCTCGGGCCGGCCGTGGAAGGACGGCGACCTGCTCGGCATCGCGAAGGCCTGGGAGACGGTCGGGGCGCGGCGGGTGCCGCCGACGCTCGTGGACCGCGGCCTGCTGCCGACGACGCCGGCACGCGTCCGCTAGGCGCCCCGCCAGGGGCGCGCGCCGGCCCCGGACCTTCAGGTGCGACAGATCGTCGCACCGGCGTATGCCGCGACAGTTCGTCGCAGCCGGGACCGGCCACGGGGCGACAGACTCCGTGGATGTTTTTCGTGCACCGCGCGCTCCCCGTGTTCGTCCTCGCGACATGGCTCGGCCTCGGGTTCGCGGACGGCCCCGCTTCCGCCGCCGCCCAGGAGACGATCAACTTCGCCTCGGTGAGCGGCCGCGTGATCGACGCCCAGGGCGCCGGCGTGCCGGGCGCCGCCGTGGAGGCGCACCAGCTCGAGACGGGCGTCAAGGCCTCGGCGACCACCGATGACGCCGGACGCTACCGCTTCCCGTATCTGCGTGTCGGCCTCTACGAGGTGTCGGCCTCGCTGACCGGCTTCGCCGACGCGCGCCGCCGCCTGACGCTGACGCTCGGCGCCGCCTTCGATCTGCCCCTGACGCTCAACGTCGCCGGCGTCTCGTCGTCGGTGAGCGTGACGGCCGACGCGCCCGTGCTCGAATCGGCCCGCAGCCAGATTGCCACCACCGTGTCGGTGGCCGAGGTGCAGGGGCTGCCGCTCAACGGCCGCAACTTCCTCGACATCGCCCTGCTCGCGCCCGGCGTCGCGCCGCCCAACATCAACAGCACGCAGCTCTTCGCCGAGACGTCGGCGGTGCAGGGCGTCGGGCTGTCGGTGGGCAGTCAACGCAACCTCTCGAACAGCTTCATCGTGGACGGCCTGTCGGCGAACGATGACGCCGCGGGCCTGAGCGGACTGCCGTACGGCGTCGACGCGGTCGAGCAGTTCCAGGTCGTCAGTTCCGGCGGCCAGGCGGAACTGGGCCGCGCGCTCGGCGGCTATGTGAACGTGGTCACGCGCAGCGGCACCAACCAGCTGCGCGGCACCGCCTACGGCTTCTTCCGCGACGACGCGCTCAACGCGCCGAACGCGCTCTCGGGCGCCACGCTGCCGATGTCGCAACAGCAGTACGGCGCCAGCGTGGGCGGCCCGATTCGCCGCGGGCGCACCTTCTACTTCGCCAACGCCGAGCAGCGGCGGCTCGACCAGTCGGGCCTCGCCACCATCAGCGCCGCGAGCGTCGCCACGGTGAACGCGCGCCTGGCGGCCATCGGCTATCCGGGGCAGACGATTACGACCGGCATCTTCGATACGCCGATCGACAGCCTCAACCTCCTGGGTAAGATCGACCACGCGTTCACCGGCCGCGATCAGCTCAGCGTGCGCTACAGCCTCTACGACGTCGCGTCCGAGAACTCGCGCGGCGCCGGCGGACTGAGCGCGCCGTCGGCGTCGGCCGGTATCGACAACCGCGACCAGGCGGTGGCGGTGAGCAACACGCTCACGCTCGGCACCCGCACCTTCAACGAGACGCGCGCGCAGTTCACGTCCAGCGACCTGTTGGCGCTGCCGACCGACCCGGTCGGACCGGCCGTGAACATCGCCGGCGCCGCCGCCTTCGGCACGTTCCCGTCGAGCCCCCAGGGCCGCCTCAACAAGATGTTCCAGGTGGTCAACACCCTGGCCCAGCAGCGCGGCGCGCATGCCCTGCGCGCCGGCGTCGACCTGGTCTACAACGACGACACCATCACGTTCCCCCGGGCCGTGCGCGGGTCCTACGCGTTCTCGTCGCTGGCGAACTTCCTGGCCGGCACCTACAACAACGCCGGCTTCACCCAGACCTTCGGCGACACGGTCGTGCAGCAGGGCAGCACCAGCCTCGGCCTCTATGCTCAGGACGAGTGGAGCGCCACGCCGCGCCTGACGCTCAACCTCGGCCTGCGCTACGACCTGCAGGACCTCGAGACCATCACGACCGACACCAACAACGTCTCGCCGCGGGTGGGCTTTGCGTGGACGCCGTTCGAGGCACGCGACCTGGTCGTGCGCGGCAGCGCCGGCCTCTACTTCGACCGGGTGCCGCTGCGGCCGCTGGCCAATGCGCTGCTGTCGGCCGACAACAGCACCGACCTCTCGAAGCTGCGCCAGCTCAACATCGCGCTCACGCCCGGCCAGGCGGGCGCGCCGGTCTTTCCGGGCATCCTCGCGGCGCCGGTGCCGTCGGTGACACTCTTCACCCTCACCACCATGCAGCGCGACCTGCAGAACGCCTACTCGCGTCAGGCGAGCCTCGAAATCGAGCGCCAGTTCGGCAGCTTCGGCACCGCCAGCGCCGGCTATTCGTATCTGCGCGGGCGCAACCTGATGATGCAGATCAACCAGAACGTGCCGACGTGTGTGGCCGCCGGCACCAACAACGGCTGCCGGCCGATTGCCGCCTACGCCAACAACAATCAGTACCGGTCGGCCGGCGAGTCGACTTATCACGCCCTGCTGCTGTCGTTGGCGCGGCGCCCGGGCACCTGGGGCTACTACCGGGCCAGCTACACGCTGTCGAAGGCCGAGAACAACGTCGGCGAGTTCTTCTTCAGCGGGCCGATCGATCCGTTCGACCTCGACAAGGACTGGAGCCGCGCCGACAACGACCGCCGGCACCTCCTGGTCGTCTCGGCCGGCCTCAATTCGCCGCAGGGCCCGGCGTCGTCACTGTGGCAGCACCTCACGCATGGCTTCCAGGTGAGCACGATGCTCCAGGCCTACTCGGCGGCGCCGTTCAACATCACCTCCGGCGTCACGACCATCCAGGGCACGGCCGGGCGGCCGATCGTGAACGGCGCGTTCATCGGCCGCAACGCCGGCGTCGGCGACGAATTTTTCAGTTTCAACCTGCGCCTGAGCCGCGTGTTCCGCCTGCCAGGTGCGGCGAGCATCGAAGCCAGCGCCGAGGCGTTCAACCTGACGAACGCCGTCAACGAGACGGCGCGCAATGGCAACTTCGGCGGCGGCGCGTATCCGACGGCGCCGTCGGCGACCTTCAATCAGGTGACCGCGGTGAGCGATCCGCGGAGCTGGCAGGTCGCCCTGCGCGTGCGGTTCTGACGCCGGGCGCTCAGATGCTGTCGCGGCGGTCGAGCGCGAGCACGGTGTCGAGCAGCGTGTCGGCGCCGCGCGCGCAGTCGTCCCAGCGCGTGAGTTC
The DNA here is from genome assembly GCA_902826515.1 of uncultured Acidobacteriota bacterium. Taxonomy (GTDB): domain Bacteria; phylum Acidobacteriota; class Vicinamibacteria; order Vicinamibacterales; family UBA2999; genus CADEFD01. The sequence goes on from CADEFD010000031.1 coordinate 6,488, forward strand.
GCGCGGGGAGTGGCTGACGCCGCCGACGCTCGGCACGAAGATCATGCCCATCGGGCAGAGCGCGGCAATCATCTGCGCGTCGTGGCCGGCGCCGCTCGGCAGCACCCGCGCCGTCAGCGCGCGCTGCGCCGCCGACGCCTGAATCGCCGCCATCACGCCGGCATGCGCCGGGGCCGGCGGATTCGTGGACGCCAGACGCAGCGTGATCGTGGTGCGCGTGTCGCGCGCAATCGCCGCCCCCTCCGCGCGCACGGCCTCGCCGAGCCCGTCGAGCACCTGAAGCGACAGGTCGCGGAACTCGACGCTGAGAGTGACGCGGCCCGGCACGACGTTCGGCGAATTCGGCTGGACGTCGAGGCGGCCGACCGTGCCGACCTGCCGCCCCTCGCGGGCGCCGGCCACGCGCCGCACCGCGAGCACGAGCTGCGATGCCGCCACGAGCGCGTCCTGGCGGATGTCCATGGGCGTCGTGCCGGCGTGGTTGGCCACGCCGTCGATGGTCACGTCGTAGCGATGAATGGCGACGATCCCCTGGACGACGCCGATCGGCACGCCGGCCGCGTCGAGCGTGCCCCCCTGTTCGATGTGGAGTTCAAGATAGGCATGCCAGGCGCCGGGCGCGGCCACGGCCGTGTCGATCCGATCGGGATCGCCGCCGATGCGGCGCAGCGCGTCGCGCCGGCGCAGCCCGTTCCACTCCTGGTCGAGGTCGCCGGCTTTGAGATCACCGGCCACGATGCGGCTGCACGCGGTGCCGCGGCCGAACGCCGTGCTTTCTTCGTGCGCCCAGACGACCATCTCGAGCGGGTGACGGGTGGCGACGCCCGACGCGCGCACCGTCTCGAGCACCTCGAGGGCGGCCAGCGTGCCGAGGTCGCCGTCGAAGTTGCCGCCGCTCGGCACCGAGTCGATGTGCGATCCGAACAGGATCGGCGGCGCCGACGCCCGCCCGCCGAGTCGCGCGAAGATGTTGCCGGCGGCGTCGATGCGCGAGGACAGCCCGGCGCCGCGCAGCTCGTCGAGCAGCCACGCGCGCGCCGCCACGTCGGCGTCCGAGTAAGCCACGCGGCTCACGCCATCGGCGAAGCTGCCGCCGGCCGGACGGCCGAACTGGCTCAGCCGCTCGAGGCGGCGCCGCAGGCGCCCTGCGTCGGTCGAGGCCACGGCCGGCTGCGCCGCCCGCGCCGGCGTCAGCGCCGGCCCCAGCAGGGCGCCGGTGGACCACAGGAACTCCCGTCGCGTCGGCATCGGCCGATTATCCGCCCGGGGCCCGGCCGACCCGGCCTCTATAATCACGAGCAGACTTCATTTGCTGGGATGACGTTACCAGTCACCGCGCGCGCCGTCGCCAACCGCTTCGCGGCAGCCCTGCTGCTCGGCGCGCTCGCCCGCGTCCTGCTGCTGAACGCGCCGCCGATTGCCGATGGCCTGGTGCTGCGCCTCGACGAGGCCGTGGCACTTTTCTCGGCCATGGCGCTCGGCGGCCCCTGGGGCGCGGTCACCTCGCTCGTCGCCACGGTCGGCACGCCGGAACCGGCCTACAGCGCGGTGTGGGCCCTCGAAGCCCTGATCGTGGGCGTGGCGGTGCGGCGCGGCGCGGCGCCGGTGCTCGCCACGGCAGCCGTCTGGCTGCTCGTCTACGCGATCTTCGGATCGGGGCTCGTGAGCGCGCCGCCGAGCGGCCTCGACCCGCGCCTGCTGCTGGCCAAACAGCTGGTGAACGGCACGCTGAGCGCGGCTCTGGCGCAAGTGCTCATCGTCACGCCAGGCATCCGGGCCCTCTTCCGCTCGACCCTCAAGGAGCTCGCCGCGGTGCCGCTGCGGACGCAGATCGCGCGCGCCATCGTGCCCGTCTCGACGATCCCCGTCATCCTGCTCGGGCTCGGCCTCGGCACGATGTACGCCCGCGACCTGGTCACCGATGGCACGAGCGATCTGGCGGCGCGGGCCACGACGACGGCGGCGCGGCTGACCGACTACGTGGCCGCCGCGGAAGGAGACGTGCGCACGCTGGCCGGCCAGTTGTCGGTACGGCCCTCCGCGGGCTCGGAGCTCGACCAGACACTGGCCCTGCACCACGTCGGCTCCACCAGCTTCGCGACCATGCTCGTGAGCGACGCCACGGGCCGCATCCTCGCCGCCTCGAGCCGGCTCGAGTCCACCGTGCCGCGCCCGGCCTTCGGACTGCCGGCGATTGCCGATCGGGCCTACTTCTCCGAGCCGGCCCGCACCGGCACGGCGTTCCGCAGTGAAGGCTTTCCGGGCCGCGGCTACACCAGCGAGCCGATCCTCGCCTTCAGCGCGCCGTACACCGCGGCCGACGGCACGTTTGCCGGCGTCGTGCAGGGCGCCCTCAACCTGCGGTCATTCAGCGCGTGGCTCGAGCAGTCGCTGGCCGAGACCTCGACGTCGGCGCTCGTGCTCGACCGCACCGGCCAGGTCATCGCTTCGACCGGCCCGAACGCCGCCGCCCTGCTCGTGGACGTCCGCGAACTCGGCTGGATTGGCGCCACCAACGCGAACGCGGTCGCACAATTCACCGAAGCGTCGGCGGAACCGGGCATCCGTCCGGCCCGTCATGTCGCGGTGCGCCGCGACGTGCCGGCGCTCGGCTGGCAGGTCCACATCCGCCGGCCCGTGGTGGCCATGCAGGCGCCGCTCGTGCCGTTCTACATGCTGACGGCCGGCTGGCTGTTCATCTGCATGCTGCTGGCGACGCCGCTCGCCTCGCGCGTGTCTCGGCGCATCACCCAGCCGATCGAACTGCTGGCGCAGACCGCCGAAGGCATCGGCCGCGGGCATGTCGTTCCGCAGCCCGTGCTGCCGGCGGGCGCCCCGGCCGAGGTGGTGTCGCTGCAGCGGGAACTCACCGCGATGGTCGAGCGCCTCGACGAATCGGTGGCGATGCTGGATCAGAAGGTCCGCGAGCGATCGGCGGAACTGGCCGCCGTCTCGGCGCGCAGCGACACGATGTTCCGTGCCGCCAGCGACGGCATGCTCGTGGTCGAGGCCGATGGACGCGTCATCGAGGCCAACGACGCCGCCTGCCGGATGCTCGGCTACACGCACGATGAGATCCTCGCGCACCACCTGGCGGACCTCGAAGACGGCGCCTCGCCGGTCGAGCGCCAGCGCCGCGCCGACCAGCAGGCCCGCACCGGCACGACGCGCTTCGAGACGACGCTGCGCGCCAAGAGCGGCGCCGTGCTGCCGGTCGACGCCGTCGTGACCGCGATGCCATGCGGCGGCGGCCGGGCCTTCGTGGGTGTGCGCGACATCTCGGAGCGGCGGCGTGCCGAGACCGACCGCGCCCAGCTCGAATCGCGTCTGCGGCAGTCGCAGAAGATGGAAGCCATCGGCACGCTGGCCGGCGGCATCGCCCACGACTTCAACAACATCCTCACGCTCATCACCGGCAGCGCGGATCTGGCGACCGCCGACATCCCGGAGGGCCATCCGGCCCGGCCGATGCTCGACCAGATCGTGCGCGCCTCGCAGCGCGCCGAGGCGCTCGTGCGCCAGATCCTCGCCTTCAGCCGCCGCCGCGACGAACAGCGCGACGTGGTGGCGCTCGGCCCGATCGTGCAGGAAGCGGTGAGCATCCTGCGTTCGACCCTGCCGGCGATGATCGAGATCCGCACGCGCGTCGAGGACGGGCTGCCGCTCGTGCAGGCCGACGCCGTGCAGCTGCACCAGGTGCTGATGAACCTCGGGAGCAATGCCGCGCATGCCATGCGCGACGGCGGCGGCGTACTCACGATCGAGGTGACCCGCGACGTCACGCCCGGCGCCACGCGCCCCGGCCTCTGCCTCACGGTGAGCGACACCGGCAGCGGTATGGACGCGGCGACGCTCGACCGCGTCTTCGAGCCGTTCTTCACGACCAAACCGGCCGGCATCGGCACCGGCCTCGGGCTGGCGGTGGTGCATGGGATCGTCACCGCGCACGGCGGCAGCATCGAGGCGTCGAGCACGCTCAGTCTCGGCACCGCCATCCGCATCACACTGCCGGCGGCGCCGCCGGGCGCCACGCCGCGTCCGGCCGATGTCCCGACAGCTGAGCCCGCCTCACCGCACCGCCGCGCGCACGTGCTCGTCGTGGATGACGAGCCGGAACTCGTCGGCCTGGTCTGCCGGCAGCTGGCGCGGCTCGGCTACAGCGCGCAGGGCTGCGCCGGCCCCGCCGAAGCGCTCGAGACGTTGTCGGCCGATTCGCCGCACATCGACGTCGTGATGAGCGACCTCGCGATGCCGAAGATGACCGGCATCGAGCTTGCCGAGCAGATCCGCCGCAATCGCAACGACATTGCCATCGTGCTCTGCTCGGGCCGCGTCACCGAGGAAGATCGCGAGCGGGCCGAACGCGCCGGCATCTCCGAGATCCTGGCCAAGCCGTTTGCGAGCCATCAGCTCGCCGCCGTGATGGAGCGCTCGCTCGGCGCCCACGGCACGCGCCACTGACGCCAGTCGCTCAGCCGCGGAGCAGTTCCCGCACCCGCGGCGCCACGACGGCACCGTACAGCTCGATGCTGCGCAGGCATGCCGAGTGCGGCAGCTGGCCGTTGCTGTACTTCAGGTCGAAGCGCGACAGCCCCAGCGTGCGGACGGTGGCCGCGATCTTCGTCGCCACGGTTTCGGGCGCGCCCACGTAGAGCGCGCCCTCGGGCCCGGCCTCGCGATCGAAGTGGGCGCGTGTGACCGCCGGCCAGCCGCGCTCGCCGCCGATGCGCGTCATCATGTCGCGGTAGGCCGGCCAGAGCTGCTCGCGCGCCTCCTCGTCGGTCGGCGCTACGTGTCCCGGCGAGTGCACGGCGATGGATTTCGCGTCGTGGCCGAGTTCCGTCTGCGCGCGCCGGTAGAGGTCGGCGAACGGCACGAAGCGCGAGGCCGGCCCGCCGATGATGGCAAGCGTCAGCGGCAGGTCGTGACGGGCCGCGCGCAGCACCGACTCGGGACTGCCGCCCACCCCGACCCACGTCGTGAGGCGTCCATGTTCGATCGGCGGAAAGACCCGCTGCGCTTCGAGCGGCGGCCGCGTGCGTCCCGACCAGGTCACTGGCTCGTTCGTGACGAGCTGCGCGAAGAGGTCCAGCTTCTCTTCGAAGAGCACGTGATAGTGGTTCAGGTCGAATCCGAAGAGCGGAAACGACTCGGTGAACGACCCGCGGCCGAGAATGACTTCGGCGCGGCCGTGCGACACGGCGTTGAGCGTCGAGAAGCGCTGGAAGACACGAATCGGGTCGTCGGTGCTGAGGACAGTGACCGCCGAGCCGAGGTGGATACGTGCGGTGCGCGCGGCGATGGCGGCCAGCAGCACTTCGGGGGCGGAGATGGCGAAGTCGGCCCGGTGATGTTCGCCGACGCCGAAGCAGGCGAGGCCGACCTGGTCGGCCAGCACTGCTTCCTCGACGACGTGACGCAGCACCTGCGCGTGTGAGAACGGCGCACCGGCGTCGTCGAGGGTCACGTCGCCGAAAGTGTCGAGGCCGAAGGTGATGGTGTCGGCGAGCGCCTGCGTGGCCATTCGACCGAGTGTAGCCCGATCGTCACCACCGGGGCGCCAGGGCGATCGTCAGCGGGAGGCGTAGGGGCCGAACATGGCCGTCACTCGCCGCGCGGGCGACGTGTAGTCGAGCACATACACCGAGTAGGCGGCACCGCCGGGCGCCACCCGCACCACGACGTGACCATGCGGGGCGGCGAGCTGGCGCACGCGGGCGCCGATGGCGTGGGTCATCGGCTCACGCAGCGCCAGCGTGAACACGTCGCGCGGCCCGGCGTAGTAGCGCGTGTTCAGCAGGCGCTTGAGCACGTCGGGCGACGGGTGCGTGGGCGCCCAGGCCGGCACGATGAGGACACGCGAGCGGAGCGCGGCGAGAAAGCCCGGCGTGGCCGGATCGATCGACCCGTGGTGGTTCACCTGGTGGACATCGGTCGGGCCGAGCACGGCACCGAGGCGGGTCTCGACTCCCTGCCACGCTGGCGCTCCTTCCGGATCACCCGGCAGGTCGCCGCCCGTGAAGTAGTCGAAGCGTCCGTAGTGCAGCCTGAGACCGATGCTGCACATGTTCTCGTCGGGATGGTCGGCGTGCGCGAGCGCGGCGAGAGGCGGAAAGGTCTGCTCGGTCGCCTCGCCCGTGCCGGTCCAGATCTCGCCGTTGGCGGCGACCGGACGCACGCCGACGTCAGGCCAGCGCGGATCGCGATTGACGCGGAACTGCGAGGCGCTGCCGACGCGCACGCGTTCCACCCGCAGACCCGTGCGCGCGACGGCGTCAGCGAGGAAACGGCGATAGTTGTCGACGGCCGCGTCGGCGCGCAGGTCCGACGGGTAGTCGTAGGACGGCCACGCGCGGTCGACGACCACCCCGGCACCGAGACTGTCGAGCACCTCGGTGATGCCGGACAGCGCCACCCCGGCGCCGTTGGTGCGGGAACCAGCCGTCACCTCGCCGAAATGGTCGGCATGGAAGTGCGTGACGACGGCGTAGTCGAGATGTGGCCGGGCCGGCGTCGGATGGAACTGCCGCACGTAGTCGACAATCCACGCACCGGGCGAGCGCGAGCCGTCTGGCAGGGGATCCGCGTGAAGGGGCGCCGAGACGACGGCGCCGGCATCCACCAGCATCGTCGTGGCATCGGGAAACACGACGAACGTCGAGTTGCCGCGTCCGGTGACGATGTGATGGAGGTCGAGGGTGCCGGCGGTCCACGGCGGCAGCGTGAGCGGCACGCCTGCCTGTTGCCCGGATACCGCGGCGGTCAGGATGACGCCGAGACACCACACGCCGCACCATCGGGCCCCGGACACAGATGCGCTCGACACCGGTCTGAGGATAGCGATGTCCCATGCGGCGGCGCCAGCACGAATGCGCCGCTATCCGCCAGACGCGGGGACGAGCAGCGGCGCCCGGTCAGAATCGCGGCCGCGAAGACCGCCGATCGGGTGTAGGGTATGGTCGTTCCACGGAGGAATCATGAACAGACGCGCGATGATGACGACCCTTGCAGGTGGCGCGGTTGCGGCCAGCCTGACCGACAGTGCCGAAGGGGCGCAGAGCACGAACGGCGCGCTGCCGGTGGCGAGCGCTCCGGCGGCGAAGGACTTCGCTGGCGCGAAGGAACGGCCGATTCCGGCCACCGACTACAAGGTCGTGTTCTCCGTCTCCGCGCAGGTGAAGGACACCGAGGTGCACCCGACGCTGAAGATGATCGGGCTCTACCTGAACACGCTCGCCCAGGGGGGAGTCCCGGCCAGCCGTCGCCACGTGGCCGCGATGTTCCATCAGGGTGGCGGCGACGCCGTTTTCTCGAACGACGTCTACAAGGCACGGCACAACGGCGTCGACAACCCCAACATCGCCGTGCTGAAGGAACTGCACGAGGCCGGCGTCGAGCTGCGCGTGTGCGGTCAGGGGCTGCTTGGCAAGAAGGTCGAGCCGTCGCAGCTGCTCCCGGGCGTGCAGGCCGATCTCTGGGCACTCGTGACGATGGTCAATCTGCAGGCGCGCGGCTACGTCCGCGTGGGCTGACGCGCGCGTCGGCCCGCAGGCGGGACCCGCGGAGTCGAGGTGCGGCATTGTGCCGCACCCGACGCCCCGACCTGCTCGCGACCCGTCTGGCCTACCTGCGATAGGCTAGACCTCATGGCACAGCTTGCCGCGCTCCTGGTTGCCCTCCTCCTCGCCGCTGTCACGCCCGCCTTCGCCCAGCCACAGGGCGCGCCCCCGGACAAGTTCCGCCAGCTCGAAGAGATCCTGCCCACGCCGAACGACCAGCGCACCG
>CADEFD010000031.1:14372-26619 GCA_902826515.1 uncultured Acidobacteriota bacterium
GACAAGTTCCGCCAGCTCGAAGAGATCCTGCCCACGCCGAACGACCAGCGCACCGCCTCGGGCGCGCCGGGACGGGCCTACTGGCAGCAGCGCGCCGACTACGACATCGACGTCACGCTCGACGACGCGAAGCAGCGCATCACGGGCAAGGAGACGGTGACCTACTACAACCAGTCACCCGATCCGCTGACGTATCTCTGGCTGCAGCTCGATCAGAACCTGTTCCGCAAAGACTCAGACACGGCGCTCACCGCCCCGGCGCCGTCGCTCGAGCGGCCCACCTTCGAGACGCTCGACACGCTCGTCAACCGCGACTTCGACGGCGGCTTCCAGATCGCGTCGGTGACCAATGCCACCGGCAAGCCGCTGCCGCACACGATCGTGAAGACGATGATGCGCATCGACCTGCCGGCGCCGCTCGCGCCCGGGAAGTCCGTGGTCTTCGGCGTGGCCTGGAGCTACAACATCAACGACGCGAAGCGGCTCGGCGGCCGCTCCGGCTACGAGTTCTTCCCGAAGGACGGCAACTACATCTACGAGATCGCGCAGTGGTTCCCGCGTCTTGCCGCCTACAACGACGTGAGCGGCTGGCAGCACAAGCAGTTCCTCGGCTCTGGTGAGTTCACGCTGGAGTTCGGCAACTACAAGGTGCGCATCACGGCGCCGAACGATCACGTGGTAGGCGCCACCGGCGTGCTGCAGAACCCGCAGGCGGTGCTCTCGCCCACGCAGCTGCAGCGCCTCGAACAGGCGAAGACGGCGAGCGCGCCCGTGCTGGTCGTGACGCCGGCCGAAGCCAAGGCCGCGGAAGCCGGCAAGCCCACGGGCACGAAGACCTGGGTGTTCCACGCCGAGAACGTGCGCGACTTCGCCTTCGCCTCGTCGCGCAAGTTCATCTGGGACGCGCAAGGTCACCGCTCGGGCGCGCAGCCGGTGCTGGCGATGTCGTACTACCCGAACGAGGGCAACCCGCTCTGGGCGCAGTATTCGACCGCCGCCATCATCCACACGCTCAACCTCTACTCGCGGTATTCGTTCGACTATCCGTATCCGATCGCCATCTCGGTGAACGGGCCGGTGGGCGGCATGGAATACCCGATGATCTGCTTCAACGGGCCGCGTCCGGAGCCTGACGGCACGTATAGCGCCCGCACGAAGTACGCACTCATCTCGGTGGTCATCCACGAGGTGGGCCACAACTACTTCCCGATGATCGTCAACACCGACGAGCGGCAGTGGACGTGGATGGACGAAGGCATCAACTCGTTCCTGCAGTTCCTGGCCGAACAGGAGTGGGAAGACAACTACCCGTCGCGCCGCGGCGAGCCGAAGAACATGGTCGAGTACATGGTGGCGCCGGGCCACGACCCGATCATGACCAACTCGGAGTCGGTGAAGGAGCTCGGCAACAACGCCTACGGCAAGCCGGCGACCGCCCTGAACATCCTGCGCGAGACGGTGATGGGGCGCGAGCTCTTCGACTTCGCCTTCCGGGAGTACAGCCGCCGCTGGAAGTTCAAGCGGCCGATGCCGGCCGACTTCTTCCGCACGATGGAAGACGCCTCGGCCATCGATCTCGACTGGTTCTGGCACGGCTGGTTCTACACGACCGACCACACCGACCTGTCGCTCGACGACGTGCGCCACTACACGCTCGACACGAAGAACCCCGAGACCGAGAAGACGCTGCAGCGGCAGCAGCAGACCGCGGCGCCGACGACCCTGTCTGCCGAGCGCTACAGGGACACGCCGAAGCTCGTCGAGCAGAACCCGGCGCTCGCCGACTTCTACAACCGCTTCGATCCGCTCGCGGTCACCCCCGCCGATCGCGAGGAGTACCAGAAGGTGCTCGGCACGCTCACGGACAAGGAGAAGGCACTCATCGGCGCCAACAAGAACTTCTACGTGATGCGTTTCTCGAACGTCGGCGGTCTCGTGATGCCGATCATCCTGAAGCTCGACTACGTGGACGGCAGCTCCGAGGAGCTGCGCATCCCGGCCGAGATCTGGCGCCGCGATGCGTCCAGGGTGTCGAAGCTGGTCATCACCGACAAGGTGCTGGCGCAGGTCACGCTCGACCCGAAGCTCGAGACCGCCGATACGGATCTCAGCAACAACTTCTTCCCGCGGAAGCCCGTGATGACGCGTTTCCAGCTGTTCAAGCAGCAACAGCAGACGACGCCGAATCCGATGCAGCAGCTCGAGCGGAAGCCGGGCACCGACGCGCCGCGCCCGCAGGGGCCGGGCCTGTAGGCCGATCGGAACGAACATGCGCCGCTGGCTGGCTGTGGTCGTGCTGCTGACGGGCCTTGCGCCCGTGGCGGCCGACGCGCACAAGTTCTACGTCAGCCTCACGACGATCGATCACAACGTGGGCGAGCAGTCGCTCGAGATCACGATGCGGCTCTTCGCCGACGACCTGGAACGGGCCGTGGCGCGCGAGACGGGCAAGCCGCTCACACACGGCCAGCCGGGGTTCGACGCCGCGGTGCTGGCCGTGGTGCAGCGCGCGCTCACCGTGCGTCAGGCAGACGGGCGTCCGGTCACGCTCACCTGGGTGGGCCTCGAGAACAAGGTGGACGTCACGTGGGTTTACGTCGAGGCGCCCAAGGTGCCGTCCACGGCGGGTCTTACGCTGCGCGACACGATCTTCATGGACCTCTTCCCCGACCAGGTGAACATGGTGCACGTGAAGGACGCGCGCGGACGCCGGGCCCTCGACTTCCGCGGCGGCGATTCGTTCAAGCCCTTCTAATCAGGTCAGGAAGACGCGCTGCACGCACCAGAAGGCGCCCACGGCGGCAATTGCGGCTGATGCGGGCACCACGACCCGGCCGCGATACCACGCAGCGCTCCGGCACCAGCCGAGGGCGGCGAGCAGTGCGGCCACCACCACGAGTTGCCCGCCTTCCACGCCGAGATTGAAGGCGAGCAGCGACACCAGCAGATCCTCGGACGGCAGGCCGAGGCTTACGAGCGCGCCGGCAAAGCCAAGGCCGTGCAGCAGGCCGAAGCCGAAGGCCATGGCCGGCCGCCGCCAGCGAAAACGCGGCTCGACGATGTTCTCGATGGCGACGGCCACGATCGAGAGCGCGATGAGCGGCTCGACCACGGCCGACGGCATCTGCACCAGGCCGGTGACTGCCAGGGCGAGCGTGAGCGCGTGGGCCACCGTGAAGGCACTGACCTGCCAGACGAGCGGCCGCCATGACGGCGACGCCAGCACGAGCGCCGTGATGAACAACACATGGTCGAACCCGCGCGGCAGGATGTGCTCGAAGCCCAGCGCGAGATACGTGGAGAACACGCCGGCATGTTATCGCGCCGCCGGCAATGCCGCCGCGGGCGCTGCCGCTATGATTTGCCGATGATGCTCCGCACCTGTGCCATCGCCCTGTTGTTCGTGTCGGCGGCGTGCCGGTCCGCCGCGCCGCTTCCGGCCCCCTCGGCCGCGCCAGCGCCGCCGGCGGCCTCGATACCTGACAGCATCCGCTGGGTGCGCGACGCCGCGGAGTATCGCGCCGCCACGCTGCAGGCGTATCGCCTGGCGACGAGCGCCGTCGAGGCCGCCGCGGCCGGACGCCAGGCCGGCTCGTGGGCCGTCGTGCTCGACGCCGACGAGACCGTGATCAACAACGTCACGTATCAGCTCGAACGGGCGCAGCAGGGCCTGCCCTACTCGAGCGAGAGCTGGGCTGCCTGGGTGCGTCGCCGCGAAGCCTCACCGATTCCCGGCGCGGCCGCATTCCTGGCGCGCGTGCGCGCGCTGGGCGGCCGGATTGCCATCGTGACGAACCGCCTGCAGTCAGAGTGTGCCGATACGGCGGCCGTGTTCGAGCGACATCAGCTGGCGCACGACGCCCTGCTCTGCCGGCCGGACGCCGGCCCATCCGACAAGAATCCGCGGTTCGAGGCGGTGGCGTCGGGCAGGACGCCGGCGAGTTCGACGCCCGTCGAGGTGGTCGCCTTCGTGGGCGACAACATCCTCGACTTCCCGCGGCTGTCACAACAGAGCGCCCTCGCAGCGGAGGCAGCGTTCGCGCCGTTCGGCACGCGCTTCATCCTGCTGCCCAACCCGATGTACGGAAGCTGGCAGCCGCGATAGCGCCGGGGTGTCTTCACCCTGCCGGCTGCCGGTCGTGGTCTACTCGAACGCGAGCCGTTTTCAACTCACACAAAAGGATTCCCGCCGTATGACCGTCGCCTACCTCTTCGCTACCAACATGGCCAGCACCACGAAACTCGCCACCATGATCCTGCCGCAGCTCGAACGCGGCACGCACGGCGTGAAGGTGGCCGGCATGATGTTCTTCGACGACAACGTCTACTGCCTGCGCGCCGGTGATCCGGTGGGCGAGCGCCTGGCGAAGGTGGCCGCCGAGCACGGCATCCTCCTCATGGTGTGCGATCAGTGCGCCGTGCGCCGTGGCCTCGCGGACGGCACGTTCGACGAATGCGGCACGGGCAGTGTGACGGCCAGGGGCCTCGTGAACGGCGTCGTCGCCGGCTGTTTCCCGCAGCTCTACGCCGCCCTGAGCGGCGCCCCACCCGACCAGGTCATCACGCTCTGACGGCCGCGGGCCGGCCGCCGGCGGGGCCTTGACGGCCTCCGCGATTTCGCCGTATCGTTACAGCAATTTTGATGACTCAAAATTGCTGTTTGGCCCACCCCATCCTTGCTCGCACACGCCGGGAGATTCAGCGGGTGCTTCTCGTGGCACTCGGTGCGGGCCTTCTGGCCTCCGGCGTGGATGCCCAGGTCACCACCGTCATCCGCGGCGTGGTCGTGGACGCGCAGGACGCCGCCGTACCCGGCGCCTCGGTGGCCCTGCGCCAGCCCTCGAGCGGCCTCGAACGGGTTGCCGTGACCGACGCGAGCGGTCGCTTCGAGCTGCCCAACCTGCCCGTCGGCACCCACGACCTCACGGTCACGCTCGACGGCTTCACGCCGGCCGCGCAGCGGGTGGTCGCCGCCACCGGAGCGGCCGTGGAGATTACGCTGCGCCTCGCGGTCGCGACGATGACCGACACCGTCGTCGTGCGGCCCGAACAGACCGCCGTGGACGACACCACGGCCGGCACCCGGCACGCCGTGAGCGTCACGCGCATCGAGCGGCTGCCGGTCGCCGGCGCGAGCCGCGGCCTCGAGGCCGTGCTCGTCGGCTTCCCCGGCTTCGCGCAGAACGCCAACGGCGCCATCCATCCGCGCGGCGCGCACAACCAGATGACGTATGTCATCGACGGCCTGCCGATCAGCGATCAGCTCACCGGCGCCTTCGCCAACGCCCTCGACGTCGGCGTCGTGCAGACGGCGGAGCTCATGACCGGCAACATCCCCGCCGAGTTCGGCGGCAAGGTCTCGGGCGTCGCCGTCCTCGGCAGCAGAAGCGGCCTCGGCACGGGCCGCGCATCCACGGGCTCGCTGTCGCTGGCTGGCGGCGGCTTCGGCACGGCGCACGGCGCCCTCCAGTGGGGCGGCGAACGCGGACGCGTCGGCTACTTCGGGTCGCTCACCTCGATGACCACCGAACGCTTCCTCGATCAGGTGTCGCGCGACAACCTGCACAACGCCGGCAGCGTCGTGCGCGGCTTCGGGCGGGCCGACCTGCGGCTCACGCCGAAAGACACCGTGCGCCTGCATGCCATGGGCGGCACGTCGCGCTTCGAACTCGCCAACCTGCGATCGCAGCAGGCCGCCGGGCAGGATCAGCGGCAGCACCTCGCGGATCTCTCGGTGTGGGGCGCGTACCTGCGGCCGCTCGGCGTGTCGAGCACGGTGGACGTGACTCTTGGGGCGCGCACCACTTCCGCGGAACTGCGGCCGAGCACGGGTGATACGCCGGTCACCGCGGCGCAGGACCGGCGTCTTTCGACGTTCACGGCGCAGGCGCGGTACACGCGCCAGGCCGGCCGCCTCGGTCTGCGCGCCGGCGCCGACGTGCAGGCGTTTCCCGTCCGCGAGCGCTTCACGATGGCGCTGACGTCGTTGGCGCTGAACGTGCCCGGCACCGATGGTTACAACCCGGCGCTCACCGCGCACGACCTCACACGCGGCGGCACGCCGTTCCGCTTCGACGACGCGCAGACAGGCACGCACGCGAGCGCGTTCGCGCAGACCACGGCGCAGCTCGGCGACGTCACCATCAATGCCGGCCTGCGCCACGACGAGTACCACTTCCTCGTCGCCGGCCGGCAGCTCCAGCCGCGCGTTGGCGTCTCGTACCGTGTGGGCGGGCGCGACCTCGTGGTGCGCGCCTCCTACAACCGCAACTACCAGACGCCGCCGAACGAGAACCTGCTGCTCTCGAACTCCGAGGCCGCCGGACGGCTCGCGCCCGAGAGCGTGCGTGCGGCGCTCGGCGGCGCGACCCGGGCGATCCGCCCGGAACGTCAGGACGTGTTCGAAGCCGGCGCGCAGTTCGCGCTGGGCCGACGCGTCACGATCGACGGCGCCGTCTACCGGAAGCTCTCGCGCGATCAGCAGGACAACAACAACTTCTTCGACACCGGCATCATCTTCCCGACCACCCTGGCGCGCCTGCGCGTGACGGGCGTCGAAGCGCGGGCCACGCTGCTGCCGGTGCGCGGCCTCTCGGGTTCGCTCAGCCTGACCTCGGCGCGCGCCATCGCCACGCCGCCCTTCACCGGTGGGCTTTTCCTCGGGCAGGAGGCCGTGGACCTGCTGTCGGCCGGACCGTTCCCCATCGATCACGACCAGCGGCTGAGCGTGCACGCCACGGCGGGCTTCGATCCGTCCGGCCCGTGGTGGCTGAGCGCCACGGCGCGGCACGACAGCGGGCTCGTGGCCAATCCGTCGGATCCGGTGGAGGTGGCCGCCGACTCCGACTTCGCGGACCTGCTGCCGTACGTGAACCTGACCGCAGCCACGCCACGCGTGAGACCGCGCACGATCGTCGATCTCGCGACTGGCATCGACCTCGCAAACGCCCGGGGCCGCCGCACGTGGGGCGTCCAGGCGCAGGTGACGAACCTGCTGAACCGCACCGCGCTCTACAACTTCCAGTCGGTGTTCGTGGGCACGCGCGTGGTGCAGCCGCGCACCGCCTCGCTGCGCGTCACGCGGTATTTCTGACCGGCGCTAGCCGCCCACTTCGCGGTAGTAGCGGATGAGATCGAGCGGCGGCGGCGTGCGCCCCATCGCCCGCATCATCGCCGACACCTGACCGCGGTGGTGGGTGCCGTGATTCACGACGTGCAGCACGATCTGCCAGAGCGGCGTGGTGTACGGGTTGCCCTTGAGGTCGTGGTAGGCCACCGCGACCGACGCGTCCTGCAGCGCGTCGCCCCAGGCCTGCCAGCGCGCCAGCAGCGCCGGCCACTCCTGCTGCACGACCGGCCACTGCCGGTCCACCGCCGGATCGAAGAACACGGCCGGCGGCGCGCCCTGGATGCGGCCGAGCCACATCCGGTCGGCCGCGTAGACATGCGCGAGGGTCCCCAGCACGTCCTTGTCGGCGCTCTGGAAATCGCGTGTCAGTTCGTCGGGCGTGAGCGCCGAGGCGGCCTCGATGAGGCGCGTCGAGGCCCACGTGGTGTAGTGCAGATGGGTGCGCAGAACCGTGACGGGAACGGCCATGCGCCACAGCATACTGCGCGCGGCCGCCCGCTCGAAAAGGCCTGACGGCGGACCCGGCTGCGGGGATACTGAGACATGCACCGTCTTTCGACGCCTCCCCGTCCGTGGCTGCTCGTCTGCGGCGTGCTCGCCGCCACGCAGTTCGTCATCGCGCAGGCGCCCGTTTCGCCGCCCCCGCCGCCCCGCGTCCAGACGCCGGCCCCGGCGCCCGGCGACACGATCGCCGTGGACCCGCAGATCACGGTCGGCACCCTGCCGAACGGGCTGCGCTACTACGTGCGTCCGAACGGGCAGCCGCGCGGGCGGGCCGAGCTGCGGCTGGTGGTGAAGACCGGATCGGTGCTCGAAGACGACGACCAGCGCGGCCTGGCCCACTTCGTCGAGCACATGGCCTTCAACGGCACCACCCACTTCCCCGGCAACGCCATCGGCACCTTCATGCAGGGCATCGGCATGCGCTTCGGGGCGCACGTCAACGCGCACACGAGCTTCGACGAAACGGTCTACGAGCTGCAGGTGCCGACCGAACCGGCCGTACTCGACCAGGCGCTGCTGATGATGGAGGACTGGGCGCGCGGCGTCACCTTCTCGCCCGAGGAGATCGACAAGGAGCGCGGCGTCATCCTCGAGGAATGGCGGCTGGGTCTCGGCGCCGACGCCCGCATGCAGAACACCGTGATGCCGGTGCTGCTGCGCGGCTCGCGCTACGCGGAACGTTCGCCGATCGGTTTGCCCGACGTCATCCGCAGCGCGCCTTACGCGCGCCTGCGCCAGTTCTATGCCGATTGGTACCGGCCGGATCTGATGGCGGTCATCGCCGTGGGCGACTTCGACCGCGCGGCGATGGAAGCGCGCATCAAGGCGCACTTCGCGCCGATTCCCGCCGCCGTGTCGCCGCGGCCGCGCACCGCGCACACGGTGCCCGACCATCCGGGCACACTCTATGCCGTCGCGACCGACCGCGAGGCGCGCGCGACCACCGTGGGCCTCATCGGCAAGATGCCGGCGCGCGATCAGCGCACCGTGGGCGTCTACCGGCAGCAGATGGTGGAGCGCCTGTTTGCCGGCATGCTGAACGATCGCCTCGACGAAATCGCCCGCACGCCGGGCGCGCCCTTCCAGGCGGCCCGCGCCTCGCGCGGGCTGTTCGTGCGCACGATGGAAGCCACGTCGATGCAGGCGCTCGTGGCCGACGGCGGCGCCGAGCGTGGCCTCGCCGCCCTCGCCACCGAGGCCGCGCGTGTCGCCCGTTTCGGCTTCACGGCGACCGAACTGGCCCGGCAGAAGGTCAGCAGCCAGCGCTACCTGCAGCAGGCGCTCGCCGAGAAGGACACCAGCCCGTCGGCGCCGCTGGCCGAGGAGTTCATCCGCAACTTCATGAACGACGAGCCGCTGCCGGGCATCGTGGTCGAGCAGCGCATGGCCCAGCAGCTCATGCCGGGCATCACGCTCGAGGAAGTGAACCGCCTGGCCGCCACCTGGCTGCCCGATGCGAACCGCGTCGTGGTCGTGAACGCCCCGGAACGTCCGGGTGTCGTGGCGCCCACGCAGGCGTCGCTCGCCGGCGCCCTGAGCGGCGTCGACACGCGCGCGCTGACGGCCTACGTCGACAAGGTGAACACGGCGCCGCTGCTGGATCCGCTGCCAGCGGCGGGCCGCATCGCGGCCACGACCACCAATGCCGCCCTCGGCCTCACCGAGTGGCGGCTGTCGAACGGCGCCCGCGTCGTGCTCAAGCCCACGACGTTCAAGGCCGACGAGGTGCTGTTCCGCGCGATCAGCCCGGGCGGCACGTCCCTCGCGTCTGACGCCGATTACGTGGCGGCCATGACGGCGGAAGACGTGGTGTCGCAGGGCGGCCTCGGCCGTCTGTCGCTGACCGACCTCGAAAAGGCGCTCTCGACGGTGAACGTCGCCGTGCGGCCCGACATCGGCTCGACCGACGAGGGGATGGCCGGCGGCGCCTCGCGCAGCGACCTCGAGACGATGTTCCAGCTGATCCACCTGAACTTCACGGCACCGCGCGCCGATCGCACCGCGTTCTCGGTGCTCACGGCCAACCTGAAGCGGATGCTCGCCAACCAGGAAGCCGAACCCGACACCGTCTTCGAACGCGCCGTCGTCTCGGCGCTCACCGGCGATCATCCGCGCGCGCAGCCGCTCACGCCGGCGATGGTGGACCAGATGAGCCTCGACCGCTCGCTGGCCTTCTACAAGGACCGGTTCGCCGATGCCGGCGACTTCACGTTCGTCTTCGTGGGCAGCTTCGACCTCGAGACGATGCGGCCGTTCGTCGAGCGATATCTCGCCTCGCTGCCGTCGCTCGGCCGCCGCGAGGCGCCGCGCGACGTCGGCATCCGGCCGCCGCAGACCGTCGTGCGCCGCGAGGTGCGCAAGGGCGTCGAACCGAAGAGCGAAGTGCGCATCGTGTTCTCGGGGCCGTTCGAGAACACCGAGGCCAACCGCCTGATCGTCTCGACGATGGCGGCGACGCTCAGCGGCAACCTCCATCGCACGCTGCGCGAGGACGAAGGCGGCACCTACGGCGTCAGTGTCGAGCCGGTCTTCGGCTTCCGCCCGGTGCAGGAATACCGCGTGTCGATCGCCTTCGGCTGCGATCCGGCGCGTGTGGACGCGCTCGTGGCCGACGCCTGGCGGGTCATCGCCGCGTTCAAGGAGTCGGGCCCGTCGCGCAGTCAGCTCGCCGATGGCCGGCTGGCCGCAATCCGGGACCTCGAAACCAACCTGCAGCAGAACCCGTACTGGCTGAACCGCCTCACCCAGGCCATCGCGCGCGACGAGGACATGGCGACGGCCATCGACCCGCGCGCCGTCTACGACCGCCTCACCGTGGAGACCGTGCGCGACGCCGCCCGCCGGTTCCTCGACGACAGCCGCTACGTGCAGGTCATCCTGCGGCCCGAACAGCCCTGAGGGGCGGTCCGGGCCACGACGGCTACTTCGGCAGGCGCTCCGGCATGTCGGCGACGACGTAGGTCATCGTGGCGATCGCCGCCGCCGCCTTCGACACTTCCTCCGGCGCGATGCGGTCCACGGTGTCGGCCGGCGTGTGGTGGATGGTGAAGTAGCGCGTCGAGTCGCCGTTGTAGGCCATCATCGGCACCTTGCCGGCGGCCGAGATGGGCCCGATGTCGGCGCCGCCGCCGCCAGGACCAACGGGCGGGAAGCCGAGCGGCGAAAGCAGCGTGGCGATGTCGTCGATCGTGCGGCGGGCCGCGTCAGACCCCGTGAAGCCGAGGCTCGCCGGTGCGAATACGCCCGAGTCGGACTCGAGCGCGAAGATGTGCTCCCCGGCCGAGGCGAGGTAGGCGTCCTTGTAGCCGTTGCCGCCGCGCATGCCGTTCTCCTCGTTCGTGAAGAGCCCGAGCCGCACGGTGCGCCGCGGCTGGATGCCGAGCCGCTTCATGAGGCGCAGGGCTTCCCACGTGGCGATGCAGCCCACGCCGTCGTCCGAGGCGCCCATGCCCACATCCCACGAGTCGAAGTGGCAGCCGACGAGCACGATCTCCTTCGGGAACTCGCGGCCGACGATCTCGCCGAAGACGTTGGCGGATTCGGCGTCGGCTTCGAACTTCGCCTCCATCTTGAGGCGCACCCGCACGCGCAGGCCGCGGTCGCTCAGGCGCTGGATGCGGTTGGCATCTTCGGCGGCAATCGCCGCCGCCGGGATCTTCGCCGCGCCGTCGCCATAGTTCATGCCGCCGGTGTGCGGCGTCCGCAGGCCCATCGGGCCCACCGCGCGCACGAACGCCGCCACGGCGCCGTGTTTCGCTGCCGCCGTCGCGCCGCCACCGCGATACGCCACCGTCTCGCCGTACGTCGTATAGGGCACGTTGAAGAGGACGATCTTCCCCTTCACCTGGGCGCCCCGCACCTCGAGGTCCTTGAAGTCCTTCACGACCAGCACGTCGGCTTCGACACCGGCCGGCGGCGTGGCCACGCTGCCGCCGAGCCCCAGCATCACGATCGGATGTTCGGGGGGATCGACGATGACGGCGCTCTCCTGGCCGCGCACCCAGCGCGGCACCATGACCTTCTCGGCGCGCACGTTGGCGAGGCCGTCCTTCGTCATCGTGGCCTGGGCCCAGCGGATGGCGCGCGTCAGGTTTTCGGACCCGGAGATGCGGTTGCCGTAGGTGTCGGTCAGCTCGGCCAGCCGCGTCCAGGCGAAGCTGTCGGCCTGCGCCGCCTGCTGGAGCTTCGCGACGTTCTCGCGGAACGGCGCGAGCCAGGCCGCGGCGGCCGGCGCCTGGGCGGCGAAAGGAGTGAGGGCGCCGTACACGACAACGGCGGCCAGGGCACAGATGGAGGTCCGGAACATGCCGGACATTCTATCCGCGCCGGCCGCCGTGGCCGCGCTGGTGATTGCCGCGTCTAGAACTTCACCGAGTAGACCAGGCGGAACTGGCGGCCCATCTCGGGCACGATGTCCTTCAGGAAGTTCAGGTGGTTGCGGTAAAGGCGATCGGTGGCGTTGTCGAGCCGCGCCGTGATCGTCTGCAGGGTGCGGCCCGACTGCAGCGAGTAGGTCGCATAGAACCGGAACAGGCCGTACCCGGCGGTCTCGGTCTCACTGCCGAACACCCGGTCCTGCCGCGCCACGGCGGTCGCATTGCCGCCCAGTTCGAG
>CADEFD010000031.1:26719-39774 GCA_902826515.1 uncultured Acidobacteriota bacterium
CCTCGAACTCCTCGTCGGTGAGCGGGCTGCGGAAGATGAAGTCGTTGATGTTGTTGCGGAAGAACGTCAGCTCGCCGCGCACGCGCGACGAACGCGCGCGCAGCGACAGGTCGAAGCCGAGGGCGCGTTCCGACTTCAGGTCGGGGTTGCCGATCTCGAAGGTCAGGTTGCCCGGATGCGGCCCGAAGAAGTAGAGCTCTTCGAGCGCCGGATTACGGGCGGCTCGGGCGAAGCTGGCGGCGATGACGAAGTTGTCGTTGGCGGCGCTCGGCCGGATGAGCGCCCCGACCGACCCTGAGAACTCGGTGAAGTCGCGCGCCGGCAGGCCGCTCTGCGGCTCGAAGTTCGTGCGATCGACACGGCCGCCGAACTGCAGGCTGAAGTGCGGCCACGTGACCTCTTCGTAAAGGAACGCCGCTGCCGTCTGCTGATCCACCGGCGGCGAGAGCGCTTCGGCGCCTTCCGCGCTGAACTCGCGATTCAGGAACCAGCCGCCGATCGATCCGGCCAGGCGGCCGGCCGGCTTGTGCGACAGGAGCAGTTCGCCTTCGACCGTGTTGTTCCTGAACTGCGTGCCGACTTCGTCGCCCTCGAGTTCCGAGTGCGTGTAGCGGCGCACGCCGAGCGTGGCGCGATACGACGACAACACACCATCGAGCCCCTGGCCGCCCGCACGCGCCGAGAAGGCGTGGCGCTTCGGGGTCAGGCTGATCTGTCCCTCTTCGAGCACCGGCACGCCGTACTTGGTGTCGTCGTAGCCGTAGCTCACGCCGGCGTACTGCTGATCGCCCGTCCAGGAGCCGCCGACGTTCATGAAGCCGCTGCGCGACTGCGAGTTCTCCACTTCGCCGTCAGGCGTGTTGTAGCTGTCGGCACGCTGGCCGCCGCCGCCAAGGTGCAGGGCGAACGTGCCGTTCCCCACATGCACGTCGCCGGCGCCGCCGGCCGGCGTGGAGTTGCTGCCGACGTTCAGCGTGAAGGAGCCCGTGGGCGTCGTCACCTTCTCGGTGGGGATCTGGTCGGTCACGATGTTCACGAGACCGCCGATGGCGTTGGCGCCGTAGAGCAGGGTGGCCGGGCCGCGCACGACTTCGATGCGCTGCGCCGACGCCGGGTTGACGGGCACGCCGTGGTCGCCCGACTGGCTCGAGAGGTCGCCCATGCGCTGGCCGTCCTGCAGCACGAGCACCCGGTCTCCGTCGAGGCCGCGGATGACCGGACGCGCCGGGCCGGGCCCGAGCGACCGCATCTGCACGCCGGGCTGGTATTGCAGCGTGGCGCCGATGGTGTCCTGCAGCTCACGCTGGAGTTCTTCGTTCGACAGCACGGAGGTGGGCTGGAACGACTCGAACTGCGGCCGCGGGTTGGGACTGACCGACAACACTTCGGCGAAGTGGAGGTCGAGATCGACCTCGAGGTCGAGCGTCGCGGCCGACGCGCCGATGGTCACTTCGGTGCGGCGGCTGCTGTAGCCCTCGGCGCGGACGGACACGTGATAATCGCCCGGCGGCAAACTGTCGAACGTGTAGGTGCCATCGGCTCCGGTGCGGGCCTCACGCCGCAGTTCCTCGACGACCACGGCCGCCCCGGCCATCGGCTCGCCGCCGGCACGGGTGACCTTGCCGGTGAGCGCCGACTGGGCCAGCACGGGCAGCGCGGTCGTGACCACGGCGGTCAGGGCCAGGAGCAACGTTCTGATGAGAGAGACGTGACGCACGATCGGAACCTCCAGTAACCGGGCTAGCGTAGCGGCTGGGCCGCCCCCCTACCAATGGGGGTTCCGCGAACAGCACGTCGGCCCCGACGAGTGGTCGCCGTGAGCCCATGAACTGCTTGCCGCGTGGCGGCGCGCCCGGGTCCGCCAGGTGATGCCGGAGGCGTGCTACCTTCAGAGCAGGATGTCTATTTCCCGCCTCACGATTCTCTGCCTGCTGACCGCGCTGACCCTGCCGTCCGCCGCACTCGCGCAGGGTGGCACCATCACGGGCGTGGTCACGACGAGCGCCGTCGCGCCGCGGCCGCTGCGCGTGACGATGGATATGAAAGTGTGCGGCACGCAGATCCCCGATGAGTCGATCGTCGTCGGCGCCGGCGGGCTGCTGGCCAACGCCGTCGTCAGCCTCACGGGCGTGAAGGTCACGACGCCGTACCCGGAGCCGTCCATCGTCAACGAGAAGTGCCGCTTCCTGCCGCGGGTGCAGATCGCGCGGCCTGGGGCTCCCACGAAGACGACGAGCCACGACGCCCTGCTGCACACGACCAACGCACAGCAGGACGGCGGCCGCACACTTTTCAACGTGGGCCTGCCGGTGCCGGGAATGGTGGTGACGCGGCCGCTCAATGGCGCCGGCCTCGTGCGCATCACCTGCAACACACACACCTGGATGCGCGGGTTCGTCGTCGTCACCGACGACATGGCAGCGGTCTCGGGCCCGGATGGCCGCTTCCAGCTCACCGGTGTGCCGCCTGGCACCTATGAACTGAAGGTGTGGCACGAATCACTCAAAACGGCTCCCGTGAAGGTCACGGTGACGGCCGGGGGCACCACCAAGGTGGCGCTCACCCTGACGAAGTAGGCGGTACGGAGCGTGCATAGAATGAACGTATCCGCCTTCCTGGAGACGACCCGATGATGTTCTCTGTCCGACGCTCCCGGCCATCCGCGTGGCTCGCGACGGTCCTCGCCGCAAGTCTCGGCGTGATGGTCGTCACCGCGCAGACCGTCGTCACGCCGCCGAAGAACAAATTCACGCCTGAGCAGGACGTACAACTCGGGAAGGAAGCCGCGGCCGAGGTGCGCCAGCAGTACCCGGTCATCTCCGACGACCAGATCAGCGCGTATCTCGATCGCGCCGGCCGCTCCCTCGTGGCCGCTTCCCCGAAGAACCTGAACCATCCGGTGTTCGAGTATTCGTTCACGCCGGTGAACCTGAAGGAGATCAACGCCTTCGCGCTGCCGGGCGGGCCGATGTTCGTCAACCGCGGCATGTTCGACGCGGCCGAGGTCGAAGGCGAGGTCGTGGGCGTCATGGCGCACGAACTCGCGCACGTGCTGCTGCGGCACGGCACGGCGAATGCCACCAAGGCGCAGAAGTTCCAGATCGGCGCCGTGGCCGGCGCGATTGCCGGGGCCATCATCGGCGGCGGGTGGGGCGAGGCCATCTCGCAGGGCTCGCAGTTCGGGCTTGGCGCCTGGCTGATGAAGTACAGCCGCGACTACGAGAAACAGGCCGACCTGCTCGGCGCGCAGATCATGGCCCGCGCCGGCTACGATCCGCGCGATCTGGCGAAGATGTTCGAAGCCATCGAGCGCGAATCGAAAGGCAGCACGCCGCCGCAGTGGCTGAGCAGCCACCCGAATCCCGGCAACCGCGTGCAGTACATCCGCGCCGAAGCCGACAAGCTCACGATCGGCCCGCGCAGCAACGGCACCGGCTTCGCGTCCGCGAAGGCCCGCTTCGCCACGCTGCCGCCCGCCCGTTCGATGTCCGACAAGACGAATGCCGGCAGCGGCGGGGGCGGGACGGCAACCGTCGGCACCGTCGGGCGGCCGGTGCCGGCGCCTGACACGCGCTACAAGACGGCGCGCGGCGGGCAGCTCTTCCAGGTGAGCGTGCCGGCGAACTGGACCGGCGTGAACGGCGAGAACGCGGTCAAGTTCGTCGCCGAGAACGGCCTCGGCGACTATCAGGGCCAGAGTGTGTTCACCCACGGCGTGGAACTCGGCGTGACGCGGGCCTCGTCACGCAATCTCACGACGGCGACCGAAGCCTTCGTCAACGCGATCGTCAGCAGCAACCCGGGGCTGCGCGTGTCGCGCGACTCCCAGGCCGTGCGCATCTCGCAGCGGAGCGGCCTCGGCACGGCCCTCGCCGGCCGGTCGGCGACCGGCGACACCGAACGTGTCGGCGTGTACACGACGCTGCTGGCCGACGGCAGCCTGTTCTACTACCTGACCGTCGTGCCGGAACGCGATGCGGACAGGTTTGCGGCGGCGTTCGATCGCGTGGGCAATTCGATCCGCCTGACCGACCGGTAGATCCCGCGTTCGCCCGCGCGCCGATGTATCAGCAACCACCGGCGCCACTCGCACCAGGCGCGCCTGGCCCTGCGCGCCGCTGGCGCAGGCCGCAGGTCAGCGCCAACGTGTGGGCGATCGGCGCGACCAGTCTGCTCACCGACGTCTCCTCCGAAATGGTCACGAGCGTGCTGCCGCTCTACGTCGTGCTGCACCTGCAGATGACGCCGCTCGCGTTCGGAGCCCTCGACGGTCTCTATCAGGGCGTGGCCGCGGCGGTGCGCATGACCAGCGGCGTCGTGGCGGATCGCTTCCGCCACCACAAAGCCGTGGCGCTCGTGGGCTACGCGCTCTCGGCGGTGGCGAAAGGCGCCTACATCGCCGCCGGCGCCGCCTGGCCGGCCTTCCTGGCGGTGGTCACCGCCGACCGGCTCGGCAAGGGCATCCGCACGGCGCCGCGCGACGCCCTCATCGCCGCGTCGGCGCGGCCCGGCGGAACGGCGACGGCCTTCGGCGTGCACCGCGCGATGGATGCCGCCGGCGCCACAATCGGTCCGCTCACGGCATTCGGGGTGCTGATGCTCGCGCCGGGGCGCTTCGATCAGGTGTTCGTGGTCAGTTGCGCGATGGCGGTCGTGGGCGTCGCGGCCCTCTGGCTCTTTGTGGATGCGCCAGGGGGCTTGGCGCGGGCCGGCGCCGCGATCGCCGCGCGCCCATGGGCGCGGACGTTCGAGGCGCTCACCGCGCCGCGCTTCCGGGCCGTGCTCCTCGCGGCCGGCGCCGTGTCGATAGCGAGCGTGACCGACGGCCTGCTCTACCTCGTGCTGCAGCGGCAGTTCGCGTTCGACCCGGCCCGCATCACGCTGCTCTTCGTGGGCACGCCGCTCTGTTACTTCCTCCTCGCCGGGCCGTTCGGGGTGCTCGCCGACCGCATCGGCACGGCACGCCTCTTCGTCGCCGGGCACCTCAGTCTGCTTGCGGTGTATCTGCTGCTCTGGGCCGGCGTGACGGCCGGCGCGGGTGTGGCCGCCTGCCTGTTGCTGCTGGGCGCCTACTATGCCGCGACCGACGGTATCCTTGCGGCGATGGCCGCCACCGCCCTCCCCGCCGACGTTCGCGCCACCGGCCTCGGCCTGCTGGCCACGTGCACCACGGCCGGCCGCGGCCTCGCCGCTGTCGCCTTCGGTGCGGCGTGGACGTATGGCAGCACGCGCGGCGCCCTCGCCGCCTTCGCCGTGTTGCTCATCGTGGGCATCGGCGTGAGCGCGTGGCAACTCGGCGCGACACGACCGGTGTCTCCACGCGCGGAGGGCACGCCATGACGCGCGGGCGGGGACGCGGCCCGGTCACCATCTTCGCGCTCGTGTGTGCCGCCGCGGTGGCGTTCGTGGCGTGGTCGCTGCTGCGGGCGCGCGGGGACGCGGCGTTGACGGCGACGCCGCCTGGCGCGACGAGCACCGCCGCGGCCCTGCCGTCACCACCGGCGCCACCCTTCGTGCTCGTGCGGCACCTGGCCCCCGGCAGCGGCTGGAGCCGTCTGGCCCTGGCGCCGCTCGCCGCCCCCGACGGTCCGCGCTTCGTGACGCCGCTCAACTGCGTGCGCGCCTACGTGGCTGCGGACCGGGGGCTGTGCCTCGCGTCGAACGGGGCCGATGGCCGCGCCATCGTCTTCGACGCCACCACCTTCGCGCCCACCCACACCCTGGCGCTCACCGGCCCGCCCAGCCGGGCCCGCGTGTCGCGCGACGGCCGCCTCGGCGCCGTGACGGTCTTCGAGTCGGGCCACTCGTATGCCGAGGAAGGGTTCTCGACCCGCACCACCATCCTCGATCTGGACACGGGCCAGCCGTTCCCCGACCTCGAGACGTTCGCGATCTGGCAGGACCAGGTCCGGGTGCGACGGATCGACATCAACTTCTGGGGTGTCACCTTCATCCCCGGCACCCGCCGTTTCTACGCCACGCTCGCCTACGGCGGCACCCCGTACCTCGCTGAAGGGGACCTCGACCGCCGGGACGTGCGGGTGCTGGCGCCGCACGTCGAGTGCCCGTCCCTCTCGCCGGACGGCACCCGCCTCGCCTTCAAGCGGGCGGACGGCCTGCGCTGGCGTCTCTGGGTGCGCGAGGTCGCGACCGGCGCGGAACACATCATCGCCGGCGAGACCCGCAGCATCGACGACCAGGTCGAGTGGCTCGACGACGCACACGTCGTCTACCAGTTCCCGTCGGACGCCGGGAACAACCTCTACGTCGTGCACGCGGACGACGGCGCGCCGGCCCGCCACTTCATGCGCGAGGCGTGGTCGCCCGCCGTGGTCCGCTAGCCGACAGGGCCGGCCTCAGACCTCCGCCCAGCGGCGCAGCAGGTTGTGATACACGCCGGTGAGCTGTACGGCCGGCGCCTCCGCGGCCTCGACGCCGTGCAGGTGGCGGATCGCCGCGTCGAGATCGAAGAGCAGCGTGCGGTCGGCGTCGCTGCGCACCATGCTCTGCAGCCAGAAGAACGAGCAGACGCGCACGCCGCGCGTCACCGGCCGCACGTGGTGCAGGCTGGTGGCCGGGTAGAGCACGAGGTGTCCGGCCGGCAGCTTCACGCTGTGCAGCCCGTAGGTGTCTTCCACCATCAACTCGCCGCCGTCGTATTCGTCGCGGCCGCTCAGGAACAGGGTGCATGACAGGTCGGTGCGGATGCGATGTGGCATGCCCGGCATCTGCCGAATCGCGTTGTCGATGTGGTGCCCGAACGACTGACCGCCGGCGTAGCGATTGAAGAGCGGCGGGAAGACGTGGAGCGGCAGCGCCGCCGAGATGAACAGCGGGTGGCGCTGGAGCGCGGACACGATGGTGTCGCCGAGCTCACGCGCGGCCGGGTGGCCCTCGGGCAGCTGCGCGTTGTCCTTGACACGCGCCGACTGCGGACCGGCCGTCACGCGGCCATCCACCCAGTCGGCGGTGTCGAGCAGGCGGCGCGCATGCGCCACCTGGTCGGCCGAGAGGACGTCGGGAATATGAATCAACATGGCTGCGGGCCTCAGAATCCGAGTTGCGTGCTCACGAGCACGGCGCGCGTGAAGCCCGGGTTGTAGCGTCCGCCGTTGTTGTTGATGCTGCGGATGTAGCGGGTGTCGGTGAGGTTGTAGCCGTTCACGCGCAGGGTCAGGTGCGCGTTCAGGGCGTACGAGGCCACGCCGTCCACGAGCGTGTAGCCGGGCACCGCAATCGTGTTCGCCGTATTGACGAAGGTGCGGCCCTGGTAGCGGAGACCGCCGCCGAGGCTGAAGCCCGCCGCCGCCCATGTCGTCCACACGCTGCCCGACCACTCCGGCATCAGCGTGAGCTGCCGGCCGTTGGTCAGCACGTTCTGCGACCGCTGCCGGCCGTCGAGCCACGCCATGTTGGCCATGGCGCTCCAGCGGCTCGTCAGCTGGCCGACCAGGCCGAGCGTTCCGCCACGCAGGTGCTGCGCGTCGTCCTGGTTGAAGAGGGGCGGCACGGCCGCGGCGTCGATCGTGTAGATGACGTTCTCGTTGCGCGTGTCGAAGAGGGCGAGCGTCGCGGAGAGCCGCCGCCGGAACAACTCCCATTTGGCGCCGGCTTCGACGTTGCGCGAAATCTGCGGCAGGACGTTCGGATTGTTGGCGTTGTTCGGCTGGGCGCTCAGCGCGAAGTTGCCGGAACCCGGCGGCGTCACGCTGCGCCCCCACGACGCGTAGGCGTTCAGGTCGGGAGTGATCTGATAGAGCACGCCGGCTTTGCCGCTCACGATGATGTCGGCGGCGTCGAGGTCGGTTGCGACGCCGGCCGTCGTGACCGCGCGGTAGGCCGTGTCGTAGCGTTCGACGCGCAGACCGCCGCTCACCTGCAAGGCACCGAGCGTCGCCACGTCGAAGGCGGACACGCCGAGCGTGCGCGTGCGGCCGTCGGTGGTCGCGCCGCTGCGCGCGAGGGCGAAGTTGCTCACGGGAGCGAAAGGATCGGGCGCGTAGATACTGGCGGGCGCCCGCGTGCCGGCGCCGGCAAGACCCGGTGCGGCGTAGTCCTCGGCGATGAGCTCCACGCCGGCGGTCAGCGCGTGCGCAACCGGTCCGGACGTGACGCGTCCCGTCAGCGTGGTCTGGCTGGCGGCGATGCGGTTCTCGCGCAGGTTCGCCTGCCGGCTGAAGGTGACGGTTTCGGACTCGGGCACGAAGCTCGCGACCGACTGGATCGCTGTGATGACCGCCTCGCGGCGCGTGGTGTTGTGCCGGGCGTGCTGACGCAGCGACCATCCGGACGCCAGGTCGTGGTCCACCCTCGCGGCGACGCTCGTCTGGCGCGCCTCGTCGTAGTCGATCTCCGGCGAGCCGAAGTAGGTGGAGGCCGCCACGGGTCGCGTGGCGAGCACCGAGGCCGGCGTCAGCGGTTCGCGCCAGGCCGCGCCGGGGATGCCGTAGTCGGGCACGTTGTCCTGCCGCGTGTGCTGCGCCGTGAGCGTGACCCGCGTCGGGGAACCGAGGCCGAGCGCCAGGCTCGGCGCGACGGCGGTGCGTTCGTTCCACGCGTGGTCGCGGCCGGCGACGCCCCCTTCCTGCCAGAGAGCGTTCAGCCGGAACGCCGTGCCGGCCAGCCACGAGCCCTCGCTGCCGAGCGGCGCGGGCTGGTTGACATCCGCCGTCACGCGGCGGCTCTCGGCCGACCCCACACTGACCGCGGCGTTGTAGGCCGCACCGGCATGCGGCGCCTTCGTGACCATGTTCACGTAGCCGGCGGCCGTGCCGCGGCCGATGTCCGTGCCGGTGGGCCCGAGGAAGACCTCGACCTGTTCGAGATTGAAGACGTCGCGCGTGATGAGACCGTCGTCGCGGACGTTGTCCACGAACAGGCTGCTCGCGGCGCTGAAGCCGCGCATGTTGAACATGTCGCCGGCCGTGCCGGACGCACCGCCGCCCTCGCCCGCCTGGAGGGCGATACCTGGCACGTTGCGCATCGCATCCGAGAGCGTGAAGGCCCCTTGTTCGGCGAGCACGGCCTGCGGAATCACCTGAATCGACTGCGGCGTCTCCGAAAGCGGCGTGGCATAGCGGGGTGAGGCGACGTGCGGCAGACGCCCCGTCACCTGCACCGACTCGGCAAGCCCGCGCAGGTCCACGGTGATGACACCGTTCGCGCGGCTGACGGCCACGAGTGACGTGCCATCGAGCACGGCGTCGAGGGCCGCGTCGAGCGTGACCATGCCCGATACGCCGGGCGACTGCATCATGTGCACGGTGTCGGCCGGCAGGCGCACATCCACGATCAGCCCGGTCGTCGCTTCGAAGGCGCGCAGCGCCTCATCGAGGGGGCCGGCGGGAATGTCGAAACGGATGAGGCCGGCGGGCTGCACGGCCGGCACGGGCACGGGCGGTTGCGCCGCGGCGGGACGCGCCGCAAACGCGGTGGACATCACAAGGGCGCTCATGGCGAACAGCCAGTGTGCGCCCCTCCGGCGCTTGCGGATCGGACGGACGACGGGACGGGTGACGCGGGACTTCATGACGGACTCGAACCTTCCTGACGCTGATCAGGCCTTGCTGCCGACGACAGTGACGCTGTCCACTCGAGGCTGACTGACGGGGCGCGCGGCGGCGCGCGGTTTACGCCACTTCTGTGGTGACCGCCGGCGACCGGGCCCGGCGGCGCAGCCACGCGACGAACCGGCGCCACGCGAGCGCGAGCCCCGTATAGACGAGCACCGCCCCTCCGGCCGAGACGAGGCCGGCCACGGTCTGGCCGGCCAGGCCGTAGTACTCGCCGGTATGGGCAAAGCGGAGCCAGGAGCGGGCGCGGCGGCCCGGGCTCAGCTGATCGAAGGTGTCCCACGACGTGATGGCGCCGGTGGCGCGGCTCACCGAGAGCGTGCCGCGTTTCTGCGGCTGGCCGCCGTAGCCTTCGTCGATCGTCACCGTGAACGGCGCGTCGGCAGGCCCGGCCAGGCGCGTGCTGATCGTGCGCCACGCCGGCACCTGCGCTTCGGCGGCCTGCCACGCGGCGTCGAGGCCGGCGAACGAGGGCGGCGCGGCCGGCCGGCGTTCACCGCCACGGCCACGATCCGCCGTACCACTACCTGCCCCGGGCGGACGCGCGGGTGCGGACGGCGGCGTGTCGCCCACGGCGCGGTAGACGAGGTTGCTCGCCCACGGGAACGAGATCGGCACCGCGCCAGCGACCACGACGGCCAGCGGCAGCGCCGACCAGATGCCGATCACGTTGTGCCAGTTGAAGTCGCGCGCCTTGCCCGGCAACCCGCGGCGGAACCACAGCACGTGGGCAAACTGCAGCCGCGTCCACAGGCGCGGCACCCAGAGATAGATTCCGCTCAGGACGATGAAAAGAAAGAGGACGTTCGCGACGCCGGTGACGAGACGGCCCGTGGCGCGGCTCGCGCCGTCGAGCGCCAGCCAGCGGTGCCAGTTGGTCGTGGCGCGGAAGAAGGCGCGCAGCCCTGGCGCCGGCTCGCCGAGCACCGCCCCGGTGTAGGGATGCACGAGCAGTGCGCGGTTGCCGTCGAGCGTGACGGTGACCGGCGCGGCCGGATCGGCGCGACGCGTCACGCCCGCGGGGGCCACCCCCGGCCGGGCCGCGACCACCGCCGCCAGCAGCGTCTCTGGCGGAAGCGGCCGGGCACCGGCCGAGGGGGGCACCCACGGGTGCGCGCGTTGGTCGGCCCACTCGAGCATCTGCTTCTCGTAGGTGAGCGCGACCCCGGTAACCGACATGAGCAGGATCACGACGCCGGCCACGACGCCGCAGACGAGGTGGGCCCAGAAGAGGAGAGTGCGGAAAGTCGCCATGCTGAAATTGAAACTGAGACTCTGTCTCAAGACTGAGGCAGTCTATTGGCGACCGAATCGGTCGGTCAAGCAGGAAATGAGACGCTGTCTCAACATTGGTGCGGGCTAGAATCCGCCCATGCCGCGACGCCTCTTCGCCCTCTCCGCCCTCCTTCTGGTCTGCGCGCTCACGCCGATCGCGCAGGCGCAGGCGCCAGCGCCCACGGCGCCGCCCGGCCGCTTCCAGGCCGGCATCACATGGCTCTACTGCCGCGATCTCCCGGCCGCGATGCGCTTCTACGAGCGCGTGATGGGGCTCACACTCACCGTGGATCAGGGCTGGGCCAAGGTGTATCAGGTGTCGCCGACGTCGTTCGTGGGACTGGTGGACGAGACGCGCGGCATGCATCGGGCCTCCGAGACGAAGCCGGTCGCCCTGGCCTTCGTCACCGACCGTGTGGACGACTGGCACCGCTGGCTCGTCAGTCAGGGCGTGACGGTGCGCGGCGAGTCGAAGGATTCGGCGAATCTGCCCATCCGCGGCTTCGTCGCGATCGACCCCGAGGGCTACACGCTCGAGTTCGAGACGTTCCGCGACGATCCGATGAACACCGCCATCCGCCGCCTGCTGGCGGCGCCGCGGCCGCAGTAGGCCTGACACGGGCGCCCGGTGCCTCGGTAGAATGGCGGTCTATGCGTACATCTGCTCTGCTGCTTGCCGCACTCGTCGCCGGGGGAACCGTGCTGGCGCAGGAAGCGCCGAATCAGGAACGTGAGTTCCTGTCGCGCGTCCGCCGTCTCACCGTGGACGGCAA
Source organism: uncultured Acidobacteriota bacterium (assembly GCA_902826515.1). GTDB lineage: Bacteria > Acidobacteriota > Vicinamibacteria > Vicinamibacterales > UBA2999 > CADEFD01. The sequence goes on from CADEFD010000031.1 coordinate 38,340, forward strand.
ACGTGCCGGCGAAGGCTACTGGTCGCCCGATGGCACGCGCCTCGTCCTGCAGAGCGAACGCGAGCCGGGGAATCCGTTCTATCAGCAGTACGTGATGGACCTGACCACCGGCGACACGACGCGCATCTCGCCCGGCATGGGCAAGACGACCTGCGGCTTCTTCCGTCCGGGCAGCGACGAGATCATGTTCGCCTCGACGCACCACGATCCGACCTCGAAGAAGCAGCAGGACGACGAGATCGCGTTCCGCGCCTCGGGCAAGGAACGGCGCTACGCCTGGGACTACGACCCCGAGATGGAGATCTACGCGTATCAGGAGAAAACCAAGTCACTGAAGCGGCTGACCAACGTCCGCGGCTACGACGCCGAGGGCGGCTATTCGCCCGACGGCCAGTGGATCGTCTTCAGCTCGACGCGTACGGCCTACGATCACACGCTCAGCGCGGCCGAACAGAAACAGCTCACGACCGACGCCGCGTGGTTCGCCGAGATCTACATCATGAAGGCCGACGGCACCGGCCAGCGGCGCCTGACCGAGACGCCAGGCTACGACGGCGGCCCGTTCTTCACGCCCGATGGAAAGAAGATCCTGTGGCGCCGCTTCGACGAACAGGGCCTCATCGCCGACGTCTGGACGATGAACCTCGACGGCACCGACAAGAAGCAGATCACCAACTTCAAGGCGATGAGCTGGGCGCCCTATATGCACGTCTCGGGCGAATACATCCTGTTTGCTTCGAACAAGCTCGGCTTCGAGAACTTCGAGGTGTTCATGGTGGACGCCGCCGGCACGAAGGAGCCGGTGCGCGTGACCTACTCCGACGGCTTCGACGGCCTGCCGGTGCCCTCGCCGGACGGAAAGCAGATCGCGTTCACGTCGGCTCGTTCCGGGGGCGGCGCCGGCCAGATCTTCCTGGCGCAGTGGAATCACGAGGCGGCCCTCAAGGCCATCACGGCCGCGCCGCTGCGGAAGAACTGAGGACGCCATGACCCGTCAGGTGCTTCGTTTCACGCTCGCCGTCACGCTCGCCACACCGGCGTTTGCCGCCGCACAATCCGCCGCGCCGGCCGCCTCGAAGACGCGCGCCGACGTCACGGTGCTCGCCTCGGATCGCCTGGCCGGACGTCAGGCCGGATCAGAGGGCGCAAAGCTCGCCGCCGATCACCTGGTGGCCGAACTGAAGAAGATGGGCGCGCAGCCGCTGCCCGGCCAGAAGGACTTCCGCCTGCCCTTCAGCTTCACGGCCGGCGTGAAGGACGGCGGCACGACGCTCACGGTGGCGTCCACACCCTTCCGCACCACGGCTGACGTGCAGGCGCTGTCGTTCTCGGACAATGCCGAAGCCAGTGGCGAGGTCGTCTTCGCCGGCTACGGCCTGGTCGTGCCCGACTCGCAGAACTTCGGCTACGACAGCTACGCGACGCTCGACGTGAA
>CADEFD010000031.1:39874-42956 GCA_902826515.1 uncultured Acidobacteriota bacterium
TATCTGCCGGCCACCGCGCGCATCGCGCTGCCGAAGCCGTGGGTGGCGCTCGGCGCGCATTACGACCATCTCGGACGCGGCAGCCACGGCAACTCGCTCGCGACGAAAGACGACGCCGGCAAGATTCACTACGGCGCCGATGACAACGCGTCGGGCACGGCGGCCGTGCTCGCCGCCGGGCGTGAGCTGGCGAAGAAGCGGATGCGGAGCCGCCACGTGCTGCTCGGCTTCTGGTCGGCCGAAGAGATCGGCCTCATCGGCTCGAACGCGTTCGTCACGACGCCGCCGGTGCCGAACGACCAGCTCGCTGCCTACTTCAACTTCGACATGGTGGGCCGCATGCAGGACAACAAGCTCACCGTGCAGGCCGTGGGGTCGAGCCCGGGCTGGCGTCCGCTCATCGAACGCGCGAACGTGGCGGCCGGCTTCGATCTGGTGCTGCAGGACGATCCGTATCAGCCGACGGACGTGGCGAGCTTCAATCAGGCGAACGTGCCGAGCCTCGCCTTCTTCACCGGCACACACATCGACTACCACAAGCCGTCCGACACGGCCGACAAGATCAACTACGAGGACCTCGACCGCGTGGTGGACTTCGCCGTGGCCCTCGCCAGCCGCGTCGGCGATCAGCCCGAGGCGCTTGCCTTCGCCCGCGTGGAGCAGGCGCAGCAGTCGGGCGGCGGCCGCGCCGGCGTGCGTATCTTCACCGGCACGATTCCCGACTACGCGACCGACGTGAAGGGCCTGCTGCTTGGCGGCGTCATCGGCGGCGGGCCGGCGGAACAGGCCGGCCTGCAGAAGGGCGACGTCATCGTGCAGATCGGCGAGCAGACCATCGCCAACATCTACGACTACACCTACGCGCTCGAAGCGCTGAAGGTGAACGTCGCGGTGAAGCTGGTCTACATGCGCGGCACCGAGCGGAAGGAAACGACGCTCACGCCGTCGGCGCGCAAGTAGCCGCATGCCGCTCGCCCCCCTCTCCGGCCAGTTCGTCGGCGTCGGCCGCGCCGACACGTTCGGGCCCGGCGGGCACTTCCTGAAGGTCGAAGGGCGCCACGTGGCGCTCTTCCGCCTCGATGACGGCTTTCACGCCATCGACAACCTCTGCCTGCATCACGCCGGCCCGCTCTGCGAAGGCGAGATCGACGGCCGCGACGAAGTGACCTGCCCGTGGCACGGCTGGAGCTACGAGATCCGCACCGGGCGCCTCGTGCAGGACCCGAAGAACGGCGTCAGCCGTCACGACGTGCGCGTCGTGGACGGCGAGGTGCAGGTGCGCGTGAACCCCTGATCGGCCGGCGCGGGCCTGTGCTACCCTCCGGCGTCATGGCTCATTCCTTCCTTGTCCGTCTCCTCACGGCCACGTGCGCCGTGGCCCTGACGTCGTCGCTGGTCCTGGCGCAGAACGGCGTGGCGGGCCGCTGGACGCTCGACGTCGACAGCCCGCAGGGCGCCACCAAGGCCGACCTCGTGCTGGCCGTGGAGGGCGAGGCCGTCACCGGCACGATCGGCAGCGACATGGGCGAGTCGAAGTTCACCGGCACCGTCAAGGACGGCACGGTGACGTTCACGTTCGACATGGCCGGCCCCCAGGGCCCGATGACCATCACGACCAAGGCCGCCATCACCGGCGACGAGATGAAGGGCGAGATGGACTACGGCATGGGCGTGGCGCCCTTCACGGGCAAACGCGCCGAGCAGTAGCGGGCGTGGCGGAACGGCCACACCCGGTGTGGTCCCATCACCACAGTCTCGCGTCCGCGTTCCGCCAATCTTCCGCCAATCCGGGCTCGACGCCGGGCTCGGCAATTGCATCGCTGACGGCATCCCGCCCCCTCCGCGGAGGTGTTCGATGGGTCGTCCTGGTCTCGCGCCGGTTGCCGTCTGCCTGCTGCTGGCCCTCCCCGCCCACGCGCAGGAGCGGGTCGAGGTCTTCACGAACGTCTACGGCGCGGGCGAGCGCCTCGTCAACGTTGATGCCACGGTGCGCGGATTCGGAGATGTGCTCGCCGTCACGCCGCTCACCCACGTCCCGACGGACTTCCTGAACAGTGCGGCGCCCGTCGCCGGGGGCCGCTACCTCGCCTGGCTGGCGGGAAGCGTGACCCACCCGGGACAGGATCTGTTCCTGTTCGACCGGCGCACACGCGCCGTGGTGACGGCCACGCCGTCGCTGCCGCAGCCGGCAACCGATTCCCGCTTTCCGAGCTTCTTCCAGATCCTGGGGGCTGACACGCACCGCGCGCGGCTGTTCGTCAGCGAACTCCGCAGCACCATCAGCGGGTTCTCGTACTTCGTCTGGACCATCGACCTGACCGGCAAGCCCCCGGTGCCCGTGGCCACGACGTCGACCTCGTCGCCTGGATTCGGCTACGCGGCCGAGACGGACGAAGCCTTCATCAACGAGTGGGGCGGAAGCTCCACGACGATTCGGGTCATCAACGCGACGACCGGGGCCGAGGTGCGGCGCGTCACCCACCCCCTGGCCTCCTACGGAGCATTGACGGAACCCGGCGGACGCGTGGTCTGGGTGAACGACGGCAACGGGATGAACACCCTGGATGCGCGCACCGGCGCCCTGCTGGCGACATCGCCGGACTTCCAGGCCGGTCTGGCCACGTATGACGCCGCGCGAGGCGTTCTGCTGGTTCGACAGGGCGACTTTCTCGTCGTGGTTGACCCGCTGCGCCTCACAGAGTTCGGGCGGGCACGCGTGGCGTTTTCGCCGCTGTCCTACCTGCTGGCCGAAAGCACGCAGACGCTGCCGGGGCGATGGATGACCGGCGCCTACGTGCTTCGGTCGTCGTATCGCTACGGCAACGCCACCTGCAACGAGATCACGTTGGAGTCGCTCGATACAACCGGCGCCATCCGCGCCGCCAGGGACCTTCTGGCGGAGCTCGGGCCCGGCGGCAACGGGTGCTCCGCGGTCGGCTTCCTGTTCCGCTCGCCCTTCGCGCCAACTGCCCTCACCTCGTCGGTGATTGGCCGGACGGTGCAGCTCTCGTGGAAGGATCCCGGCGACACCACGGAGTTCGAGCTCGAATTCGGCTTCGCGCCGAGTCAGCGCGCCGGCGCC
>CADEFD010000032.1:0-19271 GCA_902826515.1 uncultured Acidobacteriota bacterium
ACGAGATGGCCGAGCAGCTCGCGCAGATGGCCGGCCCGGGCGCGCAGATCTTCGTGGACGGCTTCCGCGGCGGCCGGCTGCCGCCGAAAGACCAGATCCAGCAGATCCGCTTCCGCACCAACTCCTACGCCGCCGAGTATCACGACGCCGGCATGGTGCGCGTGGAAGTCATCACCAAACCGGGGATGGGCGCGTGGCGCAGCCGCGTCACCTTCGGGTTCCGCGACTCGGCGCTGAGCGCCAGGAACGCCTTCGCGGAAGCCCGCCCGATCGAGCAGGTGAAGCGGGTGCAGGTGAGCAGCCAGGGCCCGATCGTGAAGGGCAAGACCAGCGTGACCTTCTCGGCCGAAGGCAACGCCTCCTACGACGCGCAGACGATCGTGGCGGCGACGCCGAACGGCGACGTGCGCGATCAGGTGCGGCGGCCGAACGACGTGATGAACGTCAACGTGCGCGTGGAGCAGGCGCTCGGCGCCGGCAACGCCCTGCGCGCCGAATATCAGCGCCGCACGCAGGACCGCCGCAATCTGGGCGTCGGCGACTTCGACCTGGCGGAACGGTCGTGGGCGAGTGACGCGACGACGGACACGCTGCGCCTGCGCAACACGCGCCTCTTCGGCAAGAAGGTGTTCAGCGAGCTCAAGTTCGAGTTCGTGCAGACCACGTCCGAGAACACGTCGTCGTCGGCCAGCCCGACGCTGCGCGTGCTCGATGCCTTCACCGGCGGCGGCGCCGGGCAGACCGGCGTGCGCGAAGGGCAGCAGTTCGTCATCGATCAAAGCGTGGACTTCACGATGCGCAAGCACGCACTGCGCGCCGGCGTGCTCTTCGAAGCGGGGCAGTGGGACAGCACCCAGCAGACCAATGCCAACGGCACCTACACCTTCTCGAGCCTGGCCGACTTCAACGCCGGCCTCGCCCGCACGTTCACACGCCGGGTCGGCGATCCGCTCGTCAGCTATTCGCAGTACCAGCTCGGGTGGTACGTGCAGGACGACTTCCGCCTGTCGAAGAACGTGCAGGCGAGCCTGGGCCTGCGCCAGGAAATCCAGACGAATCTCGACGACAAATTCAACCTGGCGCCGCGCGCCGCCGTGACGTGGACTGTGGCGAAGGCCAACGTGCGCGCCGGCTACGGCATCTTCTACGACTGGTACGACAGCGCCACCTACGAACAGACGCTGCGTGTCGATGGCGTGCGGCAGATCGACGAAGTCATCCTCAACCCCACCTTCCCGGTGACCGCCACGTCGGGCGGCACGCGCCTGCCGGCGAGCCGCATCCAGGCGGCGGCGAACCTCACCCAGCCCACCATCCACCAGGCGTCGATCGGCTTCGACAAGAACCTGAAGGAGTGGATGGGCGTGCGCGCCGACTACATGTGGACACGCGGCTACGACGTGCTGCGTTCGGTGAACGTGAACGCGCCGGTGAACGGCGTGCGGCCCGACCCCACGATCGGCAACATCTCGGAAATCAGCGCCACCGGCCGCCGTGCCTCCGATCGCCTCTCGGTGGGCATCAACCTGCGCGTGCCGCAGCGCCGCATCTTCGGCAACGTCATGTATCAGCTCGGCTCGGTGCGCAACCACGCCGATGGCGCGCTCAGCCTGCCGGCCGACTCGAACGACCCTGACGCGGACTGGGGCCCGGCGGCGCAGGACATCCGCCACCGGCTCTTCGTCATGGGCAACTTCCCGCTGCCGTACGGCCTGCGTGCCGGAATGAACATGCAGGTCTCGTCGGCCCGGCCGTACAACCTCACGACCGGCCTCGACGACAACGGCGACACGGTGTTCAACGACCGCGCGGCAGGCGTGGGCCGCAACGCCGGCCGCGGCGCGGCGCAGATGACGGTGGACCTGCGGCTCACGAAGTCGTTCAACCTCGGCGGCCTGCTCTCGGGCGGGCCGGAAGGGGTGCCGATGGGGTCGGCACCCCCGCCCGGAGGGGCGGCCAACGCCATGCAGCCGGGCGTCGGCGGTCCGGGGGGTGGCGGCGGCGACGGTCCGCGTATGGTGCTCATGGAAGGGTCGAACGCACGCTACCGCGCCGACTTCTACGTGAACGTCCAGAACCTGTTCAACCGGACGAACCTCAACTCCTTCTCTGGCAACCAGTTGTCGCCGTTCTTCGGCACCGCCACCTCGGCCGGTCCGGCGCGGCGTCTCGAGCTCGGCGCCACAATCTCGTTCTGATCCGCCTCGGCCGCGAGTCTAAGCTGATGGGTGGGGGTACCCCCTGCCCCCAGTGGACGGCTCACGGCCGGTCGGGTTGGAACGTATGCGCAAGCTCATCCTCAAAAATTTCCAGTCGCCGGGCGACATCGTGATGCTGACCGCCGCCGTGCGGGATCTGCATCGCTGCCACCCCGGCGAGTTCCTGACCGACGTCCGGACGTCCTGCCCGGATCTGTGGCACCACAACCCGCACCTGACGCCGCTCGCGGAAGACGATCCCGACGTGCAGGTGCTCGACTGCCACTACCCGCTCATCCACCGCAGCAACCAGGAGCCGCGGCACTTCCTCGACGGCTTCGTCGAGTACCTGAACGAGCAGCTCGGCCTCCGGATCCGCGTCACCGACTTCAAGGGCGACCTGCACATCCACGAGTCCGAGAAACACTGGTTCCGCCAGATCGAGGCGCTCGAAGGCGACTGCCCGCCCTTCTGGCTGTTCGCCTCGGGCGGCAAGTTCGACTACACGATCAAATGGTGGGACCACCAGCGGTATCAGGACGTCGTGGAGCACTTCCGCGATCGCCTGCTGTTCGTGCAGGTCGGTGAGAACCATCACAACCATCCGGCCATCGACGGCGCCGTGGACCTGCGCGGCAGGACCTCGCACCGCGAGCTCATCCGGCTGATGTACCACGCGCAGGGCGCGCTCTCGGCCGTGAGCTTCCTGATGCACCTGGCCGCCGCGGTGGAGGTGAAGCCGGGCATGCCGCAGAACCGCCCGTGCGTGGTCGTGGCCGGTGGGCGCGAACCTCCGCATTTCACGGCCTATCCGCATCACCAGTTCATCCACACCGTGGGTGCGCTGCGCTGCTGCGACAACGGCGGCTGCTGGAAGTCGCGGACGTTGCCGCTCGGCGATGGCGACGTGCACGACCGACCCGACGCGCTCTGCGTGGACGTCGTGGGCACGCTGCCGCGCTGCATGGACATGATCACCGCCGATGAGGTCATCCGGCGGATCGAGCTGTACTACCGGGGCGGTGCGCTGACGCTGCCCGGACTGACTGGAGGACGTCGTGAAGAAGAAGAGACAGACACCACCGAGCCGGCCGAAGCCCGCCACTGACACCGGCGAGCTGACGAAACGGCGCGAGTTCCTGCTGCTGCTGTCGGGGGCGCCGGCGGCCGTGATGGCGGCCGGGCTCACGAGCGGCTGCACCACGCTGCCGACATCGCCCGATGCCACGTCGTCGTCGACCGGCGGCGGTTCCACCGCGGGCGGCGGCACGACCTCGAGTTCCTCGAGCACGACGGGCACGGGCAGCTCGAGCAGTTCGTCGGCCGGCTCCTCGAGCTCATCGAGCACGAGCAGCGCGTCGTCGAGTTCGTCGGGCTCGTCCACCTCGTCGAGCACGTCGTCGAGTTCGTCGAGCAGCACGAGCAGCGCCAGCAGTTCGAGCAGCGCGTCGTCGACGTCGAGTGCGTCGAGTTCGAGCACCGGCTCGAGCAGCAGTTCGTCGAGCAGCCGCTCGTCGAGCTCGTCCAGTTCGTCGGGATCGTCGTCCTCGCGTTCGTCGTTGAGCGGATCGACGGCGCGTTAGCGGCGCGATCGCCGCCGGGGCTGGCGGCCGGCGCCGCAGGCGTCGTACAGTACGTCGCGTGAGTGTGCGCGACGTGGATGTCGTCGTCATTGGCGCCGGCGTCGTCGGCTGCACGGTGGCCTTCGAGCTGGCCTCGGCGGGACGCCGCGTGCGGGTGTGCGATCCGCGGCTGCCCGGCGGCGGTGCGTCGTTCGCCTCGGCCGGCGTGCTCGCGCCGTATGTGGAGGGCCACGAGTCGCGGCCGCTCCGCGATCTGGGCCGGCGATCGCTTGCGCAGTATCCGGCGTTCGTCGATCGGGTGGCGGCCGCCGCGGGCGTGCCGGTGGCGTTCCGGCCGGTCGGCACGGCGGAAGTGGCGACGAACGACGCCGACATCACCCGGCTGGCGCGATCGAAGGCTACGGCCGACGCCGAAGGTGTCACCGCGCACTGGCTCCAGGGGACGGCCGCGCGCGAGGCCGAGCCGGCGCTGGCCGCCCACGCGGCCGGCGTCCTCCACATCCCGATGCATGCGGCCGTGGACGTGCCGGCGCTCACGGCCGCGGCAGCCGTCGCCGCGCGCGGACTCGGTGCCGAGTTCGTGCAGACGGCGGTGCGGGCCCTCGCGGCCGATGGCGCCGGCATCGCCGTGGCCACCGCCGACGGCGTGCACCATGCCCCGCAGGTGGTGCTGGCCACTGGCGCCTGGTCTGCATCGCTGGCCCCGGCCGGGGCCGACCCGGCGCCCGTCCGGCCCATCCGCGGCCAGCTCCTGCACCTTGCCGCCGCGCCGGACACGCTGCGCCACATCGTCTGGGGCCCCGACATCTACCTCGTGCCGTGGACATCCGGCACCGTCTTCGTGGGCGCGACGTCCGAGGACGTCGGCTTCGACGAACGCACGACCGCGGCCGGGGTGGCGGGACTGCTGACCCGGGCGTCGGCGCTCGTGCCGGCACTCGCCGACGCCACCTTCGTGGCGGCGCGCCAGGGGCTGCGCCCCGGTTCGCCTGATGACCTGCCCTACGTCGGCCCCTCGGCCGTGGTGCCCGGCCTGTTCTACGCCTGCGGCCATTATCGCAACGGCGCGCTGCTCGCGCCGCTCACCGCCAGCCTCATGGCCGGGCTCCTCGCCGGCGACAGGTCCGATCCGGCACTGGCCGTGCTGGCGCCGTCGCGCGCGGGTCGGCTGTAGACTGGACGTGTTCGTGTCTGGTCATGTCTTCCACGCTGTCGCCCGTGGCGTCCCTGTTGTCGCGGCCCCGGGCCGCCGGGACCCGCGCGTGCGTTCCGGACCGGTTGCCGTGAAACTGAAGGGCCACTACTCGTCGCGCGAGGTCGCCGCCGAGACCGGCCTGACGGCGCGCCAGCTCCAGTGGTGGGACGAGCGCGGCATCTTCGCGCCGTCGGTGCCTACCCACAAGACGCCGGCCGGCGGCTACACCGAACGCCGTTACACGCCGATCGAACTCATCGAGCTCAAGGTGCTCGCGGACCTCCGGCGCCGCGGCATTTCCGTGGCGCGCATCCGCACGCTGCTCGCGGCGCTGCGCTCGCGCTTCAAGGTGCGGCTCTTCGACGCGGTCGAAGACGGCGGCCCGGTGGCGCTCTTCATCGACGGCGATGACATCTACGCGCGCACCACGGCCGGCGAGTACTACAACCTGCTCGAGAACCCGCGGCAGCCGCTGCTCGTGCTCGATCAGGAGCCGAAACTCCGCCGCCTGACCGCGCGCGACCAGAGCGCCCGGACGAAACGCGCCCGCCCCGCGGCGGGCCGTGCCGCCGGCCGCGCGGCTACGCGCGCGTGACTGCGCCGCCATCGCACCGCCGCGCCAGTCGCCGCGACTGGGTCGTGGCCCTGCTCGTCGTCATCGCCACCGGCGTGGCCTCGACGTGGCCGCTCGCCACGAGCCCCTGGCTCGTCCCCGATCATCAGGACCCGCTCTTCTCGTCGTGGCGGCTCTACACGTGGGCGCGCAACCTCGCGAGCCTCGGCGCCGATGGCTGGTTCTCGGGCAACCAGTTCCACCCGGCCGATACGGTGCTGCTCTATTCGGACGCGATCCTGCTGCCGGCGCTCATCGGCGCGCCGTTCGTGCTCGCCGGCGTGCCGGTCGTGCTCGTCTACAACGGCCTCATCTGGCTCAGCCTCCTCTCGGCGGGGCTCGCGATGTACGCGTGTGCGCGTTACCTCTCGGGCAGCCACTGGGGCGCGCTGGCCGCGGCGATCGTGTTCGTGGGCGCGCCGCTGCGCCTCGATCACGTGATGCACCTCGAGCTGCTCTGCAGCGCGTTCCTGCCGCTGGCCGTGCTGGCCACGGCGCGCGCGTTCGACGGCAGCATTCGCGGCGCCTGGGGCCTCGGCGCGAGCGTGGCCGCCCAGTTCCTGAGCTGCATCTACTACGGCGTCTTCCTCATCACGCTCTGGCCGGTCTTCGCCGGTGTCGAGTGGCTGCGCCGCCGCGGCCGCGTGCCGATGCGGATCGTGCTGCACGCCGGCGCGGCGCTCGCGCTGGCCGGCGTGGTCGCCGGCGCCTACGCCGTGCCCTACCAGCGCGCGCGCCAGGTCGTGGGCGATCGCGGCGACGGGGAGGTGGACAGCTTCAGCGGCGGCTTCGACAGCTACGTGCTGTCACCGCCGTCGAGCCGCCTCTGGGGCTGGACGCAGGCGGCCGGGATCTCGGAGCGGTGGCTCTTCCCCGGTCTCGTGGGATCGGCGCTCGCCGTGTCGGCCGTGACGACACCGGCCGCGCCGTGGGTGGCCGCGGTCGCCGTGACCGGACTCGTCGCCGCGGATGCGTCACGCGGCTCGGCCGGCGTCATCTATCCGATCCTCCGGCGCGTCCTTTCGCCGTACCGCGGGCTCCGCGTGCCGGCGAGGTTCGGCATGCTCACGCTGACGATGGTGGCGCTGCTTGCGGCGATCGGCTGCGGCGCGATGGGCCGGGCGTTCGGCGGCCGGCCGCGCGCCGGCGTGCTGGCGGCGCTCGTGCTGCTGCTCATGGGGGTCGAGACGCTGGCCAACGTGCCGGTGCGGCGGATGCCGCCGACCGCGCCGCCCGTCTACGCGTTCCTCGGCACGCTGCCGCCGACGGTCATCGCGCACGCGCCGCTGCCGCGGCCGGGAAACCTGCCCGGCTTCGACGCCGACTTCATCTACTTCGCGCAGTACCACCGCCACGAGGTCGTGAACGGGAACAGCGGCTTCTACCCGCCAGGCTACCTGCAGGTCATCCAGCGCGCCAACGATCTGCGGCGCGACGGCGCGCTCGACGAACTGCGCTCGGCCGGTGTGGAGTTCGTGCTCGTGCACGAGCGCTACTTCGCCTACCCGGCGCTCTACGCCGACACGATCTACGTGCTCGAGCAGCGGCCTGATGTCGAACCCGTCGGGACCTTTCTCGACGAAGACCGGCGCGGGGAAGTGCGCGTCTACCGCCTGCACCCGGAGTAGCGCGGCGGCGCCTTATTTCTTCGGGCGGATCGGGAAGATCTTCTCGAGATCGTCCCCCGGGCGGGGGATGACGTGCACGCCCACGAGCTCGCCGATGCGGCGCGCCGCGGCGGCGCCGGCGTCGGTTGCGGCCTTCACGGACCCCACGTCGCCGCGCACGATCGCGGTGACGAGCCCGGCATCGACCTTCTGCCAGCCGACGAACACGACGTTCGCCGTCTTCAGCATCGCGTCGGCGGCCTCGACCATGCCGACGAAGCCGCGCGTTTCCACCATGCCGAGCGCGTCGCCGACGTTGCCCGTATCGCTCACGTCCGTTCCCTTCTTCGGCGCGGTCATGCGCCGTGCCGCCGTGCCCTACTGAATGCGGCCGCGAGCCTCGATCGGCAGGGCGCCGACGATCTCCGGGCCATCGACGAGCCACGCGCTGTCAACGAGGTTCGAGACGACACACGCATGATTCGGCACGACGCGCACCCGGTCACCCGGCCTGAGCGGCCGCGCGCCCGGTGTCACGTGGACCGTCGCATGTTCCTCCGAGAGTCGTTCGACACGCAAGTGTGGATCGGCCGACTGTCCGGCTGCGGCCGTGAGCTCGCGCAGCACGGCGCCGTGGCCGGTCACACCGGCAAAGCCGCGGGCGCCGTCGGCGGCGAGCGTCTTGCTGCCGCAGTCGAGCACGACCCGATCCGGCGCGGGGGCGCTGATCACCGTCGCGAGCACGCTCAGGGCGCAGTCGTCGAGCGTCGCGGCGCCGAGCCCGGCCATCGTGCGATCGAAGTAGACGTAGTTGCCGGGGCGGAACTCGGTGAAGGTGCCGCCGCCGACGGCGAGCGAGAACCGCGCCGGCGGTGTGGCGCCGGCGCTCACCTCGTCGATCGTGACCCCGGCGGCACGCGCCTCGCGCGCGAGGGCCGCCATGGCCGCGTGTTCGGCCTCGGCCATGCCCCGCAGCTCCTCCTCGGAGTGTGCGTGATACGCGTGGCCGGCATGGCTCAGGATGCCGGCGAGATGCAGCCCGGGCAGCGCCGCCACCTCGCGCAGGAACGGCACGGCGGTGGCCGGGTCGGGGGCGATGCCGCAGCGATGGAAGCCGACGTCCACCTTCACGAGCACCTCGGCGCGGGCGTTCGCCGCGTGTATCACCTGCGACCAGTCGCGCGCCACGGCGAGGTCGTCCACGATGAACGAGATCCGCGCCGCGCGCTGCAGCGTCAGCAGCCGGTCCGCGTTCGACGGCTGCAGCGGATAGGGCAGGCGGATGTCGCTGATGCCGGCGGCGGCGAACACCTCGGCTTCGCCGAGTTTGGCGCAGCAGATGCCGATCGCGCCGGCTTCGATCTGGCGGCGCGCCACGAGCGGGCTCTTGTGGGTCTTGGCGTGCGGCCGCAGCCGGATGCCGGCGTCGTTCGCCGCCGCCTGCATCCGCCGGATATTGGCGTCGAGGCGCGGGCGTTCGATGAGGACGGCGGGCGTGCGGAGGGCGGCGAAGGTCGTCACGGGGGACATGATACGCGCCCGGCCCGCGGCCCGCGTGCCTGAGGTAACCTTGGAAGGTTCGGCCGGCCATCGCCGCCGAGAGAGACGACATGGCGCTCACCCTGACACCGGCCACCGGCCCGGTGCTCGACCAGATTCTCCGCGACACCTATCCCATCTGGGGCGGCGGGCTGTCGCTCGACGGCTACACGAACTTCCAGGTGGGCCAGCGCCGCACGGTATGGGGCGGCACGCACATCGAACGGGTGGCGCTGCTCGATGGCTCGCGCCTGCTCGCGAGCGCCAAGCGCTACGACCTGACGGCGCGGGTCGATGGCCGCATCCGCCGTGTGCTGGGCATCGGCGCCCTGTTCACGACGCGCGAACTGCGCGGCCGCGGCGCCGCGTCTGCCCTCATCGCACATCTGGTGGATGCCGCGAATACCGACGGTTACGAGTTCGCGCTGCTGTTCTCGGACATCGGCCCGTCGCTCTACGAACGGCTCGACTTCGTGCCGGTGCCGCTCGAATCGGCGACCATCACCGTGAAGCCGTTCACCGGGGCGCCGGCCACACTCGTGCGCGCCGGCGACGACAAGGACTTCGGCCACATCACCGAGCTGAGCGCGACGCGCGCGTCGAAGGCCCGTCTCGCGCTCGACCGCAGCGAAGACTACATCCGCTATGCCGTCTCCAAGCGGCGGCTGCTCGCCGGGCTCGGGCCGGCGGGGATGCGGCAGGTGGAGTTCCTCGTGGCGGAGGAAGGCCACATGGCGGTGGCGTACCTCGTGTGCAGCGTGCACAACGGCCAGTGGACCATCGAAGAAGCCGGTGATCGCGATCCCACCGGCGCCCGCCTCGGCGCGATGCTGCAGGTGATGCTGGCCCGCGAGCCCTCGATCGAGCCGCCGCGCATCATCGGCCTGTGGCCGCACGGCCTGATGCCGCCGCAGATCGAGACCATCGCCCGGAAGTCCACCGCCGAAGTGATGATGATCCGCCCGCTGCGCGATCGCACGCTGCCGATGCCGCCGATTGCGGCCTCGGACGTCGTGTTCTGGCACGGCGATCTTTTCTAGGCGGGGCTAGGGGCCCGGGGCCCGGGGCTCGGGTCCCGGGGAAGAGCTACTGCCGGAGCCTGAGATCCAGGGACTTGGCCTCGCCTTCGGTGAGCGAGAGCCGCTGGCTTTGTTCGCGGAGCGAGGCGAGGAACACCGGATCGGTCGCCTGGCCGTCCTCGAGGCCCTGCAGCGCCACCACGCGGTAGTCGTCGCCGGCCGGCAGACCCGTGATCTCGAAGCGGCCGGAGGTGTCGGGACGCGCCGTGCGGATGAAGCGCGACTGGAATACCCATTGGGACTCGTCGTCGGGGAAGACCACGACGGTGGCATCGAGCACGGCGGCGCCGCGGTCGTCGCGCACGCTGCCAGAGACGCCACTCGCCGTCTGGGTGAGCACGACGCGCACGCCGTTTATCTGCGCGCCGGGTTCGAGCGCGAGCGGTTCGTCGGTGAGGTTCTGGCCATCACGCAGGATGGCCTTGAGGAACCAGCCGGCCGGCGGCGTGACGCGCAGATAGCCGGGTTCGGTGATGCCGGCGAGTTCGAAGGTGAAGTCGCCGTTGATGCCGCCGCCGCGATTGCGGAAGGCGTCGGCGCCGGCCGGCTGCGCGGGCGTGAAGCTCACGCGCACCTGCCCCGAGCGCAGGCCCACGGCGCCCGTGTCTGTGACGACCACGCCCCGCACGACGGCGGGTGGAGCCAGCGCGATCGTGATGCCCGAGAGGTCCACGCCGCTCACCGTGATCGACGCGCGTCCCGTGGGTTCGTCGCCACCACCGCGGCGTCCGCGCGCGCCCACGGCCAGCGTGTAGCGGCCGGGCGCGAGTCCCCGCAGTTCGAAGGTGCCGTCGGCGTTCACCGCCGCGCCGCGCGGCGGGCTCATCGCCTGCCGCACCATGTCGTCGGGCATGGCCATCACCATGCCCGCGAGTTCTAGACCGGCGAGGCCCACCACGCGTCCGCTGACCTTCGCCAGCGGCATGAGCGACAGGCCGAAGCCGATGCCGCTCACTTCCTGACCGAGTCCCACGGTGACGCGTTGTGCGTCGCCGGCGTTGGTCGTGCCGGGGAAGTAGGTGGGCGCGTAGCCGGTCGTGGCTTCGTCGTCGGCGCCGCCGGCACGCGGCCGGAAGAGCGCGCGGTCTTCGTTGAGCGTCGCCGAGACGACGTATTCCCCGGGCGGCAGGCCGAACACGCGGAACGTGCCCTGATCGTCGGTGCGATCGCTCTGGCCGGCCGGCAGCAGGCGCCGCGCCCCGGCCGCGTAGCCGTAGCGCAGCACGCGCACCTGGGCGCCGGTGAGCGGCTCGCCGAACTCGTCGACGATGCGGCCGGTGATGACGCTGCCGCGCGGCAGCCCCACGACGAGTTTCTCGATCGTCTGGCCGGCGGCAAGATCCACCGGCGTGCCCGGCTCACTCGGCCGGCGCTGCCCGTACTGCAGCGTGATGAAGCCGCCCTTGCTCGCGGTGATCGTGTAACGTCCGCCGCTCAGTTCCCGCAGTTCGAAGCGGCCCTGCTCGTCGGTGAGCGTGGTGCGGGTCTCCTGCGCGCCGGGGGCTGAGGCGCGCACCTGCGCGCGACGAATCGGCGCACCGGTGTCGGCGGCGACGACCACGCCGCGCAGCACGGCGGTGCCCACCGGCGCCTGCTGGCCCGGCTGGATCATGCGCGGCGGCGTGCGCTGGCCGGCAGGCTGCGCGACGGCGGCCGTGGCCGTGATGGCGATAAGAACGAGGACGCCAGCGTGAAGGATCGCCATCTCTCCCAATCCTACGAGACACGGCGCCCCGTCGTTTACCCGAGATCCTACGGCCGCAGCCGAAGATCCACGGTCTTCGTCTCGCCCGGCGTCAGCGCGAGTCGATCCGCGCGGTCGCGGACGCCCGACAGGAATTCCGGGTCATAGCCCTGGCCGTCCTCCAGTCCCTGCACGGCGACGATGCGGTAGTTTGCGGCGGGAGGCAGACCGCGCGTCTCGAAGCGTCCCTGGGTATCCGGACGCAGCGTCCGCAGATGCCGCGAACCGAAGGTCCATCTCTGGTCGTCGTCGGGGAAGACGACAACCGTGGCGTCCACAACAGGGTTGCCGCGATCGTCGCGCACGGTGCCTGAAAGGGTCGTGGCCGTCCGCGTAAAGAGAATGCGCAGATCGCGCACATCGGTGCCCGGCTCGAGCCGCACAGGCACGTCGGTGACGTCGTCGGCTCCGTGATGGATCGAGGCGAGGTACCACCCGGGCGGCGCCGACGCCCGGAGCAGGACCAAACCGAGAAAGCCCTGCCCCCGGAACGAGTAATCGGGGTTGGTCTGAGGTGGTGACGTCATCATGAAGCGCGACGACCCCGGATCGGCCGGCATGGGCATGAAGCGCACCATGGTGGGGTTGAGATCCGCCGGCGGACCGCCTTCGAACTCGAATCGGCCCGACACCGAACCAGGTCGCTGCATCGCAATCGTGAGGTTCTGGAGATCCGCCCCTGAGACGGTGACAGAGGTCACGCCGATAAGATCGTTGTCGCCCCGCTGCCGGGGCTGCACCTGCAGCACGTACCGTCCCGGTGGCACGCCGGCAATCTCGAAGGTGCCGTCGGCCTGCACCATCCCGCCGGGGAGCATGCCACCGGTGAAGCCCTCTTCCGGGCGGACCATGACGAACCCGTCGGCGGCCGCGCCCTCGGGACCACCGGTCACGCGTCCGCTGATGCGCGCGACCCGCGTCGGCGTCAGGGCGAACGCGATCCCGGAAACCTCCTGACCGGGCGCGACGCTGATTCGCTGCGCGTCCTGCTGCGACGGTGTGCCGGGAAAGTACGTGGGCGCGTATCCCTGATCGCTGTCGGGCGCCGGGCGGCCCCCGATCATCATCATGCCCGACGCGTTTCTGAGCGTCGCCGACACGACGTAGTCGCCGGGTTCGAGGCCGTAGAGACGAAACGTCCCCTGATCGTCGGTGGTGTCCGGGCGCCCCATCGGCATCAGCCGACGCCCGCCCGGCATGTAGCGATAGCGCTGCACCTGCACCGATGCTTCGGCGAGGGGCTCGCCGAACTCGTCCGAGACGCGGCCCGTGATCACGCCGCCGCGCGGCAGCGCGAGCGCGATCTTCTCGACCGTCTGGCCGGCGGGGACCGCCACCACCGTGCCGCGTTCGCCCACGCGCCGCTGCCCGTACGACAACGTCACGTAGCCGGTCTTCTGCGCCGTGATGGTGTAACGCCCGCCGGTGAGCTCGCGGATTTCGAAGCGGCCCTGGTCGTCGGTGGTCGCGGCTTTGATGTCCTGCGCTTCGGCGGCCTGCGCGCGGACGAGCACCCGGCGGAGCGGTGTGCCAGTGTCGGCGGACACCACGGTGCCGCGAAGCACCGCTGTTCCCGCCGGGGCTTGTCCGGTGACCGTGCCGCGCGGCCCCGTGACCTGTGTGCCGGTCTGGGCCGACACCGGGGAAGAACGCGTCCCTGCCATCACCAGCGGCACGACCAGCACCACCGCCGCGAACACTCGACGCATGACGACCTCCGGACCTGGAGAGGGCAGAGGGGATTCTACGCGTGAACCGACCGTTGAGACGCTTGCGCGCGGCGTCTGGCCGTCAGGGCCGCGGGCGGGGCACCGCGGTGAGTGCCAGCTCGTGCATGCCGCCCTCGTCGATGCGCAGCGGCGTGGCGAGCGGCCTGAGCGCCTGCAGCATCTCGGGCTGCGCGAGCACCGAACGGGCCGCGCCGTCCACCGCCACGGCCAGATACCGATCGCCCGCCGGCATGCCGCGCACATCGAAGCGGCCGGCCTCGTCCACTTCCGACGCGCCGATGGCGCGCGAGCCCCGCATCCAGCGCGTGTCGTCGTCGGGGAAGATGATGACCGACGGGCGCCGGCGGCTCGCCGTGCGGTTCCACGCGACGCTGCCGCGCACGGTCGCCATGCGGTTGGTCATCGTGATGTCGAGCATCACGTCGCCGCGGCTGAAGTCGATGGGCTCGTCGGTGACGTCGCGGCCGTTCAACGTGATCGACTTCAGCCACCAGGTCGTGAGCGGCCGGGTGGCGGGTGTTACTTCCTGCAGCGCGCGCACGTTGATGCCGGGCGCTTCCGAGCCGGGGATCATGCGGGCTTCGACCGCCCGCACATGCTGCGCACCGAACGCGCCTTCGAGGCGGAACGAGCCATCGGAGTAGGTGCGCACCGGCCGCGGTTGCGGCGCGCGCGTGGTGTCGTCGGTGCGCAGCGACACCATCACCGGCACGCCCACCGGGTCGCCGTTCTCGGTGTGCACGCGGCCGCGGACGATGGCGCCGGCGCGCATCGGAATCGCCACGCCGTCGAGGTCGCCGCCGTTCACCGCGATCTCCGCCGTGCCCCAGTACTCGACGCCGCCGGTCTGGAAGTGCCGCGCGGTGATCTGATACGTGCCGGGCGCGAGGCGCGGAATCTCGAAGCTGCCGTCTTCGCGCGGACGCGCGCCGCGCGTGACGTAGCCGTCGAGCCGCTCCGGCGCCACGAGGCCTACGCCGAGGTTGATCGCACGGCCCGACGTGTCTGGCGGCAACTGCACCGTGCCGCGCACCGTGGCGAGCGGCACCATCAAGAGGCCGAAGGACACACCCGCCGTTTCGCGTCCGGGCTCGACGCGCACGGCCCGCGCGTTCGACAGGCTCGCCGTGCCTGGGAAGTAGGTGGCGGCGTACCCCTGCCGGCGCGCCTCTTCGTCGGCGGGCGTGTCCGCGACGAAGCGATTCGGCCGCGCGCCGACGAGGTACTCGCCTGGCGGCAGCCCCCACACGCGGAAGGCGCCGGTGTCGTCGGTCGTGGGCGTGATGGGTGATGACGTGGTGCGCACGCCGCCGCCGCGGTTGCCGGGTTCGCGACGCAGCACGTCGATCTCGACACCCACGGCCGGCTCGCCGAACTCGTCGAGCACGCGGCCGGCGACGACCCCGCCGCGGTAGAGCGCGATGCGCACGCCCTGGACGCGCTGGCCCGGCGCAATCGTCTGCCACTGCGGCTCTTCGGGCTCGCCGTTCCAGAGGTTGTCGTAGTCGAAGTACCCGACGCGCGAGGCCGTGACCTGCACACGTCCCCCCGGCACGCCGGTGAACTCGAACTGTCCGTTCGTGTCGGCCGTCGTCGCTTCCACGCGCGACCCCTCGCGATCGGGCTCTTCGATGACGAGCGACACGGCGGCGCGGCGGATGGGGCCGCCGGTCATGCCGTCCACGACCACGCCGCGAATGGACGCGTTGCCCTGGCGGCGGGCAGGCGTGTCTCGCACCTGGGCCGTCTCTGCCTCAACCCCCGCCCGCAGGCGCGGCAGCCCCGCGCCGGCCGAGGCCAGCAGTGCAGGCACGAGCAGCAGAGACAGCGGGACGCGGAGTCGCATGGCAGCCGTGGCAGGGGAGTGTAGCGCCCCAGCCATCCGGTTAGACACCACTCCCGCGCCGGCCGGTCCGGCGCCCATCCGAACCCGGAACCATCCGCCCTCGTAGAAGCTAAGGTGGAGGCGGCGATGAGCGAGTTCCTGCAGGATCTGCGCGTGGGCGTGCGGCAACTGGTGCGGCGGCCGGCCTTCGCGCTCACGGCCATCGGCTCGCTGGCCCTCGGGATCGGCCTCACGACCACGCTCTTCACGGTGGTCAACGCCGTGCTCTTCAAGTCGAGCCCGCTGCGCGATCCGGCCCGGCTGGTCGAGGTCTACTCGTCGCAGCGCGGCCAGGACATGCAGCTCACGACGTCCTACCTCGACCTGCAGTCGCTGCGCGCCGGTGTGCCGGCCTTCAGCGCCCTTGCCGGCCATGCCTACGTGCGCGGCGTGCTCTCGACGTCGGCCACGCCGCTGCTCGTCACGGGGGAAACCGTCACCGCCAACTACTTCGACGTGCTCGGCGTGCCGGTGGCGATGGGCCGCGGCTTCCGGCCCGAAGAGGACGCCACGCCCGACGGCGCGCCGGTGGCGGTCGTGAGCCACGGACTGTGGCGGCGTCAACTCGGCGGCCGGCCGGATGTCGTGGGCACGACGGTGAAGCTGTCGGGCCTGGCCTACACGGTCATCGGCGTCGCGCCGGAAGACTTCCCCGGCACCATGCCGGGCATCGCCAGCCAGTTCTGGGTGCCGGTCACGATGGTCGAGCGTCTGCAGTTCACCGGCATGCAGTGGACCGGCGACGACACCGACCCGGGCACGACGCGCCTCGATCGCCGCTCCACGCGCTGGCTGTTCGTGAAGGGCCGGCTGGCCGCCGGTCAGACCATCGCCCAGGCCCGCGCGCAGGCGGAGGCGGTGTTCGCGCAGCTCGCGACCGACTACCCGATCACGAACGCGAAGGCGGTCGTGAGCCTCGTGCCGGTGGGCAACATCCGCTTCCATCCGATGCTCGACGGTTACGTGCGGGCGGCGAGCGCCGGTCTTCTGGGCGCCGTGGGCCTCGTGCTGCTCATCGCGTGCGCGAACGTGGCGGCGCTGCTGCTCGCCCGCGGCACGGCGCGCCGCCGCGAGATGGCGGTGCGGGCGGCGATCGGTGCCGGCCGCGGCCGGCTGGTGCGTCAGCTCCTGAGCGAAGGGCTCGTGCTCGCGTCGGCGGGCGGCGTGGCCGGCGTGCTGCTCGCGGCCTGGGCCGGGCGGCTCATCGGCGCCTACGCCACGAACATGCTCCCCATCGCGACCACCTTCGATTTTGCGCTCGACCGCACGGTGCTGCTGTTTGCCGGCGTCGTGTCGGTGCTCACCGCGCTCGTCTTCGGACTGGCGCCGGCGTGGTCGGCCTCGCGGCCCGAGCTCGTGCCCGCGCTCAAGGACACGCTCGAATCGAGCGGCGGCAGCGGGCGGCGCCGCGTCACGCTGCGCGACGCGCTCGTCGTGGGCCAGCTCGCGCTCTCGCTCGTGCTGCTCGTGTCGGGCGCGCTCCTCGCCCGCGGCCTGGTCGTGGCGCGCAGCACCGATCTCGGCTTCGAGCCCTCGCGCGTGGCCTATCTCGTGTTCAGCCCGCAGATGAACGGCTACGACACCGACCGCGCGATGGCGCTCCGGGCGCGCGCGCTCGATGCCGTGAAGGCGGTGCCCGGGGTGACGGCGGCGTCGTTCTCGACGCGGCTGCCGCTCGGCCCGGACATCAACATGAACAGCTACGGCGTACCGGGCCGGCACGACGCGGATGACGACGGCACGTCGGTGGATACGACCTACGTGGGCGCCGACTACTTCACCGTGATGGGTATTCCCCTCGTGGGCGGACGCCCGTTCACCGAGGACGAAGCGGCCAACGACCGCCGGGTCATCGTGGTCAACGAGACCTTCGCGAACACCTACTGGCCGGGCGAGAACGCGGTAGGCCGCGTGGTGCATCCCGGCGGCCTCGACCAGCCGGCCTTCACGATCGTCGGTGTCGCGCGCGATCACAAGGTGCGCTCGGCCGGTGAAGCGCCGACGCCCTACGCGCACCTGCCCATCGGCCGCGGGCGGTCGATCGAACTCGTGGTGCGCACGGCCGGTCCTGCCGCGGCGGTCGTGCCGGCGCTCAAGCAGGCTGTGTGGGGGCTCGAGCCGGACGCCGTCTTCACGGCGGAAGGCGCCGCCAGCGACGCCGTGGAGGCCACGCTCGCCCCGACGCGCATCGGCGCGTCGATCATCGGCGTGGTCGGGGTGCTCGCGCTCCTGCTCGCGGCCGTCGGCCTCTACGGCGTCATCGCCTACTCGGTGAGCCTGCGCACGCGAGAAGTGGGCATCCGCCTGGCGCTCGGCGCCGAACGCGGCCAGGTGCTGCGCATGGTGCTCGGTCAGGGCGCGCGGCTCGCGCTCGTGGGCATCGGCCTCGGCGCGGCGCTCGCGGCCGCGGCCGCCACGGCGCTCCAGTCGATGCTCTACGGCGTGAGCGCGATCGACCCGCTGGCCTACGGCGCGGCGGCGCTGCTGCTGCTCGTCGTGGCGCTCGCCGCCAATCTCGCGCCGGCCATCACGGCGTCGCGCGTCGCCCCGGCCACGGCCATCCGCGGGTAGCGGCTGGGTCGTGCCCGGAGCGGCTACGCACGCTTCTTACTTCTCGGCGAAGCAGTAGAACAGCCCCGCGCCGCCCGTCGCGACGAGGTTGGGCTGGCTGCAGCCGCGCGTCGGGTGCGCGGAGTTCCACGACGAGTTGCCGCCGCCCGAGCGGTCGTGGTGGCCGATCTGCGCGCGTGGCGCCGCCGGCTGGCCGGCGCCCGCCGAGACGCCTTCGGCGCTGCTCGTCCAGTTGTTGCAGGTAGTCGTGTTCGGATCGCCTGGCAACGCGCGGCCGTGGGAATCCGACCCGGTCAGGATGTCGTGCTGGTTCGGCGTGTCGCCGCGGCCGTTCACGACCGTGCCCTTCTCGGTGAGCGCGAATTCCTTGTTGATGCTGTTGCGATCGCGCTGCACGTCGCCATGCAGATCCGCTACGTTCTGCGCGATGATCGCGCCCTTTGCGTTGTACCAGGGGCCGGCGCCGATGCGGTCGCGGGCGTTCACCGCCGGCGTCGAGCCGCTGGCCGTCTGGCTCAGATAAGCGCGCCAGGTGCGATTGCCGCCGCCGGCTGCCGCGGCCAGCGTCTGGCAGTGTTTGTCGGCTCCGGCCAGGCCGCCCAGGTTGGCCCCGTTGCCCGTGCCCACGCTCGTGATGAAGAAACCCATCGGCTGCTGAGGCGCGGCGGGCTGTGCCGGCGCCTGCGCCGATGCGAGGTACGACCCGCCGAGGATGGCTGCTGCGGCCACTGCAAACGCTTTGTTCATCGAAGTCTCCCGTGAATGTCCGGTCTGCCGCGACCGCGAGAGTCGCTGGCGACGGTGGGCATTGTAAGCGAAGGCCGCAGGCATCCCCGTCACGACCGCGGGAAGGCGTGGCTGATCTCTCCGGCCTATACTCAAGGGCGTGGATGCCGCGCCCTTTCTCGTCGAAGTAGGCCGGGCGCTCAAGGCTTTGGCGCTCGACGCCGTGCTCATCGGCAACGCTGGTGCGGCGCTGCAGGGGGCACCGGTCACCACCGTCGACTTCGACTTCCTGTTCCGCCGCACGCCGCGAAACCTGCAGAAGCTGAAGCAGTTCGCGACCAGGCTCGGCGCGACGGTGCTGCGCCCTTACTACCCTGTCTCGGACATGTTCCGCGTGGTCCGCGACGACGGTCTGCAGGTGGACTTCATGGGCACCGTCCACGGCATTCGTTCGTTCGAAGGCGTGCGCGCGCGTGCCACGATCGTGGAACTGGAAGGCGCCGTGATCGCCGTGGCGTCGCTCGCAGATATCATCCGCAGCAAGCGGGCCGCCGGGCGGCCGCGCGATCTGGCGGTCGTGGACGTGCTGGAGAAGACCGATGGCCAAGCCAAAGCCGAAGCAGCGAACCGTCATGCGCCGCGAGCGTCTCGACGCGCTGGAGCGCGAAAGCGCCCGCGCGCTCGATGAGCTCATTGCGCGCTGGCGGGCACTGCCGCCGGAGCGGCGCACGAACTTCCTCCGCAAGCGGCGGGTGTTCGCGCCGGGCTCCTATCTCTGAGCCATGACATCCGCCCGTCTCG
>CADEFD010000032.1:19371-28848 GCA_902826515.1 uncultured Acidobacteriota bacterium
GTGACCAATGCCGCGTTTCAGGAGCGGCTCTACCAGTTCATCGCCTGGCATGAGGACGTGTTCGTGTGGGGGCCGGCGCTGGCCGAGCTCCGCAGCTACGTGCAGGGCAAGACCGTGGCGCATCTCGAGATGATGCAGGCGATGGCCGGGCAACACGACGCGCTCACGCGCCAGCGGCACATGGAGAGCGCCTTCAACGTGAACCGCGGCCGGCCGCGGATGCTCGTCTTCACGCACCAGGAAGGCGCCGCGTGGGACGTCATCACGCTCGACGCCTGGAACGACTGGCGCCAGTACGGCGAGGCGCAGATGGTGGCGCCTGACGTGTCAGAGGCCGCGGCGAAGAAAGCGGGCTTCGCGAACGCGGACGCCGTCGGCGTGGCGATGCGCAGCCTGATCAACACGCATCACGACACGCTCGGGTCGTTCGTGTCGTTCGTGCAGCGGTAGGCAACGACGAACCCGCGTCGCCGACCAGCTATAATCCTGCCCTCGCCATGCCCCGTCGGGTATTGGCCCCCTCACCGCCGGAGACCCCATGCCTCGTTCGCCCCAGTCTCTTCATGTCGCCATGTACGCGGCGATCGCCCTTGTTGTGAGCGCCCTGCCACTGGAGGCGCAGTCCCTCGGCACCTTCACCTGGCGCCTGCAGCCGTTCTGCAACGTGATCAGCGTGACCATCGTCCAGGTCGGTTCGGTCTTCACCGTGGACGGCACCGACAATCGGTGCGGCGCGTCGCCGCAGGCTGCGGTGACGGGCGCCGCCTTCTTCAATCCCAACGGCAGCATCGGCTTCGGCCTGTCGGTCGTGCAGCCCGCCGGGCCGGCGCCGCAGCAGCTAACGGCCACCATCGACCTCTCGCTCAATGGCACCTGGCAGGACAGCGCCGGCAACAGCGGCGCCTTCGTGTTCGGCGCCGGCGCCGCCGGCGGGTCACCGCGGCCGGCGTCTGGTCCGGTGTTCACGGCCGGCCTCTCGGCCGGTGGCGCGGCCGTCACCAACGTGGCGTCGCCCGTGGCGTCGACCGATGCCGCTACCAAGGGCTACGTCGATACGGCGGTGGCCGGATCCACGGCCGGACTGGCCACGCAGTCGTTCGTCACGAGCGCCGTGGACGCGGCGGCGGCCGGGACGATTCGCGTTGTGGCGCCGCATTCGGATTGGGTGCCATTCAACAGCAGCGACCCGCTCACGTACACCTTCTTTTCCAGCCAGCGGCAGGTCACCAGGACAGCCGTCGGCAGCTCCTTCCTGTCGGTTCATGCGCACACGCCGGTCGCCCTGTACGGCAAGGCGATTCGTTTCATCGGCGTCGAGTTGTGTTTCGACACCCTCGTCAGCACCACGCTGAACTACGTCGAGGTCAACATCGCGCGCAGGACCCTGGGGCGGAGTCTGATGGTCTCCGACCCGACGACCAGGACGGGCCTGGCGTGCCGCACCTACACACTGCCCACGCCGACCACGCTCACGACCGGCGACTCGCCCAATCTCTTCATCCAGGTGAACTGGACGGTGGCAAACGCACAATTCGCCATCGGGCCGACGACGTTCATCTACGAGCAGACGACGACGCCAGCGCCGTGACGGCGCCGGCCTGACGGTCACCGAGCGTTCAGGATCTCGCGGGCGGCGTTCGCGCCGGACCCGCCCGTGAGTCCCAGGCCCGGGTGCGTGCCGGCGCTGCACAGCCACAGCCCCTTCACCGGCGTGCGGTACTGGCTCCAGTTGAGCAGCGGCCGCAGCGTGAAGAGCTGATCGAGCGCCAGCTCGCCGTGATGGATGTGGCCGCCGGCCATGCCCCACTCGCGTTCGAGGTCCGCTGCCGTGAGCACTTCCGCTTCCACGATGAGCGAGCGGACGCCCGGCATGAAGCGGTCGAGCGTCTCGAGCACGGCGGCGAGGAACGGCGCGCGCGCTGTCTCCCACGAGCCCTCGCGCAGCGTGTGCGGCGCGTACTGCGCGTAGATCGACATCACGTGCGCCCCTGGGGGCGCGAGCGATGGATCGCCGAGCGACGGGATGAGCGCCTCGAGCCACGGCGACGGCGAGAACGCGCCGTACTTCACATGGTCGAAGGCGCGCTCCATCGCGTCCACGTCAGCCGCCATGCGGATGCGCGTGGCGAGTTGCTCGCGGTCCGCCCCGGGCACGACCGGCAGCGCCGAGAGCGCCAGGTTGACCTTGGCGAGCGTGCCGGCGGTGCGGTAGTTGCGGGCACGCCAGCGGACCTCGGAGGGCAGCGTCATCGGATCGCACAGCCCGTAGGTGGTCTTCGGGTCGATGCCGGAAACAACGGTCGCGCCGTCCACCGTCGTGCCATCGGCGAGCCGCACGCCACGTGTTCCGGTGGCGTCGCTCAGCACCTCGGCCACCCGCGCGCCGGTGCGGATCGTGACGCCGGCCTGTTCCGCCGCGCGCACGAGCGCCGCGGTGAGCGCGCCGGGGCCGCCGCGCGGCCACACGAGCCGCGGATCGCCGGCGGATTGATTCGCCGCGTGGAGCAGGAAGAGCAGGCCGCTCCCGGCCGACCACGGCCCGAGCATCGCGCCGAAGACGCCGTCGGCGGCGAGCGCCGCGGCCACGCTCGGCGTCTCCACGTGTTCCGCGACCAGATCGGCCACGGGCATCGGCCCCCAGCGCAACAGGCGATAGCCGTCAGCGGCGCCGAGGGCGCGGAACTGCCGCGCCGTCTGCAGCAGGCGCCAGAGCTCGCGCGGCGCCGGCGAGTCGATTGAGGGCGGCGTGTGCGGCAGAATCGACGCCACCACGCGCCCGAGCTTCGCGCGCGCGTCCACGAAGGCCGGCCAGCGATCGGCATCGGCGTGACTGCATGCGGCAAGCGAGGCGCGCGCCTTCGCCACGTCGTGCCAGAGCGTCACCGCACGGCCGTGACCGTCGAGCGCCGTCATCCAGGCCTCGCGCGGCACGAACTCCAGGCCGTGCGTGTTGAGGTTGAGGTCGCGCGCCACGTCCGCCCTGAGCGGCCCTACGTCGTGTGCCGCCGCCGGCACGCGGAAGCCGGTGGTGAGTTCACGCGTGATGGCCGCGCCGCCCACGGCATCCCGCTGTTCGAGCAGTGTGACCTTGCGGCCGGCGCGGGCAAGGAGCGTGGCGCAGACGAGGCCGTTGACGCCGCCGCCGATGACCAGGGTGGCGCTCATCGCTTCGCGTCCTTCAGGATCTTCTCGGCCGCGTTCTTGCCGGGCGCGCCCATGATGCCGCCGCCGGGGTGCGTGGCCGACCCGCACATGTAGAGCTTGTCGATGGGCGTCGCATATTGCGCCCAGCCGGGCACCGGCCGCAGGAAGAACAGCTGCTCGAGCGACAGCTCGCCCTGGAAGATGTTGCCTTCACTCAGGCCGAACGTGCGCTCGATGTCGAGCGGCGTCAGCACCTGGCGGTGCCGGATGATGTTCCGGATATTCGGCGCGTGCACGGCAATCGCGTCGATGACGGCATCCCCGAACGCCTCGCGGCGCGCGTCGTCCCATACGTCTCCGGGCTTCAGATGGTACGGGGCGTACTGCACGAAACACGACATCACATGTTTGCCGGGCGGCGCGAGCGACGAGTCGCTGAGCGTCGGAATCACCATGTCGATGTAGGGGCGGCTCGAGAAGGCGCCGTGTTTCGCCTCGTCGTAGGCGCGCTCCATGTAGTCCACGCTCGGCGAGATCGAGATGGCGCCGCGCAGGTGCTCGCCCGGGCCCGGCAGGCAGGTGAAATCGGGCAGCGCGTCGAGCGCGAGATTCACCTTGCCCGACGAGCCGCGGTATTTGTAACGCTTCACGCCCTGCACGAAATCGTCGGGCAGGTCCTTCGTGTTCATGAAACGTTCGAAGGTGAGACGCGGGTCGACGCTGCTCACCACGATGTCGGCCTGGATCTCGTCGCCGTTCTCGAGGGCGACACCGGTGGCACGGCCGTTACGGGTGAGGATGTGCGCGACGGGCGCTTCGGTGCGGATGTCGGCGCCGAAGCGGCGTGCCGCGCCGGCAATCGCCTCCGACACGGCCCCCGTGCCGCCGCGCGACAGGCCCCACGACCGGAACGCGCCGTCGATCTCGCCCATGTAGTGGTGCAGCAGCACGTAGGCGGTGCCGGGCGAGCGCACGCCGAGGAACGTGCCGATGATGCCGGACGCACTCATCGTGGCCTTGAGCGCGTCCGTCTCGAACCACTGGTCCAGGAAGTCCACCGCGCTCATCGTGAGCAGCTGCACCTGGTTCACCTTGTCGTGGTACCGCATCCCCCGGAAACGTTTGCCCACGGAGAGCAGGTCGAGCAGCCCGCGCGGATCGAGCGACATCGGATCGGGCGGCGTCATGCTCAGGATGGGCTTCGCGAAGCGGCCCATCTCGACCATCGCCATGCCGTAGTCGTCGTAGGCGTCGGCGTCCTTCCGGCTGTGACGCGCGATCTCGCGGCGGCTCCGGTTGTGGTCGTTCATGCGCCACAGGTAGTCGCCGTTCAACATCGGCGTGAGCGTGCCGTCGAGCGGCAGCAGCTCGAGACCGTGCGCGGGCAGGTCGAGGTCGCGGATGATCTCGGGCCTGAGCAGCGACACGACGTAGCTGCAGACCGAGAACTTGTAGCCGGGGAACACCTCCTCGGTGACCGCTGCGCCGCCGAGGACATGCCGGCGCTCGAGCACCAGCGTCTTCCGGCCGGCCTTCGCCAGGTAGGCAGCGCAGGTGAGCCCGTTGTGCCCGCCCCCGATGACGATCGCGTCGTAGCGCATCGGCGACAGTATAGGGTGCTTGCGCGCCCCGTCGCGGCGCTTCAGAATCGACCGGGATGAGTGCCGCCGACTGGAGCCGGGTCAAGACGACCTTCCACGCCGCCGTGGAGCTGCCGGCGGGTGAGCGGCAGGCCTTCCTCGACCAGGCGTGCGGCGACGACGACGTGTTGCGCCGCGAGGTGGCCTCCCTGCTCGCGGAGGCCGACGACGCCGACTGCCCGATCGAACGTCAGGCCGAGCAGATGGGCGGGTGGCTGGGCGGGCGCCCGGCAGCGGCCGGCACGCGCGTGGGCGCCTACGAGATCGTGCGCGAACTGGGCCGCGGCGGCATGGGCACCGTGTTCCTCGCGCGGCGCGCCGACGGGCAGTACCGGCACGACGTCGCGCTGAAGATGATCCGGCGCACCGTGTCGGCGCCCGAGCTCGAATCCCGCTTTCGCCGCGAACGCCAGATCCTGGCGTCGCTCGCGCACGCGAACATCGCGCGGCTGCTCGATGGCGGTGTCACCGCCGGCGGCGAACCCTTCCTCGTGATGGAGTACGTGGCCGGCGAGCCGCTCGTCGCGTATGCGGCGAGGCACGGCCTCGATGCGCGGGCGCGCGTGGCGCTCTTCCTGTACGTCTGCCGCGCGGTCGCCTACGCACACGGCAAGCTGGTCGTGCACCGCGACATCAAGCCGTCGAACGTGCTCGTCACGGCGGAGGGCGAGCCGAAGCTCGTGGACTTCGGGCTGGCGAAGATCCTCGACGACACGCTCGCCGGCGACGACGCTCAGACGCAGGCCGCCTTCCGCGCCTTCACGCCCTCCTACGCCTCGCCGGAGCAGATCCTGGGCCACGAGGTCTCGACGGCGACCGACGTCTACGCGCTCGGCATCGTGCTCTACGAGCTGCTCACCGGCGCGCCGCCGTTCGACTTCGGCCGGAGTGCGATGACCGACATCCTGCGCGTCATCGAGACGGTCGAGCCGGTCAGGCCGAGCGAGGCCCTGCGCAGGCGCGGAGCGTCCGAGGCGTCCGCGCCGGCGCCGTGCCGGCCCGCCGAACTCGCCGGCGATCTCGACAACATCGTGCGCACCGCGATCCGCCGTCAGCCGGAGGCGCGTTACGAATCGGTGGCGGCGCTCGCCGCCGACCTCGAGCGGTATCTCGGCGGGCTGCCGGTGCTGGCGCGGCCGCAGACCTGGCGCTACCGCGCCGGCAAGTTCGTGCGCCGTCATGCCGTGGGCGTCGCCGCGTCAGTGCTCGTGGCGGTGGCCCTCGTGGCCACACTCGTCTTCGCGCTGTGGCAGGCCGGCGTCGCCCGCGAAGAGCGCGACCGCGCGGCGCGCCGCTTCGATGACGTGCGGCGGTTGTCGAACGCGCTGCTCTTCGACATTGGCCCGAAGGTGGAACGGCTGCCGGGCGCCACCGATGCGCGTGAGGCACTGCTCGGCCGGGCGGTGGACTACCTCGACAGCCTGGCGGCCGAATCAGCCGACGATCTCACCCTCGTCGCCGAACTCGCCGCCGCCTACGAGAAGGTCGGCGACCTCCAGGGCAATCCCACCAATCCCAATCTGGTCGAACTCGACGGCGCGATTTCGAGTTACCGCAAGGCGCGAACGCTCCGCGAACGGGTGCGCGAGGCGGCTCGCGGCCCCTCCCTCGCGGCCGAGGCGGCGCTGGCGGAGAACCGCCGCGTGCTCGGCACGATCCTGGCGCAGGCGAACGACTTCGAAGCGGCGGGCGACGAACTGGCGGCGGCGCTCGCTGCCTACGAGGGGCTGGCCGCGCGTCAGCCCGCGGACGCCGCGCTGACGCGTGCCGTGGCCCGCACCCGTCACGACGTGGGACGCAACTTCACGAACACCAAGCGGTATGCGGGCTCGCTCGAACACTTTGCCGGCGCGATCGCGGCGGCCGAACGCCTGCATCAGTCGCGTCCCGACGACGTCGACACGCTGGCGCTGCTCGCCGATTCGCACGCGCAACACGGTCTCGCCTTGTCCTGGGAGGGACGGCAGCCCGAGGCGGAGGCGGAGATGGCCCGCGCCGCGGCGCTCTATGAGCCGGCGGTCGCCGCCCATCCCGACGACGTCGCACTCACGGCGGGGCTCTGGTCCACCTACTGGCTCACGAGCAGCGTCTACGAAGAGCAGGACGACGCGCGGTCTCACGACTTCGCGATGAAGGCGCTCGACGTGGCGCGCGGCGCCCTGGCGAGAGACCCGGCGAACACGCGCGCCCGCCAGCAGCTCGCCAAGGCGCTCTCGCGCGCCGGGCAGACCTCCACCAACATCAACCGCAGGGCGGATGCCGTGCGGTACCTCGTGGAATCCACCGCCGCGCTGCGCGCCATCACCTCGCGCGAGGTGCGCAACGGCCGTCTCAACTCGGAACTCGCGCTGGCGCTGACGCGCCTGGCCGAAGCGCGGCTGCGGCAGGGCGAGGCCGGACGCGCGCTCGCCGATGCCGAAGAAGCCGCCGGCATCTACCGCGACGTCACGGAGGCGTCGGCGGGCGACAAGCGGTCCGTCCGCAACCTGGTGCTGACGCGGGAACTCATCGGCGACATCCACCAGACGCGAAAGGCCTCCCGCGAGGCGAAGGCGAGCTACGGCGAGGCCGTGGCGCTGCTCGAGAAGCTGCGCGACGACAACGCGCTCGCCGCGGTGGATGTGGCGTATCTCGAGAAGCTGCGGGCCAAGGCCAGCGGCACCGCGCACGCCGCCGGCGCGGCGCCGTAAACCCTCAGCGGACGCGGAACGGCGTCTGGTACAGCCACACGGGGCGCCCGTCCGGGCATCGCAGCACGTGCTGCGGCTCGAGCGCCGTGGCCTCGAATTCGAGGCTCGCCATCCACGCGCCGGCGCGCAGTTCACGTGCGGCCTTGGCGACCGCGCGCGGCATACTTTCCCGCCGCTGGAACAGATACACCATCCCGTAGCCCGACCAGTCCGCTGCCCAGATGTCGGCACGGCGCACGCGCGCGAAGCGGCAGCGCCAGGCGCAGACGACCACGAGCGGCCAGCTCCATTCGAGACCATCGATGCGCGCCTCCGGATACTCACGGTGCAGCTCGCGCAATCCGTCGCCCACGCCGCACCCGGCATCAACGAGTGACGCGCGGTCCGCGGGAAGTGGCGCAAGCGCGGCCAGCCCGCCGAGCGCCCCGGCGGGCGTGGGGAAGAGCGGCGCATCGCGCCACGAGCTCATCGGATAGAGCAGCACGAGCAGCGCCAGCGGCAGCAGCCACGCCCACGCCGGCAGGCTGCCGGCCAGGCCGCTTGCGAGCAGCGACATCGGGAAGCCGGCGGCGATGAACACGCGGCGCCACGGCGTCGCGCCCCACACCGCGAGCACAGCGCCGAGGGCGCTCGCCATCGCCAGGGCCGCCCACGACGGCACGTGCAGTGCGCCGAGGGCGAGATACGTGGCCCACGCCAGGCCCCAGGCAGCCAGCGCGGGCAGCGGCCACATCATGCGCGCCTATTCTGCCCGCAATCCGTACCGCCCGAGACGCGGGAGTTCTATACTGCCTCGTGCCGATCGGGTCCGCCTTCCACGCACGCACGCTGCCGCTTGCCGGGAGCCTCAGCTTTCGTGACTGGGCGGGGTACTACGCCGTGAGCGCGTTCGAGGCGCATCACGAGCACGAGTACAACGCCATCCGCAACGGCTGCGGCCTTATCGACATCTCGCCCCTCTTCAAGTACCACCTGCACGGGCCGGATGCGCAGGCGCTCGTGGACCGCGTCATCACGCGCGATGCCTCGAAGATGGCCGTGGGACAGGTCTACTACACGCCGTGGTGCGACGACGACGGCAAGGTGATCGACGACGGCACCGTGGCGCGGCTCGGCGCGGATCGCTTCCGCATGACGGCGGCGGATCCGAACCTCCGCTGGCTGCTCGAACACGCGCGCGGGCTGAACGTGGCCGTCGAGGATGTCACCGAGCAGGTAGCGGCGTTGGCGCTGCAGGGCCCGAGTTCGGCCCGCCTGCTCGCCGCGGTGAGCGACGTGCCGATGCGCGATGTGAAGTACTTCCGCGCGGCCGCTGGCACCATCGCCGGCGTGCCCGTGGAGGTGACGCGCACCGGCTACACCGGCGACCTCGGCTACGAAGTGTGGATGCCGTGGGACCAGGCGCTCACCGTGTGGGACGCCCTCGTGGACGCCGGGCGCGCGCACGTGCTGCGGCCGACCGGGATGCTGGCGCTCGACGTGGCGCGGGTCGAGGCGGGGCTGCTCCTGACCGACGTGGACTTCCACAGCAGCCGCAAGGCAAGCATCGAGTCGCAGATGTATTCGCCTTACGAACTGGGACTCGGCCGGCTGGTGAACCTCGAGAAGGCGTCGCCGTTTGCGGGCCGCGCCGCGCTCGTGCGCGAACGCGCGGCCGGACATCGCCGCGAGATCGTGGGCCTCGAAGTGCGCTGGCCCGAGGTGGAGGCGATCTACCAGAAGGTGGGGCTGCCGCCGGCCGTGCCGGCCGCGGCGTCGCGCGTGGCGGTGCCGGTGTATCGCGACAAGACGCAGGTGGGGAAGGCGACGTCCACCGCATGGTCGCCCACGCTCAAGAAGCTCATCGCGCTCGCCACGATCGACCGGCCACACTTCGCGCCGGCGAGCGAGCTGCAGATGGAGATCACGGTCGAGGCCACGCGCTACACGGCCACGGCCACTGTGGTGCCCACGCCGTTCCTGAAGCTCGACCGCCGCACGGCCAGCCCACAGCTGTAACGGGG
>CADEFD010000032.1:28948-37317 GCA_902826515.1 uncultured Acidobacteriota bacterium
CCACGCCGTTCCTGAAGCTCGACCGCCGCACGGCCAGCCCACAGCTGTAACGGGGGCTGTCACGGCCACCAGTTGTAACCGTGCCTGTCACGGTCATCGTCTGGTGACTGTGACAGACCCCGTTACAACTGTGTGACAGACCCCGTTACAAATCAGCCGCGGGCGCGGCGGGCGTCGCGGAACGACTTGATGCCCTTGCCGAGGTACCACGCGAGCAGCACTACGGTCACGATCTGCGCGAGCACGGCCGGACGCCCGAAGTCGATCGTGCCGGCGGCGATGCCGGGGATGAGGCGCGATGCCGTGCCGGCGATGCCGACGAGCGCCACCACCATGGCGGCGTGCATCGCGTGGCGGCGCGCCGACTCGTTGCGGCCGACCCACGCCAGGCCCACGAGTGCCACGCCGAAGAACGCCGGGATGAGCGCGGTCACGCTCGTCCGCCCGGTGCCCACATAGCTCACGATGCCCAGCACTGCCAGGGCGATTCCCACCATCCGCGTCGTCTGCGTCATCTCGTCAATGTCTCCGTCCCGGATTGTACGTGCAGGCCCGGCCGGGCCGGCTCGGGCGTGGTAAATTATGTGTATGAAACGCACAAATGTTGTGCTTGATGAGCATCTCCTCGAAGAGGCCGTGAAGGTCAGCGGCGAGAAGACCTATGCGCGCACGATCGAGCGGGCGCTCACGGAAATGGTGCGGCGCGCTCGCGCGCGCAGCATCGAGCAGTTTGCCGGCTCTGGTGTCTGGACGGGAAACCTGAGCGAGATGCGTCGCGACGACCCAACCGCGGTTCGTGAACGTGCTGGGGTGTATCGCACGAGGAAGCGCCGTGTGGCTCGTTGATTCGAGTGCCTGGATCGAGTTCTTTCGGCCAGGGCGCCGTCTCACGCTCGATGACCTCGCCGCCGATCGCGGCGAAATCGTCACGTGCCTGCCCGTCATCCAGGAGGTACTTCAGGGCATCGACGACGAGCACGCGTTCAACGCCATCCGGTCGGCGATGTTCGCCTGGGCTCGTGTCGATTCTCCCCTCGACGAGCAGGTGATGGACCGCGCGGTGCTGATCTATCGCCAGGCCCGCAGGGCCGGACTCACCATCCGCTCCTCGGTGGACTGCCTCATCGCCGCCTCGGCTCTCAGGCACGGGCTGACCGTGGTGCACTGCGACCGCGACTTCGAGGCGATCGCCCGCATCACGGGGCTTCGTCACCACAATCTCTCCACGCGTCTGCGGTAGACTCCGTCGCATGAAAATTGCCCTCGTGCAGCAGCACGCCACGCCCGACAAGGCCGCGAACATCGCGCGCGGCCTGGCCGCCGTGGACCGCGCCGCCGCCTCGGGCGCGAAGATCATCGGCTTTGCCGAGCTGGCCTTCGAGATGTTCCATCCGCAGCATCCGGCCAACTCGACCATCCGCAGCCTGTCGGAGACACTCGA
Source organism: uncultured Acidobacteriota bacterium (assembly GCA_902826515.1). Classification (GTDB taxonomy): domain Bacteria; phylum Acidobacteriota; class Vicinamibacteria; order Vicinamibacterales; family UBA2999; genus CADEFD01. The sequence goes on from CADEFD010000032.1 coordinate 30,390, forward strand.
CGGCCCGCTCGTGAAAGCCTTCCAGGCGAAGGCGGAGCAGCACGGCGTGGTGCTCGTGCTCAACTTCTTCGAGCGCGACGGCCTCGAGACCTACGACTGCTCGCCGGTCATCGACGCCAACGGCGTCGTGCTCGGCATGACGCGCATGGTGCACATCACCGAATACGCGTGTTTCCACGAGCAGGGCTACTACACGCCGGGTGACACCGGCGCGCCCGTGTACGACACCCGGCACGGGAAGATCGGCGTGGCCATTTGCTACGACCGCCACTTCCCCGAATACATGCGCGCGCTCGCGCTCTCGGGCGCGGACCTCGTGATGGTGCCGCAGGCCGGCGTCGTGGGCGAGTGGAACGACGGCCTCTACGAAGCCGAGATGCGCGTGGCGGCGCTGCAGAACGGTTACCACGTGGCGCTCTGCAACCGCGTGGGCCGCGAAGATCAGCTCGACTTCGCCGGTGAGTCGTTCGTGTGCGGACCCTTCGGCGAGATGATCGCGCAGGCGCCGCGTGGGCACGACTGCGTGCTGCTCGCCGACATCGATCTCGCGGCGAACAACGCCGCGCCGGCGCGCAAGTTGTTCCTGCGCCATCGCCGCCCCGAGCTCTACGCCGACTGGGTGGCGCGCGGGTGAGCGCGCCAGCCTCCGTCCCGGCACTTCGCCGGGCGCTCGGCCGATGGGACCTGACGGCCATCGGCGTGAACCAGGTCATCGGCGCCGCCATCTTCATCCTGCCGGCGCAGGTGGCGCAGCTCGTGGGCTCGTGGGCGCCGCTCATGTTCCTCGGCGTCGGCCTGGCGTCGCTCTTCGTCGCGCTCTGTTTCGCCGAGGTAGGCAGCCGCTTCGACAGTACCGGCGGACCGATCGGCCCGGCGCGGGCCGCCTTCGGCCGCTTCGTGGGCTTCGAAGTGGGCTGGATGTTGTGGTTCAGCCGCGTCTCGAGCGGCGCCTCGGTCATCAACGGCCTGGCGCTGGCGCTCGGCTACTACTGGCCCGTCGTCTCAACGGGCGCGCCGCGCGCGCTCGTCATCCTCGCGGTGCTCGGCGGCCTCACATGGGCCAACCTGCGCGGGATCAGGCAGACCTCGTGGCTCGTCAACTTCTTCACGATCGGGAAGCTGCTGCCGCTCATCGTGTTCGCGCTGGTGGGCGTGTGGTTCGCCGACTGGAGCCGCGTCGTGCCGTCGGGCCCGGCGCCGCTCACCGAGCTCGGGCAGGCGGCGCTGCTCCTCATCTTCGCGTATGGCGGCTACGAGGTCACCGGCATCCCGGCGGGGGAAGCGTCGAATCCGAAAAAGGACGTGCCCTTCGCGTTCGTCGCGGTGATCCTGATCGTGTCGGCGGTGATGACGCTCACGGCGGCCGTCGCCACCGGCCTGCTGCCGGATGTGGGCGCGACGACCACGCCTATCGCCGATGCGTCGGCGCTCATCATGGGCGCGTTCGGCGGCCTGCTCGTGAGCCTCGGCTCGGTCATCTCGACCACCGGGAACAACATGGGGCAGCTGCTCTCGGGCTCGCGCACGGTCTACGCGCTGGCCGAAAACGGCGACCTGCCGCCGGTCTTCGCGAAGGTGCATCCCGAGTTCCGCACGCCGTACGTGGCCATCTGGTTCACGTCGGTCGTGCTCGTGGTGCTCGCGCTCACCGGTTCGTTCGTGTTCCTTGCAGCAGTGAGTGCGGTGGCGCGCCTCGTGGTGTATCTCTCGGCCTGCGGCGCCACGCTGCGCCTACGCCGGGCCGACCGCGCCTCGCGTGTGGCGCCGGCCCAGTTCACGGCGCCCCTCGGCCCGGTGATTCCGCTCCTCGCCATCGCGATCACGAGCAGCATTCTCGCCGGCGCGACCTCGCAGCAGTTGCTCTCGGGCGTCGTCGCTCTCGCCGTGGGCGCGGTGCTCTTCGCGATTGCGACACGCGGCGTGCAGCCGGCGCGGTAGACGCTACTCCTTCTCGAGCACCGCCACCTTCAACGCGTCGAGCAGCAGCTCGTCACGCTCGTCGGCGCGGTTGCGCGGGGAGCTGCCCCAGGTCTCGTCGAGCGTGGTCATCCGCTTCACCACGCAGTTGACGTCGCAGAGCCCGCCGCCGCTGAGGCGCATGGCGCCGGTGGACCGCGCTTCGAGTTCGATGAGCCACTTGTCGAAGAGCTGCGCCAGGTCGTCGTGGCCGCTCGCGCCGATGTTCCAGTCGAGCAGCTGGTTCATCGCCCTGACCACGCGTTGATCCACCGGCACCGACCGCTTGCTCAGCGTGAAGGCGAAGAGGGTGGTCTGCGTGCCGGCAAACGGCGAGTCGGGCACGGTGCCCGGTTTCGTCGTGACGCCGGGCTGCGCGTGCGTCCGCACGTCCTTGAGCAGCGGAATCAGCGCCCGCGCCGCTTCCTGCCGCTGTGCCACGGTGGCGCCGATGACGATCTGCGGCGGCGGCGTCTGGGTGCGGCCGGCTGACGGCGCCGCGGCGACAACCGTGACCACGGCGCAGGAGGCGAGAAGGCGGGCGGAACGTGTGAGATACATGGCAGTCGTCTCCGGAATCAGTGGTCGTCGCGACGGCCACCGCGGGCGGCCCGGTCGGCCACCAGCGGATCGCGATCGAGCCGGCGCCGCATCGCGACGATCGGCTCGTTGAGGAAACTCACGAACGGCGCCATCGCCGCGAAGGTGGCGAGCAGGTGCTTGTAGAAGTCGGGACGCGCCGCAAACGCCGGCGCCTCCTCGCGCGCCGCCAGGAACTGCTTGTGACGCAGCAGGTCCGCCGCCGGATGTGCGGCATCGAAGCCGCGTGGCATACGGGTGGCAGACGTGCCGGTGACGGAGCCGAGCAGCGCCTTGAACTTCGGCGCCGCGACGAGTTTCGCCAGCTCGCGATGATGATCGACGATGTGCTGCCGCACCGCATGCAGCATCGCGGCGTCGGGCGCGTAGAGGCCGCCGCCGATCCAGACCGACTCGGTCGAGACCTCGAAGTAGAGGCCCGCGCCCTGCATCCGCCCGAGGGCCCGGTGCGGGAACACGGCCGCCACGTTGGTCTTGAGCGGCGCCTTGTTGGCGCTGAACCTGGTGTCGCGCCACGGCCGGAACATCGAGATCTTCGGCGTGGCGACGAAATCCGGGGCCACCTTCGCGAAGTCGAGGGCGAGCTGTTCGACCACGGCCACCATCGGCGCATGCACGTGCTGGTCGTAGTCGGCCCGGCGTTCGTGGAACCACTCGCGGCGGTTGTTGCGCTTGAGTGCGCGCAGGAATGTCAGGGTCTTCGCGGTGAATCCGGGCGCGGCGGACGGCATACTCAGGCATCGTAGCAGTCCCGCGAGCCGGGGCACGGCCCGGCTGGCGCTAACGCTCGCGGGTCCGGCGGCCGAAACTCTCAAGGCCAGGTCTGCTGAGTCCACATGGTGCCCACGTTTCGCCTGTTCGTCCTGCTGGGCCTGACCGCCCTCCTCGCCGCCTGCTCGAACGGAGGGCCTGACGAAGACGCCCGGCAGCCCCTGCAGCGCCTGGCGCCGGTGGCCGTGGAACGCCCGGCCGTGCCCGGTGTGGACGGGCCTGTCGGGACGACGGCCGTGAACACGCCGGCGGCGGTCTGGACCGGCGCTGCGGCCACCACGCGACGCACCGCCGATGCGATGGCCGACCAGGCCCGCCGCGGCGTCGTGGTGATGGACTGGCGCACCCGGCCTCGCGCCAGGAAGCGCAAACCCGTCCGCGACCGGCTCACGCAGAGTCCGCTCGTGCTCGCACCGGCTGCCGCGGCTGCCCCGGTCACGGCCGACCGGGCCGATGCGCCCGCCGTGGCGCAGACGATCGCCGCGCCGAACGTCGACGTGGCGACCATCGCCGACACGGGCGCGCTGCCGCCGGACACGATGGGCGACATCGGTCCCACGCAGTATCTCGTGGGCCTGAACGGGCGCCTGCGCACGATCGCCAAGAGCACGGGCGCGGCCGACGGCGCGCTCGACGCCGACACCGACGTGTTCTTCCCGCCCGCGGTCCGCGGCGCCGGCGTGACCACGGATCCGCGCGTGCGCTACGACCGCCGCACCAGCCGCTGGTTCGTGCTGATGATCACGGTGGCCGTGCCGAACCGCTTCGTGCTGGCGGTGAGCGACGGACCCACGATTACTCCCGCCACCGCCTGGAGTTTCCATCAGTGGGCGAATACGCGCAGCGAAGCCGGCAGCGGCGCCTTCGGGTGCCTCGCTGACTATCCATCCCTCGGTGTGGATGAAGACGCGCTCTACATTGGCGTCAACCAGTTCTGCGGCGCCGACCTCAACAACCTCGGCTTCGACTCGGTCTCGGTCTACGTCGTGAACAAGGCCGCCCTCGTCGGCGGCACCCTGTCGGTCGCGCAGTTCGATGGCGTGTTGCCCACCTTCAACAGCAACGGCATCTACTCGCCGCAGGGCGTGGACAACTTCGACGCCAACACCAACACCGGCTACGTCATCGGGGTGGACAACGCGTTCTTCGGCAGTCTCGTGCTGCACCGCATCAGCAGCCCCGGCGCCGCGCCGTCGATCTCGGGGCCCGTCGCGATCGGCGTCGCACCCACGGCGGTGCCGGTGGACGTGCCGCATCCCGGCGGCACGCTGCCGCTCGACGGACTCGACGACCGGCTGCTGCAGGCGGTCATCCGCAACGGACGCCTGTGGACCTCGCAGCAGATCGAGGTGGACACCACCGGTCAGGGGGAGGCCACCGGCGGCCGCAACGCCGTGCGCTGGTACGAACTCGGCGGGCTCGACGCCACGCCGTCGGTCGTGCAGTCGGGCACCGTGTTCGACAGCGCCTCGTCGAATCCCGTGCACTACTGGATGGGCGCCCTCATGGCCAACGGCCAGGGGCACGTGGCGCTCGGCATGTCGATGGGCGGCGCCACCACGCGCGTGAACACCGCCTTCACCGGCCGCCTGGCCACCGACGCCCCCGGCGCCATGGACGCGCCGCAGGCCTACAGCAGCAACACGTCCTTCGCCTACAACCAGCAGACGGCGCCGGATACCGTGCAGCGCTGGGGCGACTATTCCTACACCAGCGTCGACCCGGACGACGACATGACGTTCTGGACGCTGCAGCAGTACGTCAACGCCACCAACTCGTATGCCGTGCGCATCGTGCGCCTGCTGGCGCCGCCGCCGCCCGCGATTGCGAGCATCGCGCCGGCCGTCATCGATGCCGGCGTGGGTACACTGCTCGTGCAGGTCACCGGCACGGTGAGCGGCGGCCGCGGCTTCTTCGACCCCGGGCCAGGCTTCGCGCGCCGGCTCAGCGCCACGGTGAGCGGCACGGGCGTCGTCGTGACCGATGTTGTGGTCAACAGCCCGACGTCACTCACGCTCGTGCTCAACACGTCGGGCGCCGCCGCCGGCGTGCGTACGCTCACCATCACCAACCCGGACGGGCAGACGTCGTCACTGGCCGGCGTGCTCACCGTGGGCGTCTCGACGCCGGCGCCGCCGGCCTTCGCCAATCCGCCCGGCAACCGCACCCTCTTCGATGCCGGCGCCGGCGCCTCCACCGGTGTGTTGCGCTTTGTCGTGGCCGATCCGCAGGGCTCGCCGGTGACGCTGACGGCCACATCGTCGAATCCGGCCGTGATTCCGCAGAACCGCGTGCAACTCGTCGCGCCTGACGTGCTCGGCAACGCCAGCGTCACGGTGTCGAGCATCGGGCAGTACGGCACCTCCACCATCACGCTCACGGCGAGTGACGGCGCGCTCTCGAGCACTGCCGCGTTCGTCGTCACCGTGGGGCCGTCTGCCGTCCCCACCCCGCCGCAGGGCCTGGCGGCCGTCGTCGTGCGCAACCGCGTCACGTTCACGTGGCAGGCGCCGGCGTCAGCCGCGGCGGAACCACTGACCGGGTATCGACTCGAAGCGGGCACGGCGCCGGGGCAGACCATCGCGGTCATCCTGACGGGCGACACGCTGACCTACACCGTGTTCAACGCGCCGAACGGCGTCTTCTTCGTGCGCCTGCGCGCGCAGACGGCTGCCGGTGTGAGTGGCCCGTCGAACGAAGTGCAGTTCGCGACCGGCCAGGCGGGGCCACCGCTGGCGCCGCTGGCGCTCCTCGCGACCGTGCAGAACACGTCGGTGGCGATGCAGTGGACGGAAAACCCGCAGGGGCCGATCATCACCGGCTACCAGGTGCGGGCCGGCAGTGGTCCGGGGCTCAGCGACATCGGCGTCGCGCCGCTGCCGGCGACCGCGCGCACGTTTGCGGCGGAAGCGCCGCCCGGCACCTACTACGTCCGCATCGTGGCGCTGAATGCGGCCGGCGCCGGCGTGGCGTCGAACGAAGCGGTCATCGTGGCCCAGCCGGGCACGTGCACGATTCCCGCCGTGCCAACCGGCGTCGTGGCGTCGGCGCAGCCGGGGCGGCTCACCCTGCGGTGGAACGCGCCGGCGAGCGGCGCCATTCCCACGACCTACATCGTGCATGCGGGTTCCACGAGCGGCGGCGCGGACCGGGGGGGCGTCGGGTTGCCGGGCACGGTGACGAGCGCCTCGGGCCTCGTGCCGCGCGGACCGTACTTCATCCGCATGTTCGCCACCAACGCGTGCGGCGCGTCCGGTCCGTCGCTCGAGACGTCCACGACGATCCCGTAAGAGTCCGCGATGAGCGACGACGAGTGGGTGGTCATCCGCCAGGTCGCGTATCCGCACGAGGCGCACCTCATGCGGTCGATCCTCGCCGGCCACGGCATCGAGGCGATGGTACCCGAGCCGTACCTGCTCGGGGTGCAGCCCGCCTACAGCCTTGCCATCGGCGGCGTGCGCGTGTTCGTGAAGCAGGCCGACCGCGACGAGGCGATTCGGCTGCTGGACGACTTCGTGACGGCGTCCACCATCGGCGCACCCGGGCCGTAGCTCTTACGTCGCGTCGTGGAAGATGATCCCGAGCGTGTGCCGCAGGCCGC
>CADEFD010000032.1:37417-42948 GCA_902826515.1 uncultured Acidobacteriota bacterium
CGTAGCTCTTACGTCGCGTCGTGGAAGATGATCCCGAGCGTGTGCCGCAGGCCGCTCCGGATGCGGCTCACGCCATGCCGCAGATTGACGCGATAGGCGCCGCGCGTGCCCGTCACCGGACGATGGTGCACGGCGAAGACCACCGCGTCGCCTTGTCTCAGCGGCACCACCTCGGCGCGTGACTGCATGCGCGGCCGCTGCTCCGTCAGCACGAACTCGCCGCCGGTGAAATCGCGTCCGGGCTCCGAGAGCAGCACCGCCACCTGCAGCGGAAACACCAGCGTGCCGTAGAGGTCCTGGTGCAGCGCGTTGAAGTCTCCCTCGCGGTAGCGGAGCAGGAGCGGCGTGGGCCGGAGCTGTCCGGCGGCGTGACACGCGGCGGTGTAGTCGGCGAGCGTCTCGGGATACGCCGTGTCGATCCCCAGCCGTGCGTTCCATGCCCGGGCCACGGGCGTCAGCCGGGGAAAGAGCGTCTCACGCAGCGTGGCCACGAGCGGCGGCAGCGGGTAGGCGAAGTATTGATACTCGCCCTGTCCGAACCCGTGCCGCGCCATCACGACGCGGCTGCGGAACCACGCCCCGGTGTCGTACCACGCCGACACCTCGTCACAGGTGTCGCGGTCGAGCAGTCCGGGCAACATCGCCCAGCCTTGCTGATCGAGGCTCGCCTGCACCTCGGGCCAGGCGTAGACGTCCAGGGACGCGGGGGCGGCAGACGCGGTGGGCATGCCCCACTATCACCGCGCCGCACGGGGCGCCGCATTCCGCCGCATGCGCCCGAACTCAGCGGATCGGGCACTCCTCGCCGAGGAACTGCACCGACGAGACGTCCATCACGGGCACCGGCGCCGGCGTGGGCAGGTTCGAGCGCATCGGGTCGCGGCCCGGCTGGCCCACGATCACGCGCGCGCCGCCCACCCGCGTGCCGAGCATCGGCTCGGACAGATCCGACTTGCGCACGATGCCCACGATGGCCACCCAGTGGCCGTTGTGTTTCTTGACGTCGTTCATCACCGCCTTCGGCGCGGCGACGCGGAAGCTGCGGCCGCCGACGTCCGGGCCGAGCTGTACGCCTTCTTCTTCCGTGCGCGCGGCGGCGGCGAACACGCGGCCCTTCAGGCAGCCGCGGGCGGTGATCTCCACCGAGTCGTTCGGCACCTTCTTCGTGCCGGGATCCTGCGCGGCGAGCGTGGACGTGACGAGCAGCAGAACGAGAGGGACCATCAGGGCACTCCAGGCGGGCAGGCAGCGGGCGGGCATCGCGGCGGTCAGTGGCTCATCGCGTAGAGCACCACGTTGATGCCGAACGCGTAGCCGTCGATCGAGAAGGTCTGGAAGTAGTCGGGGTCGTCGCCCTCGCGCTCCCAGGAGTCGCCGTAGTCGGTGTTGTGGGTCGCGAGCATCACGACGCGGTCCTGCTTGTCGATGAAGGCGCGGGCGCGCGGCTCGCGGCTGTCGTTGCCCCATTCGGAGGTGTCGCCGCCGGTGCCCGCCCAGAAGTTGATCGACGGGATCTGTTTGACCTCCTGCACGGGGAACTGCGTGCGGAAGAGCGGATGGTCGCCGTCGAGGTCGCGCAGGTCGAACTCCGCCGCCGGCAGCACCTTGCGCATCTCCTGCTCGAAGTTCTGCCAGGCGATTTCGCCCCAGAAGTCGTCGGCCCAGAGGAAGCCGCCCTTGAGCAGGTACTCGCGCAACCGCGCGACTTCGGCGTCGTCGAGCGTGAGGCCGCCGGGTTCGGTCATCATCACGAACGGGCAGCGGAAGAGCGACGGGTCGGTCAGCGGCAGCACGAAATGCCGCGGCTCGCGCTCGCCGTCGCGGCTGATGCGCACCTTGGTGAGTTCCGAGAGCCGGATCGACAGGTTGACGTCGGCGCGCGGGTAGTCCACCACCCAGTTGCCGCCGCGGCGGAAGCGTCCGGTCTGGAAGGCGATCCGGCAGAAGTTGAAGCCGCCGTCGAAACTCGACTCGGTGGGGACGGGGTAGCGGTTCGACACGCCCAGGCGGCGCTGCCGGGCGAACGCCTCGTGGCCGGCCAGGGCGATGAGGCCGGTCAGGACGAGCGCCGTCGCCGCGCGCACGAGACGCCGGACAGAGAGGAGTTGCGCCACCGCCTCTCACTCTACGACGAAGTGGGCGGCATATACTGGCCCTCTTCACGCCATCATGCCGCTTGCGCCCGATATCGCCGCCGCCCTCGTTTCGGACCTTCGCGCCCTGCTGGGCGACCGCGTCTCAACCGCCGCCGCCGTGCGCGACCACCACAGCCACGGCGAGTCGTGGCACGCCGCAGCCGAGCCGGATGCGGTGGTGTATCCCGAGACCACGGAAGACGTCAGCGCCATCGTGAAGGCCTGCGTGCGGCACGGCGCGCCGATCATCCCCTTCGGCATCGGCAGTTCGCTCGAAGGGCACGTGAACGCCATCCGCGGCGGCGTGTCTCTTGACCTGACGCGCATGACGAAGGTGCTGCGCCTCAGCCCCGACGACATGGACATCACGGTGGAGGCCGGCCTCACGCACCGCAAGCTGAACGCACACCTGAAGAACACCGGCCTGATGTTCATGGTGGATCCGGGCGCGGATGCCACGATCGGCGGCATGACCGCCACGCGCGCCTCGGGCACGGCGGCCGTGCGTTACGGCACCATGCGCGAGACGGTACTCGGCCTGACCGTGGTGCTTGCCGACGGCCGCATCGTGACCACCGGCGGCCGGGCCCGCAAGTCGTCGTCGGGGTACGACCTCACGCGCCTCTTCGTGGGCTCGGAAGGCACGCTCGGCGTCATCACCGAAGTGACGCTGCGTCTCTACGGACGCCCGGAAGCGATCTCGACGGCCGTCTGCGGGTTCCAGACGATGGAAGGTGCGGCGACCACCGTCATCCAGACGATTCAGCTCGGCGTGCCGGTGGCGCGCATCGAGATCATCGACGAAGTGCAGCTGGCCATCGTGAACCGATTCTCGAAGACGTCGCTGCCGGAAGTGCCCACGCTGCTCTTCGAGTTCCACGGTCCGAGCCCGGCCGTGGTCGAGGAACACGCGCGGCTCGTCCGCGAAGTGGCCGACGAACACGGCGTCACCTCCTTCCAGTGGACGGCCTCGGCGGAAGAACGCGCGAAGCTCTGGGAGGCGCGGCACAACGTGCTCTACGCCACCATCGCGTCGCGGCCCGGCTGCAAGGCGTGGACGAGTGATGTCTGCGTGCCGATCGCGCACCTGGCCGAATGTATCGTCGAGACTCGGAAGGATCTGGCGGCGTCGAACCTCGTCGCGCCGCTCGTGGGTCATGCCGGCGACGGCAACTTCCATCTGATCTTCATGCTCGACCCGGACGACCCCGAGGAACTCGCGCGTGTGGCCGCTGCCAACCACCGGCTGGTCGAACGGGCCTTGTCGTTCGGCGGCACGTGTTCCGGCGAACACGGCGTCGGGATGGGGAAGCTCAAGTACCTCGCGCGCGAACACGGCGAAGACGCGCTGGAGCTGATGCGCACGATCAAGCGCGCCGTCGATCCGGGGAACCTGATGAACCCCGGCAAGCTCGTGCCCGGGCTCTAGCCGCGGCTCAGCGCTTCGGCGGGGCGAGGCCGGCGAAATACGCGCGCAGCGCCGACGGCGTCGAGCGCGCCACGTTGGTTTCGTGCACGGCCCCGGGCGTGACGTCCGCGCGCCAGCGCAGCCCGGCCGCCGCCGCGTGCGTGCGCAGCACCGTGTGGAGTTTCGCGTAGCCGTCGCCGAGGCCGCCGCCTTCCTTTTCGCCGACGCTCAGGTAGAAAAAGCCGCCGAGCCCGCGGGCGGACGCCAGGCTGCGCGCCAGATCGTCCGCGATCGCATCTTCGTCGCGCCAGATCGCGGGGCTGTGCGCGAAGCGGGCGTCGAAGACGGACGGCGCCGCGCCTACCGAATAGCTGACGAAGATGGCGCCGAGGCTGTGTCCCACGAGCAGCCGCGGACGCATCGTGCGGTAGTCGCGTTCGATGCGCGGCACGAGCTCCTCGCGCAGGAAGCGCAGGAAGCGGTCGGCGCCGCCCGTGAAAGGCGAACCGTCGCGCCGCGCGAACGACAGGAACGGCGGCAGGAAGTCGCGGGCCCGGCCGCTGCGCTGCATGTTGGGGATGCCCACCACGATGAGGCCCGGCGCCTGGCCGGCGGCCGCGAGTGGTCGCGCGCCCTGCGCCGTGTGCGCGTCGAGCGGCGGGCCATCCAGCACGTAGACCACCGGATACCGCCGCTGGGTGTCGCGCGCGTAGCCGTCCGGCAGATGCACCGTGTAGGCGCGCCCTTCGCCGAGCACGCTCGACGTCAGGTTCGCCGTGAGTGGCGCCTGGGCGTCCGCCGCGGGGGCGGCGGCCAGTATCACGGCGGCGGCAAGGAGCGCGCGGGCGAACACTGGGCCTATCATCTACCGGATGTCCCCCGTGGAACGATATCTTGCAGACCTCGGCATCATCTGCGAACGGCACGAACACCCGCCGGTCGCGACCGTGGCTGAAGCCGAGCAGTACTGGGGCGGCATCGACGCGCTGCACGCGAAGAACCTCTTCCTGCGCAACCCGAAGGGCAGCCGCCACTTCCTCGTGGTCATGGCCCTCACCCGGCGCGGCGATCTGGCCACGCTCGGCGAACACTTCGGCGAGAAGAAACTCGGCTTCGCCTCGCCCGAGCGCCTGCTCACGCATCTTGGCCTCACGCCGGGGTCGGTCTCGCCCTTCGGCCTCATCAACGATCCCGGGCACAAGGTGGAAGTGGCAATCGACGTCGCCATCCGCGACGCCGCGCGCGTGGCCTTTCATCCGAATGTCAACACCGCCACGCTCGTGCTCTCCGGTGCCGGTTTTCAGCAGTATCTCGCGGCCGTCGGCCACGAGGTGCATTGGATCTGACGGCTCCCGAGTATCCTGAAGACGACTGATGGCCAAGCGCAAACCCGAACCGTCCCTCTTCGACAGCCCCGCAGACGACTCTGGCACGACGCCCCCACCGGCCGGCGGTCCGCCTTCGCCGCCCGCGGGCGGCTCCGGCGACGGCGCCGTGGCCCTGCACGACGCGGCGCAGAGCCGGTACCTGAACTACGCGCTCTCGGTCATCACGTCGCGCGCCCTGCCCGACGTGCGCGACGGCCTCAAGCCCGTGCAGCGCCGCATCCTCTTCACGATGTGGCAGCAGAACCTCACCGCCGACGCCAAGCACCGCAAGTGCGCCAAGGTCGTGGGCGACGTGATGGGCAACTACCATCCGCACGGCGATTCGGCGCTCTACGAGACGCTCGTCCGCATGGCGCAGTCGTTCTCGCTGCGCTATCCGCTCATCGACGGCTCGGGCAACTTCGGCTCGCTCGACGGCGACGGGGCGGCGGCGATGCGCTACACGGAATGCCGGCTGGCGCGCCTCTCGGACGAAGTGCTCGAAGAGATCGATCAGGAGACGGTGCCGTTCCGTCCCAACTACGACGGCACGCGCACCGAGCCCGTCGTGCTGCCGTCGCGCATCCCGAACCTGCTCGTGAACGGCGCCACCGGCATCGC
>CADEFD010000033.1 GCA_902826515.1 uncultured Acidobacteriota bacterium
CGATCGTGAAGGAGCTGTCGCACCTGCCGGTGTTCGTCGATCCGAGCCACGGCACGGGACGACGCGACAAGGTAGCGCCGATGGCCCGCGCCGCGGCGGCCGCCGGCGCCGACGGCCTGCTCATCGAGGTGCACTGCGATCCGGATCACGCCTGGTCCGACGGCGCGCAGTCGCTCTTCCCGGTGCAGTTCGAACGCCTGATGGCGGAACTCCGTATCATCGCCCCGGCCATCGGCCGCAGCATCTGCCTCGAGCCGATGGCGCGCCGCGGCTGGGCGCGCTAGCCCGGTGACCGCCGCGCCGTTTGAGCGGCTGCTCGTCGTCGGCGCGGGACTGCTGGGCACGTCGGTGGCCCTGGCCGCGAAGCGCCGCTGGCCCGCCGTGCACGTGACCGCGATGGACGCCGTGGCGCGCACACACGCGCCGTTCGACGTCCACCTCGACGCGGAGGCCCCGCTGCCGGCGTTCGATCTGGCAGTGTTGGCGGTGCCGATCGACGCGTATGCCGTCTGGATGCGGCGCCTCGCCCGCGAGGCCCAGGGCTGCGCGGTGACCGACGTGGGCAGCGTGAAGCGCCGCCCGCACATGCAGGCGGTGGCCACCGGACTCTCGACCTTCGTCGGCGGACATCCGATGGCCGGCGGCTCGAGGCCGGGTCCCGAGCACGCGCGCGCGACGCTCTTCGACGACCGGCCGTGGTTTCTGACTGGCGGCGACGCGCCGCCGGAAGCGGTCGAACGTGCGCGGGCGTTCGCCGAAGGCTGCGGCGCCCGCGTCATCGAGACCGACCCCGACACCCACGACGCCGCCGTCGCCGCCATCAGTCACCTGCCGCAGGCCGTCGCGAGCGTGCTCATGGCCACGGTGGCCGGCGCGGCCGACGATGCCGCGCTGGCCGCGGCGGCCGGCGGACTTCGCGATTCGACGCGGATCGCCGAAGGACCGGTGGGCATGTGGCAGCCGGTCTTCGCGTCGAACGCCGACCTGCTCTCGCCGCTCGTGCGCGCCACGGCAGCCCGGCTGCTCGCCCTGGCCGACGCCCTCGACGCGGCCGACGCCGAGGTGGTGCAGACGCTCTTCCGCGACGCCAACGCCGGCCGCCGGCGCCTGCCGCCGTTATAATCGCGGCATGCAGAAGGTTGTTCGCGACGCGGAAGCGGCCGTCGAGGCCGTGCACGACGGCGCCACGATCATGATGGGCGGATTCGGCGTGTGCGGGGTGCCCGAGCACCTCATCGCCGCGCTGCACCGGAAGGGCGTGCGCGACCTCACCATCGTCAGCAACAACGCCGGCACCGACGACCACGGCGTCGGCGTGCTGCTCAGAGCGCGGCAGATCCGCAAGATGATTTCGACCTACGTGGGCGAGAACAAGGAATTCGAGCGGCAGTATCTCCAGAAGGAGATCGAGGTCGAACTCGTGCCGCAGGGCACCTTCTCCGAACGCATCCGCGCCGGCGGCGCCGGCATCGCCGCGTTCTACACGCCGACCGGCGTCGGCACCGTCGTCGCCGAGGGCAAGGACGTGCGCGAGTTCGACGGGCGGCTCTACGTGATGGAGCGGAGCCTCACCGCCGACTTCGCGTTCGTAAAGGCGTGGACGGGCGATACCGTCGGGAACCTCGTCTACCGGCGCACCACGCGCAACTTCAACCCCATGATGGCCACGGCCGCGAAAGTCACCATCGCCGAGGTCGAACACCTGGTCGAGGCGGGGCAGATCGTGCCCGACCACGTGCACACCCCCGGGATCTTCGTGAAGCGGATCTTCCAGGGTACGGCCTTCAGCCGCAAGATCGAGAAGCGCACGGTGAGGGCCTGACCATGGACATCCGCGAACGCATCGTCCGCCGCGTCGCCCGCGAGCTGAAGGACGGCGACTACGTGAACCTCGGCATCGGCATGCCGACCCTCGTCGCCAACTTCCTGCCGCCGGGCATCGAGATCACGCTGCATTCCGAGAACGGCATGCTCGGCGTGGGCCCGTATCCGTCCGAGGAGGAGGTCGACGCCGACCTCATCAACGCCGGGAAGGAAACCGTGACCGAACTGCCGGGCACGAGTTACTTCAGCAGCGCCGACTCGTTCGCCATGATCCGCGGCGGACATATCGACGTCACCGTGCTCGGGGCGCTCGAAGTGGACGCGTCGGGCAACCTCGCCAACTGGATGGTGCCCGGCAAGATGGTGAAGGGGATGGGCGGCGCGATGGACCTCGTGGCCGGCGCCCGCCGCGTCATCATCGCGATGGAGCACACCACCAGGGGCGGCGGGTCGAAGATCCTGCCGCAGTGCACGCTGCCGCTGACCGGCATGGGCGTGGTCGACCTCATCGTCACCGAACTCGCGGTCATCGAGGTCACGCCCGGCGGCCTCGTACTGCGCGAAATCGCCGAAGGCACGACCGAAGAGACCGTGCGCGCGGCGACGGCCGCGCCGCTCACGTCCGCCGTACCGCTCGGCACCTTCTAGGGCGGCCGTGGACGGCGGCGCCGCACCGCTCACGCTCCCGGCATGCCTGGTGGCCGCGCTCGTGGCCGAGGCCACCGCCGCGGCCCCACGCGAGGCCTGCGGACTGCTTGTCGGCCACGGCCACGACGTGCACCGGATCGTGCCGGCGGCGAACGTGGACCCGTCGCCCACGCGCTACACGATCGACCCAGCGGCGCACTTCGCGGCGCTGCGCGACGCGCGGCGCGACGGCCTGGCGGTCATCGGGGCCTATCACTCACATCCGGCCGGCGGGTCCCGCCCGTCACCGGCCGATACGGCCGAGGCCGCGCCGGACTTCCTCTATGTCATCGTCGGCCTCGTGCCGTCGCCTGCGGTGGCGGCATGGCGGCTGGTCGACGGGAACTTCGTGGGGCTCGGGCTCGTCCGTACGTGACGAGACGGGCGCAGGGTCGCCCGCCGGGAGGCGGCATGGCAGCAGGGACATCGCGGAAGGTGAGTCGCGCCGTGCGCGTGGTGCTGGCACTGGCCGCACTCTCGGCGGTCATCTCCGTGCGCGCCGCGGAACAGCCCGACAGGGTTGGCGCCGACGAGGCGCTGCGGCGCCAGGTCGAGGCGCGCTTCGAGATCGTGCCGCTGCGCGACGGCATCGCGCTCGCCGGACGCACCGCCGACCGCCGCATCGAAATCGACCGCGGCGTGGTGCTGAGCCGCGGGGTGCCGCTCTCAGGCGAGGAACTCCGCCGCCGTTTCGGCGCCGACGCCGACCTCGTGCTGCGCCTCTCGTACCTCGACAACGAAGCCCTGCGCCGGCTGTTCGCCGGCAGCACGCCACCGGTGGCGCCTCCGACTCCCACCCCGGCCGCGGCTGCCAACCCGGCGCCGCCTCCGCAGCCCGCAAGCCCCCCCGCGCCGCCCGTGTTCGACCGTCCGTCAGCCGCCGAAGCGCAACCGGTCTACCGCCGCACCGGCGCCCGGCTCGGCGTGGCCAAGCCGATCGTCGTGGCCGCTGATGAAGAAGTGACCGACGGCGTCTTCTCGCTCGGCGGCAGCGTGCGGATCGAGGGCCGCGTCCGTGAAGACGTCGTCGTCGTCGGCAGCGACCTGACGCTCGGACCCACCGCTGACGTACGCGGCGACCTTACAATCGTGGGCGGCACACTCACCATGGCCGAGGGCGCGCGCCACTCCGGCGCCGTGCACCACGCCGAAGGTGCCTCGTGGCCGCGCTGGTCGTGGCCCACGGTGGGCTGGTCGTGGTTCGAGCCGGGCGGCGCCGCGAGCTGGCTGCCGCTGGCCGGCACCACCACGCGCATCCTGCTGCTGGCCATCGCGATGGTGGCCGTCGCCTTCTTCGCGCGGAGCCGCGTGACGCGTATCGGCGCCGCTGCCGTGGCGACGCCCGTGCGTGCCGGCCTCGTCGGCCTCGCCGCGCAGGCGGTCTTCGTGCCGGCGCTCATCGTCGTCGCCATCGTGATGGCCATCACCATCGTCGGCCTGCCGTTCGTGGCGATCGTGGTGCCGCTGGCCGTGTTCGCGATGCTCGCGACGATGGTGCTCGGCTTCACGAGCCTGGCGGCACGCCTCGGCGAGCACGTCACCGGCAACGACACCGTCGTGTCGGTGCTCGCCGGTCTCGTCATCATCGTGCTGCCGACATTCCTCGCGCGCCTCGCCGGCGTGGGCCCGGACGCGCTGCGCGCCGTGACCGTGACTCTCCTGGTCGTCGGCACCATCGTCGAGTACGTCGTCTGGACGGTGGGCCTCGGTGCCGCGGTCATGACCGGACTTGGCCGCTGGGCCGTCGTTCCGCCGCCCGTGCCGCCGCGGTCGATGTCGGGCGATCCGGTCGTCGAGCCGTCGGCCGTCATGTAACGCGCCCCGATCACGCGGCCCCGGCGGCTACAATGGCCGCGTGTTCGCCCGTGTCGCCACGCTGCTTGCCACCGTCGCCGAGCGGTATGTGCCGAGCGCGTTTGCGATCGCGGTGCTGCTGACCGGCGTGACCTTCGCCGGCGCCATCGCCATCGGCGCCACGCCTGGTGATGCCGTGGTGGCCTGGGGCCACGGCTTCTGGGCGCTCAGCCCGTTCGCGATGCAGATGGCGCTCGTGGTGCTCACGGGCTTCCTCGTCTCCACGGCGCCCCCGGTCGACCGGCTGTTCCGACTGGTGGCCCTGGCCGCCGGCTCGCCGGCCAGGGCGGCCACGCTCATGGCGGTCGTGTCGATGCTGCTCGCCTGGCTGCACTGGGGCCTGAGCCTCGTCGGCTCGGCGATGCTCGTGCGCCACATCGCCCGCGCGCAGCCGCGCGTGGATTTCCGCCTGCTCGTCGCCGCCGCCTACCTCGGCATGGGCACGACCTGGCATGCGGGCCTGAGTGGTTCGGTGCCGTTGCTGATGGCCTCGCCAGGCAATTTCCTCGAGAAGACTTCCGGCCTCGTGCCCCTTGCCGCGACGACCTTCGCGCCCTTCAACCTGGGCCTGGCCGCCGTGGTCACCGTGGTGATGGCGGCGGTGGTGTGGCGGCTGCATCCGGCCGCGGCCGACGCGGTCACGGTCTCGCCGGACGCGCTCGATGCGCTCGAACGTTTCACGCCGCCCCCGGCGCCGCCGGCCCGCACGTTCGCGGCCTGGTGTGACAACACACGCGTGCTGCCGTACGCACTCGGCGCCGTCGGCGCGGCGTGGCTGGCCTCGTACGTGCGCGCGTCGGGGCTGCAGTTGACGCTCGATGTGTTGAATTTCGTGTTCCTGATGACGGCAATCGTGCTGCACGGACGCCTGGCGTCGGTGATGGCGGCAGGGGAGCAGGGGGCGCGACTCCTGGCCGGTGTCGTGCTGCAGTTCCCGTTGTACGCCGGCATGTACGGCATCATCGAAGGCACCGGGCTCGCCCGCGTGCTGGGCGATGCGATCGCGCGCACGGCCACGCGCGATACGCTGCCGCTCGCGCTCTATTGGTATTCGAGCGCGCTCAACTATTTCGTGCCGTCTGGCGGCTCGAAGTGGGCGGTCGAGGCGCCGTTCATCATCGACGCCGCACGCCGGCTCGGCGTCGGCCTCGACGAGGTCATCCTCGCGTATGCGTGGGGCGACATGGCCTCGAACCTGATCCAGCCGTTCTGGGCGCTGCCGCTCCTCGCGGCCGCCCGTCTCGGCTTCCGCGACATCATGGGCTATGCGGCGATCTGCTTCGCCGTCGTCAGCGTCGTGGTCTCGCTTGCGTTCTGGCTGCTGCCGCTCGCGCGCTGACGCGCACGCCCGTGCACAGAATCGCCGGCGCCCGCCGGCAGGCCCGGCGGCGCGATGTTAGACTACTCAGCTGTCTGCCCCCCGGCATGAGGTCTTTCGATGCACAGTCCGTTCGAGCTGCCCCTGTTGCGCGCCGTCACGACGCCGCCGGACACCGTGTCCGCCGACGTGGTCGTCGCGCTGTTTGCGGGTGAGCCGGCCGACGTCTTCCATTCGCGGCTGCCCGCCGCGGCCCGCAGTGAATTCGACGCCGCCCTGACGCGCGGCGAACCGCTCGCCGACATGGGGCACGTCCTCGTGGCCGGCTCCGCGGGCGGCGGTCGGTGCCTGGTCGTCGGCGCCGGCGCCGGCGCGCTCACGCCCGACCGTCTGCGCCGCGCGGTGGCGACGGCGGCCCACTGGGCGCGCGATCATCGGTGCGGCCGGCTGGCCGTCGACCTCTCGCACCTGACGGCCGACGTCGAGGTCCTCACGGCGGCAGCGGCCGAAGCGGTCGTGGTGGCCAACTTCAATCACGGCCATCTGAAAGCTGTCGCGCCGTTGCCGCCGGTGACCGAGGCGACCTTCGTGATCGCGGCCGGGCGCACGGCGGCCCTCGAACGCGGCCTCGTCATCGGCGAAGCGGTGAACCAGGCGCGGCTGCTCACGAACGAACCCGGCAACGTGCTCACGCCGCGCGAGCTCGCGGACCGCGCCGTGGCCTTGACGGCCGAGCCTGGCGTACACGCCGAGGTGCTCGGGCCCGAGGCGATCGAGGCGCTCGGCATGGGCCTGCTGCTCGGTGTCGCGAAGGGTTCGGCCGAACCGCCGCGCCTGCTGTGCCTGACCTACACGCCGCCCGGCGTCACGGACGGCCCGGTGCTCGGGCTCGTCGGCAAGGGCATCACCTTCGACACCGGCGGCATCTCGATCAAACCGGCCGACGGCATGGACCGCATGAAGGATGACATGGCGGGCGCCGCGGCCGTCATCGGCGCCGTGCGCGCCATCGCCCGACTGGGCATTCCGCGCAGGGTGGTCGCCGTCGTGCCCACCACCGAGAACATGCCTGGCGGGAAGGCCCTCAAGCCGGGCGACGTCATCCGCGGTGCCGCCGGCATCACGGTCGAAGTGAACAACACCGACGCCGAAGGACGCCTCGTGCTCGGTGATGGCCTCTGGTACGCGAAGCAGAAGGGCGCCACGCACGTCGTCGACGTCGCCACGCTGACCGGCGCCTGTGTGGTCGCGCTCGGCAAGGTGACATCGGGACTCTTCGGCTCGGTGCCGGCCTTCACCGACCAGGTGAAACAGGCGGCCGCGCGGGCCGGCGAAGCGGTGTGGGAGCTGCCGCTCGGGCCCGACTACAAGGACATCATGAAGAGCGAGATCGCCGACATGGTGAACAGCGGCGGCCGCGCCGCCGGCGCCATCTCGGCGGCGGTGTTCCTGCGCGAGTTCGTCGGCGAGACGCCGTGGGCGCATCTCGACATCGCCGGCACCGCCTGGATCGACGACGCCCGGCCGTGGGCGACCAAAGGCGCATCGGGCGTCATGGTGCGCACGCTCGTCGAGCTGGCGGCCGGCAACCTGCCGCGCTGACGGGCTGTTAGAATCGGGGGGTGAGCCAGACCGCGCCGCCCGAAGCGATCAACGTCACGCCGGTCTACCGGACCGGCGAGCAGGAACCCACTCGTGAGGTCAGCATGATCGACGTCACGGTGTCGGCCTTCCATCTCACCGGGCTCATCATGGGCGGTGCGCTCGTCGCCGGACTGCTCGTGGGCGCCACCTACGTGTGGTTCCGCAAAGGCCGCGCCGTCACGACCATCGAGGCGCGCGGCAACAACCACAACTTCCTGCGCGAGTAGGCACGCGACGTCGCCCGGGCGCGCCTCAGCGCGTGGCGACGGCCGACTGCCGCTTGAGCGACCGCTGGTACTGCACGACCGCCGTCTGCAGCGACTCGGCGATCTTCTGGCGGTAGGCCGGCGTCTTGATGAGCGCCGCTTCCTGGCGGTTCGTGATGAAGCCGATCTCGGCGAGAATGCTCGGCATCTGCGCGCCGATGAGCACCACGAACGGCGCCTTCTTCACGCCGCGGTTGCGCATGCCGGTGTTGGTCTTCGACAGGCGCGCGGTGAGCGACTGCTGCACCATCGCCGCCAGATCACGCGACTCGTCGAGCTTGTTGTTGAGCGCAATCGCCCGCACGATGCCTGGCAGGTTGTGCATGCCGCCGGCCGCGGTCGCGTTCTCGCGCGCCGCCACCGCCTCGGCTTCAGGATTCGACGCGAAGCTGAGGTAGTAGACCTCGATGCCGCTCGCCTTCGGGTTGCGGCTGGCGTTGGCGTGGATCGAGAGGAACAGGTCCGCGCCCTCGCGATTGGCGATTGCCGGGCGCTGTTCGAGCGGGATGAAGACATTGGTGCGCCGCGTCAGCACGACGTCGAAGCCGTCCTTGACGAGCAGCTTCTCGAGCCGCAGGGCGACGTCGAGCACGAGGCGCGCTTCGTTCGTGCCCGAGGTGAGCGTGCCCGGATCGTGACCGCCGTGGCCGGCGTCGATGACGATGCGCGAGATGCCGAGACCGAGCTGCCGCGCCAGCGAGAAGCTGCCGTCGGTATTGGCGGCGGGCACGGTGGGGGCCGGCGCGGTCGAGACGAGCGGCGCGCGTTCGGGCGCGGGCGGCGGGACGGCCGTCGGCGCGGGCACCACCGGAGGCACCGGCGTGGACGCGGGTGCGGTGCCCGACGCACTCTCCGGCGCCGGGCCAGGGGCGAACTCGTCGACTTCCGGCGGCGCCGGGCGCGGCGAGAGGTCGGCGTCCCGTTCGTCCGAGAGCCGCACGTCGGGGCCGGCGTCCACCGTGACCGGCACGACCGGCGCGGACGGCGCCGCGACCACCGGCGCGGCCGGCACGATCGCGGGCATCGCGGCGGGAGCCGCCGGCGCAGACGGCGGAGCCGCCACGGGCACGGCGGCGCTCAGGGTGCGCGGCGCCCGCGCGGCCACGGGTCGTTCGGCATCGATGACGACGCGGTAGGGGTTGTAGAGCGTGAAGACGCTGACCGGCGTGGCGCCGTCCAGGTCCAGCACCACCCGCACCGCCCCCGTGCGGCGCCCCACGCGCACCTGGCGGACGGCGCCGCCGTCGTAGCGGATGGCGGCATCCTGCAGCGGTTCGGCGGTCGTGGCCCCGAACAGGTCTACGAACGCGCGCGGCGGGCCATCGAGCACTTCGTGCGAGAACGGCGTCTCGCGATCGAGCGCGAGCGTGATGCGCACGGTGGTGTCGAGCACGGCGCGTTCGATGGCGCGCAGCGTGGCCACCGCCGGCAGCGTGCTGGTGCTCGCGGCCGTGGCCGCAGGGGGCGCCGGCGCGGCGACCGGAGCCGCGGCGGGCGCGGCGGCAATGCGCGGTGACGGCGGCGCCTTATCCGACGCCGGCACGATCGCGTCGAGCGTCCGCACCGCGACGCGTGCCTGCTGACGAAGCGGACTTGCCGGGTACTCGCGCACGAGCCAGTCGAAGTACTTCTGCGCCGCCACGCGGTCGGCGGCCCGGCCGAAGCGGGCGTAAAGATGCTGCGAGAGTGTCGCCGCCTGCATCAGCGCGTTGTCGCTGTAGCCGCTGGTGGGGAAGCGGCGCACCACCCCTTCGTAGGCGGCCAGCACGCGCCGCGCCGGCCGCACCACGCGATCGACGTCGGGCGTCGGCGCCGTCGGCGCGACCCGCTCGACCGCCGCGCGCGCCTCGGCCTCGCGCTGCTGCGCCGTTTCATAGCGCTCCCGCGCCGTCGGCGCCCGGCCGTCGAGGGCGGCCGCCGCCGACACGACGAGCGTGAGGGCGGCCAGCACGAGGCGCGCGGACGTGGAGCGTGTCATCACCGGAGGTGCTCGTCGACCTCTTCGAAGTAGCCGCGGTCCACCAGCACCTCGCGCGGCTTGCTGCCAGAGGCGCCCGAGACGATGCCGTCGGCTTCCATCATGTCCACGAGGCGTGCCGCGCGGCTGAAGCCGATCCGCAGCTTGCGCTGGAGCGACGAGATCGAGACCTGGCCGCTCTGCACGACCATGCGCGCCGCCTCGTCGTAGAGTTCGTCCTTCTCGTATTCGATGCCGCCGGCCTTGTCGGCCTTGTCGTCGGCGGTGATCGTCTCGTCGAACGACGGGCGGCCCTGCTTGCGCAGGAAACTCGCCAGGCGCGCCGATTCCTGCTCCGAGATGTAGGGACCGTGCAGGCGCACGACCCGCGAGGTGGCGGGCGGCATGAAGAGCATGTCGCCCTTGCCGAGCAGCTGTTCGGCGCCGTTGGCGTCGAGGATGGTGCGCGAGTCGATCTTCGACGACACGCGGAACGAGATGCGGGCCGGCAGGTTGGCCTTGATGAGGCCGGTGATGACATCGACCGACGGCCGCTGCGTGGCGAGAATCAGGTGGATGCCGACGGCGCGCGCCATCTGGGCCAGGCGGCAGATCGACTCTTCCACTTCGTTGCCGGCGACCATCATCAGATCGGCCAGTTCGTCCACGACCACGACGATGAATGGCAGGAGCTTCGGCGTTTCCGGATTCTCGGCGGCGCCAGGCTCCTCGAGCATGTTCCGCACGTTGCGGTTGTACTGCTCGATGTTACGCACGCCGAAGGTGGCCAGGTGCTTGTAGCGCTCTTCCATCTCGCGCACGGCCCAGCGCAGCGCGTTGGCGGCCTTCTTCGGGTCGACGACCACCGGCGTGAGCAGATGCGGGATGTCTTCGTACATCCCCAGCTCGAGGCGCTTCGGGTCGATCATGATCATGCGGACGTCGTCGGGCGTGGCGCGATACAGGATGCTCGTCAGCATCGAGTTGAGACCGACCGACTTGCCGGTGCCGGTCGAGCCGGCGATGAGCAGATGCGGCATGGTCGCGAGATCGGCCATGAACGGCTCGCCGTGGATGGTCTTGCCGAGCGCGATCGTGAGCTTGGAGGCCGACCGCGCGTAGGTCTCGGACTCGAGCAGCTCGCGCAGCGAGATGGCTTCACGATTGGGATTCGGGATCTGGATGCCCACCGTGGACTTGCCGGGAATGCGATCGATGAGGACGGACTCGGCCTTCATCGCCAGACACAGGTCGTCGGCGAGGCCGGTGACCTTGCTGTATTTCACGCCGGCATCGGGCTTGAACTCGAACGTGGTCACGACCGGCCCGGGATGGATCTGCACGACCGCCCCTTCGACCGAGAACTCGCGGCACTTCTCCTCGAGATGGCGCGCCGCGTCCATGAGCTCGCGCTCGTCGACCTTGCCCTGGGCCTTGGCCGCGTCGAGCAGCGAGGCCGGCGGCAGCGTGAAGGCGCCCTGGCGCCGAGCGGCCGGCGGCATCGGTTCGGCATCGGCCAGCGGCAGCGCGGTCGCCACCGGCATGGCCACGCGCGGCGGCGGCCGCTTCGCCACCGGCGGCGGTTCGGTCGCCACGGGCTCGGCCACACCCTTCGTCTCGGGCGCCGCGACGCGCGTGCGTGGCGGCGGCGCGCCGAGGTCGGCGGCCGCCGCGGCGAGTTTGCCGCGGCCGGCGGACTGATCCGCGGCGCCGTCCTGCGCCGCATCCTTCGCGCCGTCCTTCGCGGCGTGTTTGGCGAGCACGTCGCGCCGCTGTTTCATACGGCGGCGTTCGTCGAGCCAGGCGACGACGCGGCCGCGGGCGGCGAGACCGGCCGCGCCAGCCAGTTCCACGCCCTGCGTGAACAGCGTGCTGAACGACACCTGCGTCGTCAGCACGGCAGCCAGGCACAGCAGCGTGATGAGCACGATCGCGGCGCCCGTGCGGTTCAGATATGCGGTGAGCGTCGAAGCCAGCACCGCGCCGACGAAGCCGCCGGCCTCGTAGGTGCGCGCGCCCGAGGTGGCCGAGCCCACGAGCAGGCTCAGCATGGCGCTCGCGCAGCCGAGCAGCAGCAGCAGGCCGGTGATCTTCGTGTAGAGCGCGTCCACCGTGCGGCACCAGAAGTAGTGCCAGCCGGCGGCGGCCACGAGCGCCGGCAGCATGTAGGAGGCGAAGCCCAGCACCTGGAAGGAGAGTTCGGCGAGGAACGCGCCCACCGGGCCGATGAAGTTCGACGGCACGTCGTTCGTGCCGGTGGCGAAGAACCACGCGGCGTCGTTCGGGTCGTAGCTGGCGAGCGCGATGAGCCAGATGAGGCTCAGCGCGAAGAGCCCGACGCCGGCGATCTCGCTGACCCGCCGGGACACCGGCGAGGCGAAGCCCTGGGACAACACCACGGAGGAAGCCTGTTTCGCAGCCACGATCGCTAGATCTCCATCACCACGGGCAACACCATCGGCCGCCGGCCCGTCCGGCGCTTGAGGAAGCGACGGAACTCGCCGCGAATCCGTTCCTTGAGCAGACCTTCGTCGGTGCGTTCACCCGCCGAACACTCGTCGATGACGCCGGCGATGAAGGTGGCGCCGTCGGCCAGCACGTCGCCCGCTTCGGCTTCGGGCACGAAGCCGCGCGCCACGATCTCGGGCAGGCCTTCGCGTACGCCCTTCTGGCGGTTCATCACGACGACCGGCACGACCAGACCGTCGGCGGCGAGATGGCGCCGATCGCGAATCATCTCGCTGTCCACTTCACCCGCCCGGGTGCCGTCGATGAGCACGCGGCCCGCCGCCACGCTGTCGACGATGCGGCCGCCGTCGCCATCGAAGCGGATGCGCTGGCCGTTCTCGGCCAGGATCACCGTGGTGGGCGAGGCCAGGCCGCCGGTCACGTCGCGGGCGACGCGGGCGTGGCGCGCCAGCTGTCGGTATTCCCCGTGCACCGGCACGAGATACCGCGGGCGCACGAGCGAAATCACGAGTTTCAATTCTTCGGCGCTGGCGTGGCCGGAGACGTGGACGTGGCGATCGTCGCCGGTCACCACCTGGGCGCCGCGCCTGGCGAGATGGTTGACCACGCGGCCGATGGCCTTCTCGTTGCCGGGGATCGCGCGCGCCGAGAACACGACCGTGTCGTCGGACGACAGCGAGATGTGACGGTGATCGTCGATGGCGATGCGCGAGAGCGCCGCCTGCGGTTCGCCCTGCGAGCCGGTGACCAGGCACACGACATCGCCCGGCGGCAGGCTGCCGACGTCGCTGTCCTTCACCGACATGCCGGCCGGGATCCGCAGATAGCCGAGGCGCTGCGCGATTTCGGAGTTCTCGACCATGCCACGGCCGACGAAGGCCACCTGACGGTCGAACTGCGCCGCCAGATCGACGACGAGCTGCATGCGGTACACGCTCGACGCGAACGAAGCCACGACCAGCTTGCCGGTCGTCGTGGCGAACACCTCGTCGAAGGCGTCCTTGACGTCCGACTCGGAGCCGGTGACGCCGGGCCGGTCGATGTTCGTGCTGTCGGCAAAGAGCGCCAGCACACCCGCGGCGCCGAGCTGCGCCAGCCGGCCGAGGTCCGTGGGCTGGCCGTCGAGCGGCGTGTAGTCGATCTTGAAGTCGCCGGTATGGATGATGACGCCCTGCGGCGTGTGGATGGCCACGGCGACGCAGTCGGGCACGCTGTGCGTCACGCGGATGAACTCGATGCGGAACGGCCCGACGACCACCACATCGCCCGGCTTCACCTCGCGGCGGCGATCGCCGAGGTCCACGCCGTGTTCGTCGAGCTTGCCGTCGAGCATCGCGTGCGTGAACGGCGTGGCGAAGACGGGCCCCTCGACACGGGCGATCACGTAGGGCACCGCGCCGATGTGGTCTTCGTGGCCGTGCGTCAGCACGAGCGCGGCGACCTTGCCTCGCTCATCGAGGTAGTCGCAGGAGGGAATGACACGATCGACGCCCGGGAGATCGGCTTCCGGGAACATGGAGCCGGCATCGATGAGGATAGTCGTCTCCCCACACGAGACGGCCATCATGTGAAGGCCGAACTCGCCGAGACCCCCGAGGGGCACGACATCCACCGCCAGATCCGCTGGCGGCACACTCGACGCGGACATACGAATCCCAGCCGGAACAGGTCCGGAGACAGCGCGAAGCGGGTGGCACCTTCTGGCGAAGGGACCTCCGTGCTTTGTCGGTTATCGATGGCTCTGCCATCGACGCACGATCACCGACGCTCAGGACGCTGGGACGCCCCGAAAGAACAACAGGCGGGTTGGGCGAAACTATAGCACAGACGGGGCCCGCCGGGCGGCCTGCCAGGCGTCCGCAAGTGCCGAGTATTCAACGAGGTGCAGCGTCTCGGGGCGCCGGCGTCCGTCGAGCCCGGCGGCCGCGAGCACGGCCCCGATTTCGAGCCCGTCGGCCCCGGCCACGGCCTTGAGCGTGTTGGCGAGCGTCTTGCGCCGCTGGGTGAAGGCGACGCGCACGAGGCGGTCCACGACGTCGGGGTGCGGCACCGGGGGCTCGGGCGCGCGGAAGCGCAGCCTGACGAGCGCCGACCGGACCTTGGGCTGCGGACGGAAGGCGCCGGGCGGCAGCTCCAGCACGCGCGTGACGTCGGCCGAGAGCGATGTGATGAGCGTCAGCACGCCGTATTCGCCCGTGGACGGCTTCGCCACGAGCCGGTCGGCCACATCCGCCTGGAGCATCACCGTGGCATCCACGAGGCCGGGCCAGCGCCGCCACCAGCGCGTGAGCATGTAGAGGATCGGCGAGGAGATGTTGTAGGGCAGGTTGCCGACGACGCGGAAGCGCCGGTCGGGCCGGCCGGCGGCCAGCCAGGCGTCGAGCGCGGCATCGACGTCGTCTTCGAGCACGTCGCCCGTGTGCACGGTGAGGCCGGGCACCTGCCGGGCCACGAGGCGTGCCGCCAGATCGCGATCGACTTCGAAGGCGAGCATCCGGCCGACGCGCGGCACGAGCGGCAGCGTGATGGCGCCGGTGCCGGGCCCGATCTCGATCATCTGGTCGTCGGGCTGCGGCTGGCAGGCCTCGGCCACACGCGCCGCCCACACCGGCTCGAGGAAATGCTGGCCGAAACGTTTACGGGCGCGGATCATCGCGACGGCTCTTCCGGCGCGTCCTCGGCGGGCTCGGGCTCGCCGCGCCAGTAGCGTTCCTCGATCGCCATAATCTCGTCCTCGCTCATCCCGAAGTAGTGCCCGAGTTCGTGGATGAGCGTCTCGCCGATGACGCCGACGATGTCGCCGTCTTCCTCGGCATCCTCTTCGATGGGCCGCTGGAAGAGCAGCACACGGTCGGGCAGGTCGTTGCCGTGGTCCCAGCGCCGCTCCGGCAGCGGCGTGCCCTGGTAGAGACCGAGCAGCGTGTCGGGCGGCTCGATGCCCATCTCGTCGAGCAGGTCGTTCCCGGGGGCTTCTTCGATGACGATGGCGACGTTCTTCACGTGGTGCGCGAAGCGCGCCGGAATCGAGTCGATGGCTTCCGCGACGAGCGCGCGGAACGCGTCGCGGGTCATCGGCGCGCCCGCGGGGGCTTGGCAGCCTTCGCGGCGGTCGCGGTTGTCGCCGCCTTCGCGGACGTTCGTGCCTTCGTGGTCCTCGCGCCGGCCGGACGGGCCTTGCGCGCGCCGGTCACCGCGTACGGGCAGAGCTGGCGGGCGTGGCAGAGGTCACAGGACGGCGTCGGCCCGCAGATGCGGCGGCCGTGCAGGATGAGCGTATCGGAGACACCCGTCCACTGCGCCTTCGGGTACAGCGCGGTGAGGGCCGTTTCGGCCTTCACCGGATCGTCGGTGTGAATGAGACCGAGGCGGGCGGCGACGCGCAGCACGTGGCGATCGACGGGGAAGCCGGGCACGCCGAGCGCGTGCCCCAGCACGACGTTGGCGGTCTTGCGGCCCACGCCGGGCAGCGCCACGAGCGCGTCCATGTCGGCCGGCACGGCGCCGCGGTGCGCCGAGACGAGCGTCTGCGACAGCCCGATGACGGCTTTGGCCTTCTGCCGGAAGAACCCGGTCGCGTGGATCAGCAATTCGACATCGGCCGCGTCGGCCCCGGCGAGTGCGCGCGCGTCGGGATAGCGGGCGAAGAGCGCCGGCGTCACTTCGTTCACCCGGCGGTCGGTCGACTGCGCCGACAGCACGGTGGCGACGAGCAGTTCGAACGCGTTGCGAAACGCCAGTTCGGTGTCGGCGTCGGGATGATGGGTGGCGAGCGCCGCGAAGATCGCGGCGGCGTCGCGCGACGGGGCGGGCACGTCAGTGCACCGGCCCCTTCGGTCCCTGATTCTGCGTGGATTCCGTGTAGACGCGCAGGTTCTCCTGCAGCGCGGCGATGAGCGGGCCGATGAACTGCACCGGCAGCACGATCTTCGCGCGCACGGGCGCCTTCACCAGGTGTTCCTGCTCGGCGTCGCGGATCTCCTTTTCGGAGAGCGGCGCCACCTCGCAGAAGGTGAGCGTGAAGTCGAACGGCGTGTGGGCGACCGCGCAGAAGTTGGCGTACTGGCGATCGGGGCCCGGCGCGTCGTCGGGGACGATCGTGAAGTTGATCTGCTTGTGGTCGGCCATGCCCGCTAGCTTATCAGGCCGTCCGGGCCTCAGTAGCGGCGCATGACCCCGACGACCACACCCTGGATCTGCACGTCGGCCGGGTCCGCGTAGATCGGATCCATGGTGACGTTGGCCGGCTGCAGGCGGATGCGCCCGTTGTCGCGGTAGAACGTCTTGAGCGTGACGTCGCTGTCTTTGAGCAGGGCCACGACCATCTCGCCGTTGTTGGCGGTCTTGCGGTCTTCGACCACCACCCAGTCGCCGTCGCGAATCTGTTCGTCGATCATCGAGTTGCCGCGCACCCGCAGCACGTAGGTGTCGCGGCGGTTGCCGAGCAGGGCTTCGGGCACCGAGATGGTCTCGGTGGAGGCGATGGCTTCGATCGGCTGACCGGCGGCCACGTAGCCGAGCAGCGGCACGTCCACCGCGCGGCTGCCGCTCGGGCCGGCGAGCAGTTCGACCGACCGGCTGCGGTTCCACGAGCGCTTGATGAAGCCCTTGGTCTCGAGATTCGTCATGTGCTTGTGCACGGTGGCGAGCGACGAGAGGCCGAAGCGCGCGCCGATTTCCTCCAGGCTCGGCGCGTAGCCGTGCTGCTGGATGAACTCGTTCAGGTAGTCGAGAATCTCTCGCTGGCGCTTGGTGAGCGGTTGCACGGCGGCCTCCGGATGGCGAAGAAAGAACCGAAAGGTTCGGGTCGCAGCGGCAGGATACCCCAAACAAAAAGCGAAAATCAACCGCGACGCCGCCGAGCCGGTAGAATGCCCCCCGCGTGCGCATCCCCCTGACGCTGCCCTCCGACCGGTCGAACGATGTCCTGGCCGTGGGCGAGAACAGCATCGACCTGCTGGCAGAAATCGACGGCCATCCGGCCCCCGACACCAAGATGGCGCTCGCCGGCTTCACCGAACGGCCCGGCGGCCAGTCGGCCACCGCGGCCGTGGCGATGGCCCGGCTCGGCCTGCGCACACGCTACATCGGGCGCGTCGGCGACGACGACTACGGCCGCCGCGGCCTCGACAGCCTGGTCGCGGAGGGCATCGACGTCAGCGATGTCGTGATCGTGCCGGGCGTGACCAGCCGCTTCGCGGTCATCCTCGTCGACCGGCGGGCGGGAACCCGTACGGTGCTCTGGCACCGCGATCCGGCGCTCCTCATGGCGCCGGCGGATATTCCGGCCCGCGCCGTGGGGGCGGTGCGCGTGGTCTACGTCGATGGCTCGGAGGTGGCGGCCGCGACCTCGGCTGCCGAGGACGCGCGGCGATGCGGCACGCGCACGGTCATCGACATCGAGAAGGCACATCCGGGCACGGACCGGCTGCTGCGCAGCATCGACGTCATCATCGCCGCTGAAGCGTTTCCAGCCGCCCTCACCGGCGCCTCGTCGCTCGGGCTCGCCCTGACGCGGATGCAGGACGACACCGGTGCCCCGGTGGTCTGCGTGACGCTTGGCGAGGAGGGAAGTCTGGCCCGGGTCGGCGGCCGCGAGATCCGCACACCTGCCTTTCGGGTGCCGGTCGTGGACTCCACCGGTGCCGGCGACGTCTTCCGCGCCGGGTTTGTCGCCGCCTGGCTGCACGGCGGGGATGCCACGGAGGTCGAAGACGCGCTCCGCTGGGCCAACGCGGTCGCCGCGCTCAAGTGCCGCGGCCTCGGCGCCCGCACCACCACCCCGACCGTCACGGAATTGCGCACCTTTCTCGACGGGCGGATGTAACCTTCCGCCAGGACGCCCTGTCCAACGGTTCGAGACCTCGTGTCATGCGTGCCGATGCCACCGCTGCCCCCTGGCCCCTGGGCGCCACGCCGATGAGCGATGCCCAGGAGGCGGCGCTCGACGACGCCGCGCTCGTGGAGGCGGCGATCGCCGGCGATACCGCCGCCTTCGACGTACTCGTCACGCGGCACCGGCGCAGCGTCTACCAGGTGTGTTACCGCTTCGTGAATGATCACGAGGACGCCGCCGACCTGACGCAGGACACGTTCGTGCGCGCCTGGAAAGCCCTCGGTTCGTTCCGCGGGCAGGCCCGCTTCAGCACCTGGATCTACCGCATCGCCGTGAACGTCAGCCTCAACCGCGTGAGCCTCAAGACGCCGAAGACCGACGTCGTGGACTTCGATCTCGTGGCCGACCAGCGCGAACCGGCGCCCGGGGCGGCCATCGATGCCGCCGAACGCCGTGCGATGGTGCGCGCGGCCGTGAAGTCGCTGCCGCCGCGGCAGCGCGCGGCGCTCATCCTGCGCACGTATCACGAGCTCTCGCACCAGGAGGTGGCCGACATCGTCGGCACGAGCGTCGGCGCGGTGAAGGCCAACGTCTTCCACGCCCTCGCCAACCTGAAGAAGCGGCTGGAGCCGCTCGTATGACGCCCTGTCTCACCCCCGACGAATTCGTGGATCTGGTGGACGGCACGCTGGCCGCCGATCGCGAAGCGCACGTGGCGATGTGCGTGGCCTGCGCCGCCACCGCGACCGACGTGCGCGAGGCACTGGCGGCCGCGATGAGCGCCGAGGTACCCGAACCGTCGCCGCTCTTCTGGCCGAGCCTGAACGCGCGCGTGCAGGCGGCCGTGGCCGAGTCGGCGGCAACCGGCTGGCGGGCGTGGCTGCGCCTCGACGTGCTCGTGCCGATTGCCGGGCTGGCACTCGTGGTCGTGGCGATTGCCTCGGCCATCGACGCGGTGTCGCCGGCGGCCCCTGTCCCGAGCGGTCGCGGAATCGTCTGGATTGGCGACGGCACGCCGCCGGTGGAGTTCGCATCCGAGGTGGCTGACGAGCCGCTGGCGGCCCCGGCCGCAACGCCGATGAACGAGGATGCGCTCGCGATGATGGCCGCCCTGGCGTCGGCGCTGCCCGAAGGCGGCTGGGACGCGCTCGGCGTCACGCGGCTGCCCGATCTCGACATCGCCGCCGCCTCGCTCACCGCGGACGAACGCGACGCGCTCGCCGCCCTGCTGCAATCGGCCATGGAGCGGCCCAAATCATGATGCGCCTCCTGTCCGGTCCGGCGTGTGCCGGCCTCACGCTCGTCGCGCTGCTCGCCACGCAGTCTCCGGTCTTCGCGCAGGCGCCGGCGGCGCCCGCCGATCCCGGCGATCTGCGGCCGGCCGAGATCCAGCGGCTGTTCGACGCCTACTTCGTGATGGAGGCGCAGCAGACGCTCGGGCTGAGCGACCAGCAGTACGCGCCGTTCCTCACGCGCCTCAAGGCCCTGCAGGAGACGCGCCGCCGTCACCTCACCTCGCGGGCTGCGCTCCTCGTGGACCTGGCGCGCATGAGCGCACCGCGCGCGGCGCGGACCGCCGACGACGCCGCGCTCAAGGCCCAGCTCGCCGCGCTCCAGGAGCTCGAAGCGCGCAGCGCCGCCGAAGTGCGCAAGGCCTATGGCGATCTCGACGCGCTGCTCGATCCACGGCAGCAGGCACGCTTCCGCGTCTTCGAAGACCAGCTCGAGCGCCGCAAGCTCGAGCTGATGCTGCGCGCCCGCCAGAACGCCAGGCAGCAGCGCCTGCAGCGCCGCCAGCAGTAGCGCCTCGACCGGGCGGGCGCGCTACAATGGCGGAAGTTCCCGGCACCGCCTGGCCGGGGTCGAGGGCGGACCCGATGCGCACCAGATTCGTGCTGGCTCTCCTCACCGTGGCGATGGCCACCTCCGTCGCGGCGCAGTCGTCGCTGCAGACGCAGGCCGATGCGGCCTACGCGAAACTGCAGGCCGTGATGCGCGCCGTCGGACAGGCCGCGAAGGCGCCGGCCCGGCGCACGGTCTTCAGCCAGACCGAGATGAACGCCTACCTCCGCTTCCGCGCGAACACCTGGCTGCCCACCGGCATCACCGAACCGAGCGTGCAGTTCATCGGCGGCAACCGCATCACCACGGTCGTCACCGCCGATCTCGACGGCGTGCGGAAGAAGAGCTCCGGCGGCTGGTTCGATCCCACGGCGTATCTGAGCGGCCGCCTGCCGGTGCACGTGACCGGCACCCTGGCCACGTCGGCGGGGAAGGGCCGCTTCCTGCTCGAAACGGCGACGGTTGACGGCATTCCGGTGCCGCGGGTCTTCATCGCGGAACTGCTGGCGTTCTACACCCGCTCGGCCGACAACCCGGCCGGCGTGCGTCTCGAGGAGCCGTTCGAGCTGCCCTCCGAGATCGAACGCATCGACGTCACGACCGGCCAGGCCGTCGTGATTCAGTGACGCCGCCTCGCATTCGGTAAGATCGCGGGGATGGCCGACGATCCCCTGCAGACCCCGCTGCAGTTCCTGAAGGGTGTCGGGCCGCGGAAAGCCGCGGACCTGGAGAAGGCGGGGCTGCGTACGGTCGAAGACCTGCTCGTGCGTTTCCCGCGGCGGTTCGAGGACCGCAGCCGCTTCCAGCCGATCGCGTCGCTGCGCGCCGGCGGCACCGCCGCCATCCTCGGCGAGATCCTGACGTGCGGCGTGGCCCCGACGCGGCGCCAGGGGTTTGCCCTCTTCACCGCGCTCGTGCAGGACGAGAGCGGCCAGGTGAAGGCGGTCTGGCCGAACCAGAAGTTCCTGAAGGACGTGCTCAAGCCGAAGATGAAGGTCGTGCTCTTCGGCCGCACCGAATACTGGGGCAGCCGCGGGCTGCAGCTCACCGCTCCCGAGTTCGAGGTGCTGCAGGAGGACGGCGAGAGCGAACCGCTGCACACCGGGCGCATCGTGCCGATCTACGAGCGCACCGGATCGGTCACGCCGAACATGCACCGCACGCTCGTGCATCGCGCCCTCGAGAGCCTCGCGGCGCCGCTGCCCGACATCGTGCCGGCGGCGATGTCCGCCCGGCACGGCTGGCCCGATCGGCGCACGGCGTTCCGGCAGGCCCATTTTCCCGATCAGGGCACGTCGGTCGAAGCGCTGAACGTCTGCGGCACGCCGGCCCAGCGCCGCATCATCTTCGAGGACTTCTTCGTCTACCAGACGGGCCTCGCCCTGCGCCGCCGCCAGAACGCCGCCGTGCAGAAGCCGCACCTCATCGCCATCGACGACGCCCTGCGCGACCGCGTGCGCCAGGTGCTGCCCTTCAAGCTCACGGCGGGGCAGCGCGAGGCGGTGCGCGAGATCGTGGCCGACATGCAGCGCCGCTGGCCGATGCAGCGCCTGCTGCAGGGGGATGTCGGCTCGGGCAAGACCGTCGTGGCCTTCCTCGCCGCGATGGTGGCCATGGAGAACGGCTACCAGGTGGCCGTGATGGCGCCGACAGAACTGCTCGCGGAACAGCACCTGCGCACGTTCCAGCGCTGGCTCTTCGGCACGCGCTTCCGCGTCGAGCTCCTCGTCGGCCGCAAGGGTGACGCCGCCCGGCGCAGGCTGGGCGAGGCGATTGCCGCCGGCGAGGTCTCGCTCGTCGTCGGCACACACGCGCTCGTGCAGGACGCGGTGACCTTCCGCGCGCTGGCGCTCGCCATCGTGGACGAACAACATCGCTTCGGGGTCGTGCAGCGCGGCCTGCTCGCCGACAAGGGCCTGCATCCCGACGTGCTGCTCATGACGGCCACGCCGATTCCACGCACGCTGGCGCTCACGGCCTGCGGCGACATGGACGTCTCGGTGATGCGCGATCGCCCGCCGGGCCGGCAGCCGGTGCGCACGATCGTGCGCCCGGAGACCAGGCGCGACGAAGTCTACGGGCTGATGCGCGCGGCGGTGGCCGCCGGCCGGCAGGTCTACGTGGTCTACCCGATCATCGAGGAGTCCGAGAAGACCGACCTCAAGGCCGCGACCACGATGGCCGCGCACCTGGCCGACACGGTGTTCCCCGATCTGCGTGTCGAGTTGCTGCACGGCCGCCTCAAAGGCGACGAGAAGGAGGCCGTGATGCGGCGCTTCGTCGCCGGCGAGGTGCAGATCCTCGTCAGCACGACGGTCATCGAAGTGGGCGTCGACGTGCCGAACGCCACGGTGATGGTCGTCGAACATGCCGAACGGTTCGGCCTGGCGCAGCTCCATCAGCTGCGTGGGCGCATCGGGCGCGGCAGTGAGGCCTCGACCTGCGTGCTGCTCTACGACGCGCCGTGGAGCGAAGAATCGCGGGCCCGCCTGACGGCGCTCGCGGAGTCGGAGGACGGCTTCGCGCTGGCCGAAACGGATCTCCAGATTCGCGGCCCGGGCGACGTCTTCGGCACGCGCCAGTCGGGGCTGCCGTGGCTGCGCGCCGGCGACATGGTGCGCGACGCCGATCTTCTGGCGCTCGCGCATGAGGAGGCGCGGCGCCTCGTGGACGGCGACGCCGTGCCGCCGGCGCTCGCCGCGCACGTCGCGCGCGTCTGGCAGCAGCAGTTCGGCCTCGTGACGGTCGGGTAGGAGCGCCGCGCATGCGCATCATCGCCGGCACCGCCCGCGGCCGCATCCTCCAGTCGCCCACGTGGGAGGGCGTGCGGCCCACCTCCGATCGCCTGCGCGAGACCCTCTTCAACGTGCTCGGCGCCGAGATCGAGGGGGCCCGGCTGCTCGACGTCTGTGCCGGCACCGGCGCCATCGCGATCGAGGCGCTCAGCCGCGGCGCGGCGAGCGCCACGTGCCTCGAACACGACGCCCGCGGCGTCGCGCTCATCGCCGCCAATGCCGCCCACTGCGGCCTCGCGAAAGGCTGTATCATCGTGCGGGGCACGGCGCCCGAACATCTGACGGGCGCGCGGCTCGGCGGGCCGTTCGACCTCATCGTCCTCGACCCGCCCTATGCCGCTTCCTGGATCGACGAGGCCGTGCGAGCGGCCGCGGCGCTCCTGGCCCCGGGCGGACGTCTGGCACTCGAACATGCGGCCACACGTGCGGCGCCCGCGGTGACGGGCCTCGTCCTCGAGCGGACCAGGCGGGCAGGGGATTCGGCGCTGAGCACGTATCGCGCCGCCACGGACAGAGGAGCGCAGCACCCATGAGCACGAGCGGCACCCCCGGCGCGCGCCTCGCGATCTATCCCGGGTCGTTCGATCCGATCACGAACGGCCATGTGGACATCATCGAGCGCGGCCTGCGACTCTTCGACCGGGTGGTCGTCGCCGTGCTCCGCAACGAAACCAAGGCGCCGCTCTTCAGCGCCGCCGAGCGCGTGCAGCTCATTCGCGACGTCTTCCGCGACCGGCCCGGCCTCGAGGTCGACACCTTCGAGGGCCTCCTCGTCGACTACGCGGCCGCGCGCGGCGCGGCCGTCATCGTGAAGGGCCTGCGCTCGATCGCCGACTACGAGTATGAAGCGCAGATGGCGCTCATGAACCGCCGCCTCCGGCCGGCCATCGAGACGATGTTCCTGATGCCGGCCGAACCCTACGCCTACACCAGCTCGCGCCTCATCAAGGAAGTGTGCCGGCTGGGGGGCGATATCCGCGGGCTCGTCCCCCCACTGGTCGAGGATCGGCTGCAGCGCACCTTCGCGGCTGCGCGCGATCCCCTCAACGCTCCGAGGCACGTATGACGTTCGCCGCCCGCATGGCCCGCGTGGCCCCATCGCCCACCCTGAAGGTTGCCGCCGAAGCCGACCGCCTGCGCCGCGCCGGCGTGGACGTGGTCGATTTCGGC
Source organism: uncultured Acidobacteriota bacterium (assembly GCA_902826515.1). Classification (GTDB taxonomy): domain Bacteria; phylum Acidobacteriota; class Vicinamibacteria; order Vicinamibacterales; family UBA2999; genus CADEFD01. Next base: position 23,660 of record CADEFD010000033.1, read on the forward strand.
GCCGGCGAGCCCGACTTCCAGACGCCGAAGAACGTGCTCGAGGCCGCCCATCGCGCCATCGACGCGGGATTCACCAAGTACACGCCGTCGGCCGGCGCCGCCGATGTCCGCGAAGCGGTCGTCGCGCGGGCGCGTGAAGACTACGGCGTGCCATACACGACGGGCGAGGTCATCGTGTCGGCCGGCGCCAAGCAGGCGCTCTACAACGCCGCCGTCGTGCTCTTCGACGACGGCGACGAAGTGATCACCCACTCGCCGTTCTGGCCGACCATCGTCGATCAGGTACTGCTCTGCGGCGCCACGCCGGTGCTGGCGCGCGGCCGCCGCGAGCGCGGCTTCGTCGTCGAGGCCGACGAGATCCTCGACCGCGTCACGCCGAAGACGAAGGCCATCATCCTGAATTCGCCGTGCAACCCGACCGGCGCCGTCATGCACGAAGACACGGTGGCCGCCATCGCCGACCACTGCGCGAAGACGGGCGTGTGGGTCATCGTGGATCTCACCTACGACAAACTCATCTACGAGCCGGTGCCGCACAACCTCGTGCAGGTATTGACCGACCGGCACCGCGAGCGCACGGTCATCTGCAGCTCGGCCTCGAAGGCTTACGCGATGACCGGCTGGCGCGCCGGCTGGTCGCTCGGCCCGAAAGACTTCATCACCGCCTGCAACACGGTGCAGGGCCACGCCACCTCGAACGTCTCGTCGATTACCCAGAAGGCGCTCGTCGAGGCGCTCACCGGTCCGCAGGACGCCGTGACGACCATGCTCACCGAATACCGCGGCCGCCGCGACGAGACGCTCGGCTGGCTCACGAGCGACAGCCGCGTCGAGTGCCTGAAGCCCGGCGGCGCGTTCTATCTCTTCCCCTACATCGCCGAGCTGCTCGCGCCGTGCGGCGTGAAGACCTCCGCGGAGTTCGCCGACCAGCTGCTGGCCGACGCCCGCGTGGCGCTCACGGCGGGTGAGGGGTTCGATGCGCCCGGCTTCGTGCGCATCTCCTACGCCACCTCGCGCGACCGCCTGCGCGAAGGCGTGACGCGCCTGCAGGAATTCGTGCACGCGCGCCAGCGCGGCGCGACGACGGCCCGGTAGCCCGTGCTCGACGCGCTGCGCGCCACTCTCGCCGGCATCGTCGGCGCGCCGTGGGTCTCATCCGACCCGGTCGTGCTCGACACGGCCGGACGCGATGCCCTCAAGCGCGGCCACCGGCCCGACCTCGTGGTCACGCCGGGCACGACCGCCGAGGTCGCGGCCATCGCCCGCGCCTGTCACGATGCCCGCGTGCCGATGACCGTGCGCGGCGCCGGCACCGGCTACACCGGCGGCGCGGTGCCGATCCGCGGCGGCATCGTCATCGCGATGTCGCGCTTCGACCGCATCCTCGACATCGACGAGGCGAACCTGCTCGCCGTCGTGCAGCCGAACGTCATCACGGGCGCCCTGCACACGGCGGTCGAGGCGCGCGGGCTCTTCTATCCGCCCGATCCGGCCAGCCTCGCCGAATGCGCGATCGGCGGCAACGTCGCCGAATGTGCGGGCGGTCCCCGCGCCTTCAAGTACGGCACGACGCGCCGCTACGTGCTGGCGCTCGAAGCGGTGCTGCCCACCGGCGAGATCCTGCACACCGGCAGCCGCGCAGTGAAGAACGTCACCGGCTACGCCCTCACGGACCTGCTCGTGGGCTCCGAAGGCACGCTCGCCATCATCACGGAAGTGACGGTACGCCTGCTGCCGAAGCCTGCCGCGCGCCACACGTTCGCCGCCACCTATCCGACCATCGACGACGCTGCCGGCGCCGTCGGCGCGATCGTCGCCGCCGGCGTCGTGCCGGCCACGCTCGAACTCATCGACTCCGCCTCGCTCGACGCCGTGGCCGCGCATCTCGGCCGGCCGATGGCGCCGCCAGGCACCGCCGCGCTGCTGCTCGTCGAAGTGGACGGCGGGGCAGCGGCCGTGCTCGAAGAGGCGCGGCTCGCCCGCGAGGCCTGTGTCGCCGCCGGCGCCACGTCGCTCGTGACTGCCGACAGCGACGAGGCCCGCGCCGCCGTGTGGGAAGCGCGCCGCGAGTTGTCGTATGCGCTGCGGCGGCTGGCGCCGCGCAAGATCAATCACGACGTCGTGGTGCCGCGCGGCCGCGTGCCCGAACTCTACCGGCTCATCGACGACGTGCGCCGCCGACACGGCCTCGTGGTCGCCGCCTTCGGCCATGCCGGCGACGGCAACATCCACGTCAACCTGATGGTCGATCCCGACGATGCCGGCGAGATGGCGCGCGCCACGGCCGCGGAGCACGACCTCTTCACCGGCGTCGTCGCGCTCGACGGATCGATCTCGGGTGAACACGGCATCGGCTACGCGAAGGCGAAATACCTCGGCCTGCAGTTGTCCGAGGCGGAGCTCGCGCTCATGGCGCGCCTCAAGCACGCCTTCGATCCGCACGGCGTGCTCAATCCCGGCAAGATGTGGGAGACGACGCCCGAGGACCTGCGCGGGCTGTCGGCTGAACGCGCCGGCGACTGAGCGGGGGTCAGTCGCGCGTGGCAACCAGCACGATCCGCTGCACGTCGCGCGCGGGATCGGGCCACAGGAATGACCGCAGGCGCAGGCCGGCTTCATTCAGATACGCGAACTCCGCCAGGCGACGCCCCTTGTGCGCCCCGGCCGCCTCCACGCGATCGAGATCCGCCACCGGCACGACGATGAGCGCCCGTCCGGCCTGGCCGAGGAACGCGGTGAGCTGCTCGTCGTTGATGAGATCGGTCTGCTTCAGACCGGTGTAAAAGACGAGATTCCGCACGAACACCCGCGAGACGCCGATCGGCTCCTCGGCCCGTCGCGCCGCCTTCACCGCCTGCGCGGCCTTGTGCACGGCATCTTCCGGCCCGCCCGCCAGTCCGCCGATGACGAGCGCCGGCAGGGCGAGACTGCTGCCGATGGCGAGCACCCAGGGCGCATCGCGCCAGGCGCGGGTGAGGGCGGTCGCCACCACCGCCAGGCCGGCCAGCATGATGACCACGGCGGCGACGGCACTGTGGAGCGGCGGCAACTCCACGAAGAGCGGCCGGGCGCGCCAGAGCAGGGCGCCGGCGAGTATCAGGATGGCGCCCGACGCGATCGACGCCCACTGCAGCCCGCGGTCGGGACGCGACTGGTAGAGCCCGCCGTCGAGGCCGCGGCGCGATCGCACGCGGTCCATGATGCCGTGGGCGAGCAGCAGCGCGAGCGGCGGCAGGAGCGGGAGCACGTAGCGCGGCTGCTTGCCGACCGAGAGCGTGAGGATGGCGAGCGGCGCCAGCACCCAGATGGCAAGGCGCGTCTCGAGGCTGCCAGGACCGCCGCGCCCGGTCAGCAGCCGCAGGAAGGCGCCGGCGCCGAGCAGCAGGAAGGGCGACCACGGCGCCACGCCGCCGAAGATGACCGGACCGTAATACCACCACGGACGCGGCTCGTTGAAGCGGTCGGTGGCGAACCGTTCGAAGTTGTCGCCGACGAAGAAGCTGTCGAGGTACGGCATGCCGTGCCGCCACCACATCGCGAGATACCAGGGCGCCGCCACCACCACGAACACGCCGGCCGCCGCGGCGAGGTCGGCGAGGCCGACGCGCGACTGGCGCCGCTCGATGGCGACGATCGGCCCGATGACGACCGCCGGCAGCACGAGCGCGAGCGGGCCCTTCGTGAGGAAGCCGAGGGCGGCAGCCACGGCCGCGGCGATGAGCCATTGCCGCGGACGCGGTACCCGGTCGCCCACGGCCACGAGCGCGCAGCCGATGGTGGCGGTGACGAAGAGCGCGAGCGGGAGGTCGGGCAGCGCCATCCGTCCGAGCGCCACGTAGCCGAAACTCGTCGCCACGATCGCGCCGGCCAGGAGCGCCGTGTCGTCGTCGTACCAGCGGCGGGCGATCCCGGCGGTGACGAAGACGAGAGCGATGCCCGAGACCGCGGCCCACAGCCGGGCCGAGGCCTCGCCCGGACCGGTCACCGCGAAGGTCGCGGCGGTGGCCCAGTAGTAGAGGATCGGCTTCTGGAAACGCGGCTCGTAGTTGTAGTACGGCGTCAGCCAGTCGCCGGATTCGACCATCTCGCGCGCCGCCTCGGCGTAGAACGCCTCGTCGGAGTCGGTCATCGCCGGTGCGCCCAGCCCTACGAAGAAGGTGAGGCCCGCGAGCACGAGCAGAGGAGCGAGCGACCGTCGCACCCTGCGATTGTAGCGGCTGCGGGCGGAATTCGGGCACTCGGCCGCACGGTATACTGCCCGGGCATGGCCACGATCAAGGTTCGTCAGAACGGGTCGCTCCTCGTCGAGGGCGACGATGTCACCCTCATCGACTGGAACGGCAACCCCTACACGCTCGCCAAGCGCCCCTTCGCCCTCTGCCGCTGCGGCCACTCCACGAAGAAACCCTTCTGCGACGGCTCGCACAGCCGCATGGGATTCGCCGCGGCCGAAGCGGCCCTCGGTCCCGACGCCGCGGACAAGCCGGCGCTGTAGACGCCGCGGCAGGGGCTCCGGTCCGGTCCCGGAGCCCGCCGCCGGCTGATCACCTCAGGCGCTGACCACTTCGCGCTTCGAGAACGCCAGCCCGTTCGGCCCGACGTCCACGAGCACGTGATCGCCCTCGGCGAAGGCGCCTTCGAGCACCTTCAGGGCCAGCGGGTCGAGCACCCGCCGCTGGATCGTCCGCTTGAGCGGCCGCGCGCCGTAGATCGGGTCGTAGCCTTCCTCGACCAGGGCGTGTTTGGCCGCGTCGCTGAGAGTGATGCCGATCTTCCGATCGGCCAGGCGCTTCAGCAGTCCGGCGAGCTGGATGTCGATGACCTGACTGATGTGCCCGCGGTCGAGGGCGTGGAAGAAGATCACCTCGTCCACGCGGTTGAGGAACTCCGGCCGGAAGTGGCCGCGCAGCGTGTCGGCGACCTGCCGGCGCACGCCCTCGTCGAGCCCGCCGCCGCGCGTCGCCGCGTCGGCGATGAACTGGCTGCCGAGGTTCGACGTCATGATGACCACCGCGTTGCGGAAGTCCACCGTGCGGCCCTTGCCGTCGGTGAGCCGCCCATCGTCGAGCAGCTGCAGCAGCACGTTCAGCACTTCGGGGTGCGCCTTCTCGATCTCGTCGAAGAGCACCACCGCGTACGGGCGCCGCCGCACGGCTTCCGTGAGCTGTCCGGCTTCCTCGTAGCCGACGTATCCGGGCGGCGCGCCGATCATCCGCGAGACCGTGTGTTTCTCCTGGTACTCGGACATGTCGATGCGCACCATCGCCTGTTCGTCGTCGAAGAGGAACGCGGCGAGCGCGCGCGCCAGCTCCGTCTTGCCGACGCCCGTGGGGCCGAGGAAGATGAAGCTGCCGAGCGGACGCTGTGGATCCTGCAGGCCGGCGCGGGCACGGCGAATCGCATTCGCCACCGCCTGAATGGCCTCGTCCTGACCGACGACCCGCTGGTGCAGCCGCGTCTCCATCTGGATGAGCTTCTGCACCTCGCCTTCCATGAGCCGGCTCACCGGAATGCCGGTCCACTTGCCGACCACCTCGGCGATGTCTTCTTCGTCCACCTGCTCCTTGAGCAGGCGGGTGCCGCCGGCCGCCGGCGTCTCCTGCGCCTTGATCTGCGCTTCGAGCTGCGGGATCCGGCCGTACTGCAGTTCCGACGCCTTCGCGTAGTCGCCGTGCCGCTGCGCGGCTTCGACGTCGCGCCGCAGGCCGTCGAGTTCCTCCTTGAGGTTCGCGCTCTGCTGGATGGCGTCCTTCTCGTGGGTCCAGTGCGCGGTGAGGGTGCGCTGTTCCTCCTTGAGGTCGGCCAGTTCCTTCTCGAGCTTGCCGAGGCGGTCGATGGACGCCTTGTCGGTTTCCTTGCGCAGCGCTTCGCGCTCGATCTCGAGCTGCATCACGCGCCGCTGCACCTCGTCGAGTTCGGCCGGCATCGAGTCGATCTCCATGCGCAGCTTCGAGGCCGCTTCGTCGATGAGGTCGATGGCCTTGTCGGGCAGGAACCGATCGGCGATGTAGCGGTGGGAGAGCACGGCGGCCGAGACGAGCGCGGCGTCCTTGAAGCCCACCTTGTGGTGCAGCTCGTACTTCTCGCGCAGCCCGCGCAGGATGCTGATGGTGTCTTCGACCGTGGGTTCGCCGACGGTGACCGGCTGGAAGCGGCGTTCGAGCGCGGCGTCCTTCTCGATGTACTTGCGGTACTCGTCGAGCGTGGTCGCGCCGATCGTGTGCAGCTCGCCACGCGCGAGCATCGGCTTCAGCATGTTCGAGGCGTCGAGCGACCCTTCGGACGCGCCGGCGCCGACCACGGTGTGCAGTTCGTCGATGAACAGCACGATCCGCCCTTCGGCCTGCACGATCTCCTGGAGCACGGCCTTCAGCCGCTCCTCGAATTCGCCGCGGTACTTCGCGCCGGCGATGAGCGAGCCCATGTCGAGGGCCACGATGCGCTTGTCCTTCAGGCCTTCGGGCACGTCGCCGCGCACGATGCGCTGAGCGAGGCCCTCGACGATCGCCGTCTTGCCGACGCCGGGTTCGCCGATGAGCACCGGATTGTTCTTGGTGCGGCGGGCCAGCACCTGGATGACGCGCCGCACTTCCTCGTCGCGGCCGATGACCGGATCGAGCTTGCCGCGCTGCGCCAGTTCCGTCAGGTCGCGGCCGTACTTCTCGAGCGCCTGGTACTTGCCTTCGGGATTCTGGTCGGTGACCTTCTGGCTGCCGCGTACGGCCGTGATGGCGGCGGCGACGGCGTCGCGGGTCACGCCGCGGCCGCGCAGGAGCTCGGCCGCCGGGGCGCGTCCGCCCTCGCTCACGATCGCGAGGAAGAGGTGCTCCGTGCTCACGTACTGGTCCTGCATGGCCGTGGCTTCGGCCTGCGCCTGTTCGAGCACGGCGCGCAGGCGCGGCGACAGGCCCGGCTCGGCGCCGCCATGGGCTTTCGGCAGACGGCCGAGCTGGTCCTTGAGGGCGAGGGCAATCGGCGCCGCCGGCTGGCCCAGCTTCTGGAACAGCGCCGGCACGATGCCGCCCGGCTGCTCGCCGAGCGTCACGAGCAGATGCTCGGGCTCGACCTGCGCGTGCGACAGCGAGGCCGCCAGCCGCGGGGCGGCGACGATGGCTTCCTGGGCCTTCTCCGTGAACGTGTTGAGATTCATGACCGTCCGTCCTTCCTGCCGTGCGCCCGCACCGCGGGCCCGTACCTGTCCGTGCTATTTCGATTCCAACACCCGCAGTGCTTCGTAATGGGACTTCTGCTCGTCGGTGAGGGTGGACGGCACGCGGACTTCCACCTTCGCGAACAAATCCCCGCGGTCGTCCGCGGCGCCCGGGGAGGGCAGCCCGTGGCCGCGCAGCCGCAGCCGCTGGCCCGGCTGCGTGCCGGGCGGCAGCTTCACCGTGAGGCGGCTGCCGCTCAGCGTCACGACCTCGGCGCTGCCGCCGAGCACGGCGGTGGTCACCGGAACCTGGAGCGTGGTCTGCAGGTCGCGCCCGGTGCGTTCGAAGCGCGGATGGGGCCGCAGGCGCACCCGCAGATACACGTCGCCGGCCTTGAGGCGTGTGCCGTCGGTCACGCCCGCCGGGATGCGCACTTCGAGGGTGCGCGCCGCGCCGTCCGGTGGCTGCACCTGCACCCGCTCGACGTGCCCGCCGAGCGTGCTGGCAAGATCCAGCGGGATCTCGTATTCCACCTCCGGCGCCCGGCGCTGACGCGTGCCGGCCTGGGCGCGCCGTCCGCGGCCACCCGTGGGCGCTGCGCCGCCGCCGCCGAAGAAGGTGTTGAAGAAGTCCGAAAACGGCGAGCCGCCGGCCCCGAACATCGACTCCATCTCTTCCGGGGTCATGGTGCGGTAACCGCTCTGACCGGCCTGCGGCCCCCAGGGGCCGCCGCCGGGCTGCGGACCGGTCTGTTCGTACTGCCGCCAGTTGGCGCCGAGTTCGTCGTACTTCTTCCGCGTCTCGGGCGTGCCGAGCACTTCGTACGCTTCGTTCAGTTCCTTGAAGCGCGTCTCGGCCGATCGATCACCGGGGTTCACATCCGGGTGGTGCTTGCGCGCCAGGCGGCGGTAGGCCTGCTTGATCTCTTTCTCGGTGGCCGTCTTCGGCACGCCGAGGGTGGCGTAGTAGTCGCGGAAATCCATACTCACAACCCCACGACATCCTTGAGCCGCTGCACTTCACGCGCGAGACGGCGGCGACCGTCGGCGCGCCCGATTCCCGGATCGTCGAGCAGCGGTTCGAGCCGCTGCAGGCCCTCGGCCACGGCGAGCAGCCGCTGCACGCCGGCGAGGTTCACGCCGGCGTCCTCGACGAGCACCTTGATGAGCCGCAGACGCTCGATCTCGGCGTCGGAGTAGAGCCGCATGCTGCCGATGGTGCGGGCCGGCTGCACGAGCCCCAGGCGCTCGTACTTGCGCAGGGTCTGCGGGTGCATGCTCAGCATCCGCGCCGCCACGCTGATGAAGATGAGGTCCGAAGTTGCCACACAACGAGTCTAAGCCTTGATACGAATCATGTCAATGCACTGAGCCGAGCTGGTGAAGGCCGGCCGCCCATGGCGACCACATGCCCGCGGCAGAGGTGCCAGCGGACGCGGTTCCCGGCATTTCCCGGGAGTGTTCTGAATTACACTCGAAAAAATGCCGCCCGCCCGTCCGCATCCGCCCGTCCTGTGGCCGGCGGCCGTCTTTGCCGCGACGCTCGCGGCACTGCTGGTAGCGACGGTCGCGGCGGTGGACGGCGTCCCGCGGCTCCGTGAGGCAGCGGCCGGCCTGCTGGCGGCGGAGCAGCCGGGCGACCGCGACCACTACCTTGCCGGCGACATCGGCGGACAGGTGGATCACCACGTCCTCTTCTTCGGCCTCGATCCCGACGCGCACGCGAGACTCCGGACCGCGGACGTGCTCTTCGTGGGCAATTCGCGGCTGATGTTCGCGCTGCGTCCCGCCGTGCTCCGGCCGGCGTTCGGGGCGCTCGGTCAGTCCTACTACGCACTGGGCTTCGGCTTCCGTGAAGCCGACCGTTTTCCCCTCGCCATCATCCGGCGCTTCGACCTGCGGCCCCGGGTCGTCGTCGTGAATGCCGACGGGTTCTTCGGCGGCGGACTGAGCGCGTGGGCCGAGGTCGTGAACCGTGACACGGCGTTTGCGGCGCGCAAGCTGCGGTGGGAGGCCGAAACCGCCCACGACGTGCGCCGCGCCGTCCACATCGTGGCGCCCAACTGGCTGGCGCTCTTCGGGCGACCCGGGCTGGGCCACGCCCGCGAGCTCAACATGTACCGTTCGCGCTTCGACGGCACCTGGCAGGTGTCGCCGTGGACGGAGTCAGATTCGGCCTTCACGCCGCTTCCGCTCGACGGCCCGCCGTTGTCGCGCGGCGAGATCGCGGCGGCCCGGGCGTTCAAGGCCGAGATGGACGCGCGCGGCACCCGGATCGTGCTGACGCGGGTGCCGACGCCCGCGCCGCATGGCGGGGCGGGCCCGGCCCGATTTGCCGAGTTGCTGCAGGCGCCGCTCGTCGTCGTTGACGCGCCCGGCCTCACGAGCGGCGATCACAGCCACCTCGACCCGGCGAGCGCGCACGACTGGTCGCGCGCCTTCGTCGCCGCGCTGGCGCCGCACCTGACGGCGCCGGCTGCCCCGCGATGAACTTCGTCTCCTGGGCGTTCGCCGCCCTCTTCCTCGTGGTGTTCGCGGCGCGCCTCACCGTGGGGCGGCGCAAGGTCGAATCGCCCTATGTGGGCGTGCTCCTCCTTGCGAGCCTGGTCTTCTACGGCTGGCACATTCCGGCTTACCTCGCCGTGCTCCTGGGCGCCGCGTCGATCGACTACGTGGCGGCCATCGCCATCGGCAACCTGGCGCCGGAGCAGCAGCGGCGCCGCCGCGCCTGGCTCATCACGTCGCTCGTGATGAACCTCGGGCTGCTGGCGTTCTTCAAGTACGGCGCGTTCGCCGTGCGATCGGCGGAGGAGACCGCCGGACTCTTCGGCGCCACGCTGCGCCTGCCGGAGTTCTCGCTGGTGCTGCCGATGGGCATCAGCTTCTACACCTTCCAGACGCTCTCGTACACGATCGACGTCTACCGCGGGGAACTGGCGCCGATGCGCAACTTCCCACGGTTCCTGCTCTTCGTGAGCTTCTTCCCGCAACTCGTCGCCGGCCCGATCGTCCGCGCCAGCGAGTTCCTGCCGCAGATCCCGCGGCCGCGGCGGCTGCATGCGCGGGTCTTCTACCAGGGCGTGTGGCTGCTCATCACGGGGTTCTTCCTGAAGATGGTGTGCGCCGACAATCTGGCCGCCTACGTGGACGAACACTGGGATCGGGGCTACCGCGAGGGCGCCGACGCCACCTTCGCGTTGTGGCTCGGGGTGATGTTCTCTGGGCAGATCTTCGCCGACTTCGCCGGGTATTCGACTATCGCGCAGGGCCTTGGCTACCTCCTCGGCTACCGCTTCCCCGACAACTTCAACGCGCCGTACCTGGCGGCGACGTTCAAGAACTTCTGGGAACGCTGGCACATCACGCTCTCGCGCTGGCTGCGCGACTATCTCTACGTGCCGCTCGGCGGCAATCGCGGCTCGCGCGGCCGCACGCTCCTGAACCTGCTGCTCGTCATGTTGCTCGGCGGCCTCTGGCACGGCGCCGCCTACACCTTCATCGTGTGGGGCGCGATCCACGGCCTGTGCCTGGTGGGGGAGCGCCTGCTCGGCCTGCATCGCCCGGCGCCGCGCCCGTGGCTCCTGCGCGCGGCGTGGTTCGCCGTCGTGCAGGGCGCCGTGCTCGTGGCGTGGATCTACTTCCGCAGCAGCACGGTCAGCGGCGCCACGACCTTCGTGGCCAATCTCGTGCGGGGCGCCTGGCGCGCGCCGGATCTCTGGATGGTGCAGGCGCTGGTGTTCCTCGCGCCGATTGTCGTGCTGCACGCATGGACGTGGCTCGACGAGCGGGGCCGCGCCCCCGCGCTCGGGCTGACGGCGCGGGCGGGCCTCGCGGCGCTCATGGTGTACGCCATCATCACCCTCCATGGCGGCACGAGCGAGTTCATCTACTTCCAGTTCTGAGCGCGCCGCGCGCGTGGCCGCCGTACTCACCTGGCTGGCGCGCCGGGGCAGGGCACGCGACCGCGACGGCATGGCGCGGTTCGGCATCACGTCGCCCCGCGTGTTCGGCGTGTCGATGGCCACGATGCGTCCGCTCGTGCGCCGTCTGGGCCGCGATCAGGCCCTCGCCGAGGCGCTCTGGCAGACGGGCTGGCTCGAAGCCCGGCTCGTGGCCGGCTTCGTCGCCGAGCCCGCGCGGCTCAGCGCGGCGGCCATGGACCGCTGGGCGCGCGACTTCGACAACTGGGCGGTGACCGACAGCACGTGCCTGCACCTTTTCTGTCATGCCGCGCCGGCCTGGGGGCGGGTGGCCGCGTGGAGCCGGCGCCGCGGCGAATACCAGCGGCGGGCGGCGTTCGCGCTGCTGGCGGCGCTCGCCGTGCACGACCGGGCCGCGCCGGACGCGCGTTTCCTCGCGGCCGTGCCGCTGCTCGTGACCGCGGCGCGCGACGAGCGTCCGTATGTGCGCAAGGCGGTCAGCTGGGCGCTGCGGCAGATCGGCAAGCGCAATGCGGCGCTGCATGGGGCGGCGATCCGCGGCGCGCGCGACATCCTCGCCCTCGGCACCCCGGCGGCCCGCTGGATTGCCCGGGACGCCGTGCGCGAACTGACGTCGCCGGCCATCGTGCGCCGGATCGCCGCGCGGCGACCGCGGGCGTGACAAGACGCGCGCCGGAGCGTCATACTTAGGGGCCGCTCGTGCCAGATATCACCACGTCCGATCTCGTCACCATCCTGCTGCTGGTCCTCCTCGAGGGCGTGCTCAGCGCCGACAACGCCATGGTCCTGGCGATTCGTGTGCTCAGCCTGCCGAAGGAACTCCAGACCAAGGCGCTGCGCTACGGCATGGCGAGTGCGTTCACGTTCCGCGCGGCGGCCACCGCCGCGGCGGCGTATCTCATCGCGCTCGGCTGGGTCAAACTCGTCGGCGGCCTCTACCTGCTGTATCTGCCGTTCCAGCACTTCGGCCAGCGCCATGGCGCCGACGGGGAATCGCGCCACGCGATCAAGCCGGCCGAACCCTGGCTGGGGCTGTCGCCCTTCTGGGCCACGGTGGTGAAGGTCGAACTGACCGATATCGTCTTCGCGATCGACTCGATTCTCGTTGCCGTCGCCGTGTCCGACAAGCTGTGGGTGGTCATCACCGGCGGCATCCTCGGCATCATCATGATGCGGATGGTCATCGGCAAGCTGCTCGGGCTGATTCGCCGCTACCCCGTGCTCGTCGATGGCGCCTTCGTCATCATCGCGTGGGTGGGCATCAAGCTGCTGCTCGAGTACGGGCACACGATCGGCTGGGTGCACTTCGAGATCCCGAAGTGGCTCTCGCTCGGCCTCATCGTCGTCATCTTCGGCGGCTCGTATCTCTACGCGCGCAAACTCGGCCCGGTCGAAGACACCGGCGACGAGCTGCCGCACGTGTAGCCGCCGCGTTCAGGCCTCACGGCCGAACCGCTCGGCATTCCGCGCTTTCGCGCGTGCCGCCTCGATCTCGCGGTTCTTCGGGTCCGCGGTAGTCACGAGCGCGTCGAGCAGACGGCGCGCCACGACAGCCACCTCGTCCACGGCCTGATCGAACGCCGCCTGATTGCCTTTCGACGGCACCGTGAAGCCGCTCAGCTTGCGGACGAACTGCAGCGAGGCGGCGCGCACTTCGTCGTCGGTCGCCGGCGGATCGAAGTTGAAGAGGGTGCGGATGTTGCGGCACATGCCGCCAGTCTACCCGCGACGCGGCCAGCACGACAGCGCCGCCCGCAGGTGCGCGACAATGAGCCGATGATGGTGGGCGTCAACTACCCGTGGCGGCGCTACGGCGGCGACTTCGGGCCGACCGTGTGGCACACCACGCACGGCATCCGCGCCGACCATGCGGTGATCGCGGCGGACTTCACGGCCATGGCCGCGGCGGGGGTGGAGGTGGTGCGCTGGTTCGTCTTCACCGATGCGCGCGGCGGCCTGCGCGTCGACCGGCAGGGCTGGCCGGCCGGGTTCCTCGACGGGGCGCTCGACGACCTCGACGCCCTCTTCTCGCTGGCGCTCGCGGCCGGGCTCCGCGTGGTGCCGGTGCTCTTCGACCACACCCTCGTCTTCGCGCCCACTGACGCCGGCGGCGCGCGTGTGGGCGGGCACTATGCGTGGCTCGCCGATCCGGACGGCCAGGCGCGTCTGCTCGAGGCGGTCATCGCGCCGCTCGCCGCGCGCTACGGCGCCGGCGGCGCGCGCGCGCCCCTGGGTGCCGCGGTGCACGCGTGGGATCTGCTGAACGAGCCGGACTGGATCGTGGCCGAACACCACCCGAACCGCCGCGTGCCGGCGCCGATTCCGTTCGACGTGCTGGCGGCGTGGGTGCGGGCGGCCAGCGCGACGCTGCGGGGGCGCCAGGCCGGCGCGGTCACGATCGGCAACGCGCGGCTGCGCTTCGCGGCGTGGTGGGACGATCCTGCCTTCGGATTCGACTTCCTGCAGGCGCACACCTACTACGACCCGGAGCATGACTTCGACCTGCTGGCCACGCCCGCCGCCGCACTGGAGCTCACCCGGCCGATCGTGGTGGGGGAGTATTCGGCGCGCGGCGATGCGGCGGACGACGCCCGGCGGCGGCCGGCGCTCTCGGCCGCGCGGCTGGCCGACGAAGCCTCGACGCTCGGCTACGCCGGCGCGTGGCCGTGGAGCTGGCGCGGCGTGGACAGCCACGGTCCGCTGCCGCACGCCGATCTGCGCGACATCCGCGCGGCGGTTGATGCGCGGCTCGGCCGAGACACGACCCGCCGCACGTAACCGGCGGCGTCAGCGTACGGGCACGGCGGCCACGACGGGACGGGGCCAGGCATCGCCGGGATAGAGCACATGCTCGAGGAACAGCCCGGCGGATGGCGCCGTGAGCTGCGCGACGATGTCGCCGCCCTCGCCGGCCAGCAGATGGGCGATGTCGTCGTCCACGAGGTCGCCCGTGCCGATGGCGACGAGCACGCCCACCATGCGCCGCACCATCTTCCACAGGAAGTGCGAGCCGGACACGCGCACGAGCAGCAGGGCGCCGTCGTCCACGAGCGTCACCTCGTCGAGCAGCACCTTGGTGGACTTCTCGCCGGGATCGTCGTCCGAGAACGCCCGGAAGTCATGCAGGCCGGTGAAACGCGCCGCGGCGGCCCGCATGCGCGCGGCATCGAGCGGCTCCTTCACCCACCACACATACGGCTTCGCGAACGCACTGCGGCGGCGCGAGATCTGATACAGATAGCTGCGCCGCTCGGCACTGTGACGCGCGTGGAAGGTGCGCCCGACGGCGGTAACGCTGATGACGTGAATGTCGGCCGGCAGGCCGTCGTTGATCAGGCGGCGCAGTTGCTCGGGCGCCGGCGCGCGCGTGACGTCGATGTGCGCGACCTGCGCGAGCGCATGGACGCCGGCGTCGGTACGGCCGGAGCCCTGGGAGTCGACGAGGGCGTCGTCGCCGATCGCCTCGGCGATGGCGCGATTGAGTTCGCCCTGCACCGTGCGCGCGTTGCGCTGGGCCTGCCAGCCGCTGTAGCGCGTGCCGGCGTACTCGATGGTGAGTTTGAATCGTGGCACGGAGGGCTAGAATATCAGCCCATGTCCCAGTCACACCGTCCCGTGCATGCCGCGAACCTGCCGAAACCCGTGGGCCCGTACTCGCCCGGCATGGGCTTCGAACGCCTCGTCTTCGTGTCGGGGCAGGGCTCGACCGATCCAGCCACCGGCGAACTGGCCGGCCACACCGCGGCGGCCCAGACCGAGCAGTGCCTCAAGAACGTAGCGGCGATTCTCGCGGCGGCCGGCACCGATCTGCAGCACGTGCTGCGCTGCGGCGTGTTCCTCGTGGACATGGACGACTTCCAGGAGATGAACGCCGTGTACCAGCGGATGTTCGGCGACCATCGCCCGGCGCGCACGACGATCCAGGCCGCGAAGCTCCCCGGCAAGGGTCTCCGCGTCGAAATCGACTGCATCGCCTACGTTCCGTAAGAGCCGGGGCTCGGGTCCCGGGGCTCGGACTCGGAACGCGGTTATCGCCTGGTCTGCGCTGACGGGGTCTGCTGGCTCACGACCGACATCGCGGTCGTGATCATCGAGGCGACGTCCGCCACGTTGCTCGGCAGGATGATCGTGTCGGCGTTGTTGATGACCTTGCCGAACTCGGCGATGTACTGCTCGGCCACGCGGAGCTGAATGGCCTCCTGGCCGCCGGGGGCCTGGGTGGCTTCGGCGACCCGCTTGATGCCTTCGGCCGTGGCGGTCGCCACCGCGAGAATCGCCGACGCCTGACCTTCCGCCTCGTTGATCTGCTGCTGCTTGCGGGCTTCCGACGCCTTGATGGTCTGCTGCTTGTCGCCTTCGGCGCTGTTGATGGCCGCGTCACGCTGACCTTCCGAGGTCAGAATCACGGCGCGCTTCTCGCGTTCGGCGCGCATCTGCTTTTCCATCGCGGCCAGCACGTCGGCCGGCGGCGTGATGTTCTTGATCTCGTAGCGCAGCACCTTCACGCCCCACGGCTCGCTGGCCTTGTCGAGTTCGGCGACGACGGCGATGTTGATGTTGGTGCGTTCCTCGAAGGTGCGATCGAGATCGATCTTGCCGACTTCCGAACGCAGCGTCGTCTGGGCGAGCTGCGAGATGGCGAAGAGGTAGTCCTGAATGCCGTAGCTGGCGCGTTCCGGGTTCAGGATCTTGAGATAGAGCACGCCGTCCACGCCCACCTGCACGTTGTCGCGCGTGATGCAGACCTGGGCCGGGATGTCGAGCGCCGCTTCCTTGAGCGAGTGCTTGTAGCGGATGACGTCCACGAACGGCAGCAGGATGTGGAAGCCGGCGTCGAGCGTACCGGAGTAGCGGCCCAGCCGCTCGACCACGAACGCACTCTGCTGCGGCACCACGATGGCCGTCTTGGCGATGACGACGAGCGCCATGATCGCGAGCAGGACGATGACGATGAATCCGCCTTCCATGAGTCGTAGCCCCCGTTACTCGGCGACCACGCCGAGCTGCAGTCCCGACACCCGCGTCACCCGGCAGCGCTGATTCGCGCCGAGTGCGGTGTCGCCTTCATTGCGTGCTTCCCAGTTGGACCCGCGCAATGACACGCGGCCCACGGCGCCCGGCGCCATGGCGTCCACGGGCGTGGCGATTTCGCCAACCAGCGAATCCACCGGCGGCCGCGCGTCGGGTTCGACGCGCGCCTGGATCTTGCCGCGGAAGAGCAGCAGGCTCAGCACCGAGATCACGGTGAACACGAGCCACTGCGCGGCGGGGGCGGAGACCGCCCCGACCGACACGGCCACACCCGTCAGGATGGCGCCCACCCCGAAGAACATGATGAAGAAGCCGCTCGGCGTGACCAGTTCGGCCACGAGCAGCACGAAGCCTCCCGCCAGCCACATCCACCATTCCATGGGCGCCATCATACAGGGGACCGGGACCGGCGCCCGACGGACCAGGGCGGGAGACGACCGCGGGAGCAGGGGCGGCTTTACGACACGTCCACGACGATTTCGTTCGATGGCGGGCTGATGCCGTTCGAGTTCGCGGCGCGCACGCGGACGTAGTAGCGCCCGGGCGGCACCCCGGACGCACTGAAAGTGGCGTTCGGGCCGAGCCGGAACAGGACGTCCGACGCGCCCGACCCGGCGCCGGCCGAGACGACGTACTCCGTCGGCAGCGTCGAGTGGTCGGGCACGGCCCAGGCCAGCGTCACCGTGCCGGCCGAGACGACCGGGGCCGCCAGAACCGGCGGCAACGGCACGGAGCCGACGCCAAGGCTGTACAGCGTCAACGCCCTCGCCAGCCGGGCCCGCGTCGCCCCGGACGCGACCTCGGTCCACCGCGCTTCGGAGACCGCGGCAATGCCGTGGGTGAGCAACTGCGTGACGTCGTCGGTCAGCGCCGCGCGATCGGCCAGGCCGTCGGAGGGCAGCGCCCGCACATCCGCAAGTGACACACCGTCGATGATCGCCACGCGGCACGCCGTGATGGGGCGCGGCAGTGGCGACACGCTGCATGTCCACGCGAGCGCCTGCTGTCTGGGGCCGGCCGCCGCGACCGCGTGCAGGTCGGGGCGCGCCGCGAGCACCGCGCCGGACGTGGCATCGTGGCGCTGCAGGCCGGTCGGGGATGCCACGATCGCGCCGTCGGCGCCGAGGAGTCGCACGTGGGTCGCGCCGGAAGCGGTGGGGAAGGTGCCAGCCGGGAGGCCCGTCGACCCGTCCACGACGACCACGCGCGCGCCGCAGAGGATCGCCACCTGGGCGCCGGAGGACGACGGATCCATCGCCACGACGGGGTCGGAGCCGCAGACCGGCCAGAGGTGCAGGCCCGCCAGGTCGAGGCGCGCCGGCGTGCCGCCGGAGTCTCCGAAGAAGGCCGTGTCGCGGGGGTGCGTCGCGAGCGGACTGAACGTCCACGGCAACACGGTCTCGACGCGCGCCTCGAGATCCACGAGCACCAGGGACGTGACGCCGGCAGTCGTCGACTCGAACAGCAGGTGGCGGCCGGTCGCCGAGAAGTCGGCGCCGCGCGTGGACGAGCGGTCTCCGCCCGCGAAGCGCGGCGAGCGGAAGACGGAGGCGCCAGTCGTGAGATCCACGACCACCGTCTCATCGACGACCGAGGCCGACGGGGGATCCACGCCCCGGGAGCCGAGAGCGATGCGTTGCGCCAAGACCGGCGCCGTGAGCCACGCGGCCACGAGCACGGCCACGAAGTGAGGGGGCAGCACACGAGTCGGGTGAGCAGCCATGGGGGGCATTCTAGCCGAGTGCTAACATTCACGGTTCACATGCCCAGAATCCTTGTGACCAACGACGACGGCGTCCACGCCCCCGGCATCAAGGCCCTGGCCGACGCCATGCGGCCGCTCGGCGACGTGGTGGTGGTGGCGCCGCACCAGGAATCGAGCGCCATCGGCCACGCCCTCACGCTCAGGCGTCCGCTGAGGCTCGAGACCTTCGGCCCGCAGATCTATGCCGTGGACGGTACGCCCACCGACTGCGTGAACATCGCCGTGGCGGTGCTCTTCAAGGGCGAACTGCCCGACCTTGTCGTGTCGGGCATCAACACCGGCTACAACCTCGGCGACGACATCACCTACTCGGGCACCGTGTCCGGCGCGCTCGAAGCGGCGCTCCTCGGCGCCCCGGCGATCGCCGTCTCGCTCATGCGCACGCGCGAGTGGACGTTCGACTTCGCCCCCGCGGCCGCCGTCGCGCAGGATGTCGCCGCGCGCGTCCTTCGCGAAGGCCTGCCGGAGCGCGTGTTCCTCAACGTCAACGTGCCGCGCGGCCTGCCGAAGGGCGTGCGCCTCACGGTGCAGGGCAAGCGCAACCACGTGACCACCATCGCCGAACGCACCGACCCCCGCGGCCAGACCTACTACTGGATCGAGGAAGGGCAGGATGACTGGCACGTGCACGACCGCAGCGACCGCGCGGCGTGCGACGAAGGCTACGTGTCGATTACGCCCCTCCAGCCGGACATGACCGCGCACACCGGTGCCCCGGCCTGGCTCGGCAGCCTCGCGACCGAGGGCTGACCCGGCCACGCAGTTTCTGGTGGCGGAGGCGCCATCTGAGGTATGATGCCCGGGCAGTCGGGGCGTGGCTCAGCCTGGTAGAGCACTCGGTTCGGGACCGAGGGGTCGGAG
>CADEFD010000034.1 GCA_902826515.1 uncultured Acidobacteriota bacterium
GGATCGAGACGTTCACCATGTGGGTGAACGTGTAGTTGTCGTAGTCCTTGAGCGCGGTGAGGGCCATGAGCGCGGTGCGGTTCTGCGCCACGGCCTGCGCCAGCGAGTCCACGAGCTGCTTCGCCTGGTTGGGATCGGGCATCCCTTCCTTCTGCGTCATCTCCCAGAGCGCGCCGGCAATCGAGACGCCGTCGGTGTAGAGCCGGCGGATCGTGGCCACGTCGGCGGCCGACGCCTCGACGCGTTCGTCGAGCGTGAGGCGGCCGACGCGGATGCGCGTGAGCGCGCCGAGCACGGCCAGCGCATCGGGAATCTGGCCGGGCGCGGTGACGCCGGCCCGCTCGGGATGTGCGAGCGTCTCGATGAGCAGCGCCAGTTCCTCGGGCGCGACGCCGCGATCGAACGTGATGCGTTCGATACCCACCTGGCGCACGCGCCGCAGCAGCTCCGAGAACGCCTCGCCGGCGTGCACGAGCGGGATCTCGCCGACCACCACTTCGTTCTCGATGAAACCCACCGCGAGGCTGGCGTCGTCCACCAGCATCTGATTGGCGGATTCCGCCAGGGCCTTCAGGGCGCGGCCGGCCAGCGGGTGCGACGGCGCGTACAACTGGTTGGCGCGGACCGCCGCGGTCAGCCGGCGTACGAATTCATCGGCCTGGCGCAGCTGGCGTGCGGCATCGCTCACGACTCACTCCTCGGGGACTCCGGCGGATCCGGCGGCACATCGGCCGAGTCGGGCTCCGCCGTGGGGGGGGCGGCAGCATCCGTCGCCCGCGGCGACGGACGGGAGGTGGAGGCGAGGGCGGCCTGCGCCGCGGTCTTCGCGCCGTATGGGCCGGATCGGGCGAGTGTTTCCA
Organism: uncultured Acidobacteriota bacterium; assembly: GCA_902826515.1. Classification (GTDB taxonomy): domain Bacteria; phylum Acidobacteriota; class Vicinamibacteria; order Vicinamibacterales; family UBA2999; genus CADEFD01. The sequence continues at coordinate 861 of CADEFD010000034.1, forward strand.
GCGCCGCGATGGCTTCGGGTGAGCCGATGACGCGCAGGGCTTTCACGGCGGCCGTGCGCAGACGCTTCGCCTGGAACGGATTCCACCAGGCGCCGCGGCCGGCGGCATCCATGAGCGCGCCGATGGTGGTGTCGTCCGAAACCCGCAGCGTGCCGAGGGCTTCGACCGCCGACAGGAACACCTTCTCGGCGCGGCCGCGGATCTGGCCCTGGCGCACGATGAAGGCGAAGAGCGGCGCGGCGCGTTCGTCACGCAGCGTGCTGATCGAGCCCGTGATCATGTCGCGGGTGCGCGGCGACCCGGACGTGAGAGCGTCGCGCAGGGCCGAGAACGCCTCGTCGCTGCCGGTCTGCACGATGGCGCGCAGGGCGTCGCGCTGCACCTGCAGTTCCTCGTCGTCGAGCAGCTTCAGCAGCAGCGGCAGCGCTTCGGGGCCGCCGATCGCACGCACCAGTTCGATGGCCGTGCGGCGTACCGACGCATTCGGCGACGCGCACAGCTCGGCGACGCGGGCGCGGGCCGCCGAGCCGAACGAGATGAGCACTTCGCGCAGACGGCGGATCGTGCGGGCGCCGTCTTCCGCCAGCAGCGCGTCGATGAGCCGGCCCACCACGCCGCGGCCGAGCGACAGGCAGAAGCGCGTGACCCGCGGCATGTCGGCGTCGTCGGCCTGGCGGACGAAGAGCAGCACGTGCGTCATCACGTCGCCCGAGGCGAGCTGCGTCACGCCGTCCTTTGCCGCGCCCGAGAACGGCGACGCCTGATCGCGCGAGACGTGGAGCAGGGTGTCGAGCAGGTCCTGCGCCGGCGCCAGGTCGCCCACGAGCACGAGCTGTTCGATGCGGGCGAGGGCCAGCACGAGCACCTTGCGCCACTCGTCGGGCCGCGACTCCACGATGATGAGGTCGCCGAGCACCTGCTGGTCGAGCCGGCGCACCTGCTCGTCCGACACGGTGGCGACCCAGGCGGCGACGCGTTCCGGGGGATCGTCGCCGATCTTGTCCATCTCGACGGCGATGACGCGCGCCTGCGAGAGATCGCGCGCGTAGTCCTCCGAGATGTATTTCTCGTCCGAATACGACGACAGGATGTCGGCGGCCTGCCGCCAGAGTTCGGTGAACTGCGGCTCGCGGCCGAGCGGGCCCGCGGCGGCCTGGTTGAGCGCCAGATCCAGCACGCGGTCGCGCTGCGTGTGGTCGGGGACGAGCGCCTGGAACGCCTGCGCGAGGCGCGCCGTGGCGGCGCGGTCGCGCGCCACCGACTGCGCCACGAACTTCGCCACGAGCGATTCGTCCACCCGCTCGCGCAGCTCCGTGGCCAGGTCGATGCCGTCGGGCTGGCCGTCCTCGTTCACCGGCCGCGGCTCGTCGAGCAGCGACATCACCATCTCCGGCGACATGCGCGGCAGGCTGTTGGCGATGTTCCGCAGCACGCGATCGAGCTGGCCCGGATCCGAGCGCGTGATGAAGGCGGCGAGCGCCTGGAGGAGCTTCGCGAGCTGGGCTTTCTGCTTGCTCAGCCAGTAGCCCTCCTGGGCGCCGCGTTCGACGATGCTGTCGACGAAGGCGGCCAGGCGCTGCGGCTCGTTGGCGATCTCGAGCAGTGTCGAGAGCATCGAGTCGTCGATGTCGGTCTGCTCGCCGGCGAGGTAGGCCGAGAGGATGTTCTCCCAGTCGGAGTTCTCGTTGCCGGCCCGTTCGCGCAGCACTTCGCCGTAGTCGATCTGCCGCACTTCGAGCGGACCGCCGCCGCCGGCTTCCCACGCCCGCGTGATGCCGCCTTCGTCGCGGATGTCGGCCGGCGACTGCGCGATGAGCACGAGGAAGGCGTGCCAGGCCGGCGCTTCGAGCGCGCCGACGATGTTCAGTTCGCCGACGCTGTGCGCGTGCAGCATGCCGGCCAGTTCCGTGACCGCCTGATCGGGGCGGGCGAGCGCGCGGCCGCCGACGAGCAGCGTGTCGGGCATCACGGTGATGAGGAACGGGCCATCGACGACGGCGCGGCTGCCGGCGGTGGTGATGCGGGCAAGCGCGTCCCGGATGGCCGGGTGGGTGGCGGGGTACATCGACACCACCCGGGCCGCGGCCTTACAGGCGCGGGCCAGATCCAGCAGTTTGCTGCTCGTGTCGGCCGACAGCGGCTCGGTCTCGTATGACATGTACGCCGGACGCAGGGTCCGGCGGGGGGAGCCGACCCGCGTAGATTATAGACGTCAACCGGCTGCTATACTGCGCCCAGGTTCCATGCGCGCCGTCGATATCATCCGCGCCAAGCGAGACGGCGAGGTGCTCAGTCCCGAAGCGATCGGCGCGTTCATCGCCGGCGTGCTGGACGGGTCGTGGGCCGATTACCAGACCGCGGCCCTGCTCATGGCCATCGTCCTGCGCGGCATGACCGCCGGGGAAACGGCCGCCCTCACCGATGCCATGCTGCGCACCGGCCGCCGCGTGGACCTGAGCGGCCTGCCCGGTGTGAAAGTGGGCAAACACAGCACCGGCGGCGTCGGCGACAAGGTGTCGGCGGTGCTGGCGCCGCTCGTCGCCGCCTGCGGCGTCATCATGCCCAAGATGTCGGGGCGCGGCCTCGGGCACACCGGCGGCACCCTCGACAAGCTGGAATCGATTCCCGGCTTCCGGATCGGCCTGTCGGTGGACGAATTCCTCACCGTGCTGGGCTCGGTCGGGTGCGCGCTCATCGGCCAGACGGCCGACATCGCCCCGGCCGACAAGGTGCTCTACGGGCTGCGAGACGTGACGGCGACGATCGAAAGTGTGCCGCTCATCTCGGCTTCGATCATGAGCAAGAAGCTCGCCGAGGGCAGCAGCGCGCTCGTGCTCGACGTGAAGTGCGGCCGCGGCGCCTTCATGAAGACGCTGCCCGACGCCCTTACGCTGGCCCGCTCGCTTGCCGCCATCGGCAAGGCGCACGGCGTGCCCACCGAGGCGGTCGTGACGAGCATGGACACTCCGCTCGGCCGCGCCGTCGGGAACGCCGTCGAGATCCGGGAATGTGTGGAGACGCTGGCGGGGCAGGGGCCTGCCGACCTCGTCGAAGTCGTCGAAGCGGTGGGCGTGCGCGTACTGCGCCTGGCCGGTCGTGCCCACGACGACGCCGGCGCGCTGGCGCTGCTGCGCGAGGCCATCGCGTCGGGCGCCGGCCGTCGCAAGCTGCGCGACATGGTCGCGGCGCAGGGGGGCGATGTGGCCGTCATCGATGATCCGTCGCGCCTGCCGGCCGCGCCGCTCGTGCGCGCGGTCGAGGCCGAGTCGGACGGGGTCGTCTCGGCCATCGATGCCGAACGTATCGGTCAGGCGGCGGTGCTGCTCGGGGCCGGCCGGGAACGCAAGGGCGATCCGGTGGACCACGCCGCCGGCATCATGCTCCGGGCGCGCGTCGGCGACACGGTGGTGCGCGGGCAGCCGCTGCTCGATCTGCACGGCGCCGACGAAACGAAGATGGCGGCGGCCCGCGAGGCCGCCACGCGAGCCGTGCACATCGGCGGCGCGGTGACGGTCATGCCCCTCGTGCGGGCGTTCGTCACCCCGGACGGCGACGTGCGCGAGCCCTGAGGGAGACCGACCCGTGTCCGACTACACCGATCGTATTGCCGAAGCCGCCGGCGCGCTGCGCGCGCGCGGCATCAGCGGCGCCGACGTGGCCATCGTGCTGGGCTCCGGCCTTGGCGCCTTCGCCGACGCGATCGAGGGCGCGACACGCGTGCCCTACGGCGACATTCCGCACTGGCCGGCGGCGAAGGTCGTCGGCCACGTCGGCGTGCTCGTGGCCGGCCGCCTGGCCGGACGCACGGTCGTCACGCTGGCCGGCCGCGCCCACTTCTACGAGGGGCATCCGCTGACGGAGGTGACCTTTGCGATGCGCGTGCTCGGCGCGCTCGGCGTGCCGCGCGTCATCCTCACGAACGCTGCCGGCGGCATCAACACGCGCTTTGCCACCGGCGCCCTGATGCTCATCGACGATCACATCAACCTGCTGGGCAGCAATCCGCTCATCGGTCCGTTCGATCCGGCTCTCGGCGCCCGCTTCCCCGACATGACGGAGGTCTACTCGCGGCGCCTGCGCGCGTTGGCCACGGAAGTAGCGGCCACGGCCGGCATCGCGGTGGAACACGGCGTCTACGTGGCCGTGCACGGGCCAAGTTACGAAACACCGGCCGAAATCCGCGCCTTCCGCGTGATGGGCGCCGATGCCGTGGGCATGTCCACCGCGCCCGAGGCCATCGTGGCGCGCCAGATGGGCCTCGAGGTGCTCGGGATCTCCTGCATCTCGAATCCGGCCGCCGGGGTCGTGGACGCGCCGCTCAATCACGACGACGTGATGGCCGTGACCACGCGCGTGCGCGGGCAGTTCATCCAGCTCCTGGAGGGTGTGGTTGGCCGGCTCTGACGCGCTCGTCGAGGCGGCCCGCGCCGCGCGGGCGTTCGCGCGGGCGCCCTATTCCGGCTTCGCCGTGGGTGCGGCCCTCGAATGTGCCGACGGCACCATCGTGACCGGCTGCAACATCGAGAACGCCACCTACGGACTCACGGTCTGCGCCGAACGGGTGGCCCTCTTCAAGGCCCTCTCCGAGGGCCGCGACCAGTTCGTGCGCATCGCCGTCGTGGCCGACACGGTGGCCCCGACGCCGCCCTGCGGCCCCTGCCGGCAGTTGCTGTGGGAATACTGCGGCGACATCCAGGTCGTGATGGCGAACCTGACCGTCGAGACCGGCCGCCATCAGCTCGCCGCCCTGCTGCCCTTGCCGTTCGATGCACGGCTTCTGGATTGACGGGACCCGGGCCCCGGGGCCCGAGCCCCGTAGAATGTAGCCATGCTTCCGACGATCGCCTGGGATGGCGATGACATCCTGATGATCGACCAGCGCAAGCTGCCTGGTCGCGAGATCTACGTGCGCTGCAAGACCGGCAACGAGGTGGCAAAGGCCATCACCACGATGGTCATTCGCGGCGCCCCGGCCATCGGCGTGGCGGCGGCGATGGGCCTGGCGCTCGGCGCGCGCCGCAGCACCGCCACCGGCACGAAGCAGTTCGCCGTGGATTTCCAGCGACTGGCCGACACGCTGGCCGCCACCCGTCCCACCGCGGTGAATCTCTTCTGGGCCATCGAGCGCATGAAGCAGGCGCTCGCCACCGGCGTGCAGGCGGGGGAGGGCGTGGTGGAACTCGTGACGCGCCTGCGCCAGGAGGCCGACCGCATCCACGACGACGACCTCGAGAGCTGCCGGGCGATCGGCCGTCACGGCGCCACGCTGGTGCCCGACGACGCGCACATCCTCACGCACTGCAATGCCGGCGCGCTCGCGACGGCCGGCTACGGCACGGCGCTCGGCGTCGTGCGCGGCGCGGTGGATGCCGGCAAACGGGTGGCCGTCTACGCGGATGAGACGCGGCCCTTCCTGCAGGGCGCCCGCCTCACCGCCTGGGAACTCGTGAAGGACGGCATTCCCACCACCGTCATCACCGACAACATGGCGGCCGCGATCATGGCACGCGAGCGGGTCGACCTGGTGGTCGTCGGCGCCGATCGCATCGCCGCGAATGGGGACGCCGCGAACAAGATCGGCACCTACGGGCTGGCCATTGCCGCGCACGCCCACGGTATTCCGTTCTACGTGGCGGCGCCGTGGTCCACGATCGATCTCGCCACGCCCACCGGCGCGGAGATCCCGATCGAGGAGCGGAACGCGAAGGAAGTCACGCACATGGCGGGGACGCAGGTGACGCCCGCCGGTGCCCTCGTGCGCAATCCGTCGTTCGACGTCACGCCGCACCGCTACATCACGGCCATCGTGACCGAACGCGGCATCCTGCGTCCGCCCTATCTCGAGGCCCTGGCGGGCGCGCGGTGATCGTGCTCGGCATCGAGACGTCGTGCGACGAGACGGCGGCCGCCGTCGTCGAGGCCGCGGCCGACGGCTCGTGGCACACCCGCGCCAACGTCGTCGCGTCGCAGATTGCCATCCACACCGAGTGGGGCGGCGTCGTGCCGGAGCTGGCCTCGCGCCAGCACGTGCGCGACATCTGCGGCGTCGTCGAGCGCGCGCTCGCCGATGCCGGCCTCGGCTGGCCGGATCTCGACGGCGTCGCCGTCACCGAAGGCCCGGGCCTCGTCGGGTCGCTGCTCGTCGGCGTGAGCTTCGCGAAGGCGGCCGCCTGGGCGCGCGGCCTGCCGCTTGTCGGCGTGAACCACATCGCCGGGCACATCGAGTCGTTGTGGCTGGCGCACGGGCCGCTGCCGCTGCCGGCGGTGGTGCTGGTCGTCTCGGGCGGGCACACGAGCCTCTATCTCGTGCCCGCCGCCGGCGTCTATCGGCTGCTCGGGCGCACGCGCGACGACGCGGCGGGCGAAGCCTACGACAAGGTGGCGAAGCTGCTCGGCCTCGGCTACCCGGGCGGCCCGCTCATCGACCGGCTGGCGGCGCACGGTCGCGACGACGCCGTGGACCTGCCGGTCACGCGCCTGACCCATCCCGACCGGAACGCGCCCGATCGCGATCCCACGTTCGACTTCAGCTTCAGCGGCATCAAGACGGCGGTGCTGCGGCACGTGCGGCAGCGCCAGGCCGCACGTGGCGTCGAGACGCTGCCCGAGGCCGAGATCGCGGACATCTGCGCCAGCTTCCAGCGCGTGGTCGTGCGCACGCTCCTCACGCGGACCTTCGATGCGGCGCGTGCGCATGGGGCCCGGAGCGTGGGGGTGGCCGGCGGCGTCTCGGCCAACATCCGGCTGCGCCGTGAACTCGAGACCCGGGGCGCCACGCGGCGCCTGCCGGTGTTCGTGCCGCCGATGAGCCTCTCGACCGACAACGCCGCGATGATTGCGGCCGCTGGCGTGCGCCGTTTCGCGCGTGGCGAACTCGCCACCGATCGGCTGAACGCCGTGCCTTCGCTCGTGCTCGGCTGACGGCGATGGCGCGCGAGTATCCAGAGGCGCCGGTCGCGGCCGTGGGCGGCGTCGTCATCGACGGCGGCGCCGTGCTGCTCGTGCGGCGGGCGTTTCCGCCGCGGCAGGGCGAATGGTCGCTGCCGGGCGGCCGCCTCGAACTCGGCGAGTCGCTGACCGACGGGGTGCGCCGCGAGGTGCGCGAAGAGACCGGGCTCGACGTCGAACCCGGCGTGGTCGTGCACGTCTTCGACCGTGTGCACCGCGACGAGACCGGGCGCATTCGCTATCACTTCGTCATCGTCGATTTCCTCTGCCGGCCCACGGGTGGCACGCTCGCCGCCGGCGACGATGCGGCCGACGCGCGCTGGGTGCCGCGGGCCGATGTGGCGGCGCTTGGTGTGAATGCGCACGCCGTGGACGTGATCGCGCGCGCATTTCGCCTGCACGACGAGGCGCAGGCCGGGTAGGATGTCGGCCATGGCTCTGGATCGTGCGGCTGCCTGGCAGCTCCTCACCGAATGGACCGCGAGCGACAGCCTGCGCAAACATGCGCTGGCCGTCGAAGCCGCCGTGCGCGGCTACGCCCGGCTGGCCGGCGAGAACGAAGACGACTGGGGCGTCGTGGCGCTGCTGCACGACTTCGACTACGAGCGGTTCCCGACGCTCGGCGACCACCCGAACAAGGGCTGCGAACACCTGCGGAGCCTCGGCTATCCGGAATGGGTGATGCGCGCCATCCAGGCGCATGCGTGGGAAATCACCGGGGTCGCGCCGGAAACTCCGGTGGAGAAAGCGCTCGTCGCCTGCGACGAGATGGCCGGGTTCGTCACCGCCGCCTCGCTCGTGCGCCCCAGCCGCAGCGTGCTCGACCTCGAGGCCGCTTCGGTCATCAAGCGGATGAAGGACAAGGCCTTTGCCCGGGCCGTGCCGCGCGAACACCTGACGAAGGGCGCCGAGCTCATGGGCCTGCCCCTCGACCAGCACGTCACCAACGTCATCAGCTTCATGCGCGAGAAGGCCGACGACCTCGGCCTGCGCGGTTCCCTGTAGGCGCCTCGGTCGAACGTCGTCCGCGGCACTCTCGTATCTATCAGCGAATGCAGGCGCCCGTTCCCTCCCACGACGGCTCCGGCCGGCCCGACGGCGCCCCCGTCGTCGAGCTGCATGGCGTCAGCGTGATCTACGGCCGGCAGACGGCGCTGCGCGACGTCTCGGCCGCATTTCCGGCCGGGGCAGTCGGCCTTCTCGGCCCGAACGGGGCGGGGAAGAGCACCATGCTCAAGGCGCTGCTCGGCTTCGTCGTGCCGTCGCAGGGTCGGATGCGGGTGCTCGGGCTCGACGTCGCCACCTCCGCCCTCGATATCCGCGCCCGCCTGGGCTACATGCCGGAAAGTGACGCCCATATCCCCGGCATGTCGGCGGTGGCGTTTGTCGCCTACTGCGGCCAGCTCGCCGGACTGCCGCCGGCCGATGCCATGCAGCGCGCCCACGAGGTGCTCTACTACGTGGGGCTGGGTGAAGCGCGCTACCGCAACGTCGAGACCTACTCGACGGGGATGAAGCAGCGCATCAAGCTGGCCCAGGCGCTCGTGCACGACCCGGACCTGCTCTTCCTCGACGAGCCCACGAACGGCATGGACCCGAAAGGGCGCGACGAGATGCTCGAGCTCATCCGCGATCTCGCGCACAACAAGGGCGTCAACCTCATCGTCTCGTCGCACCTGCTGCCGGACATCGAGTTCACGTGCGACCACGTGATCGTGATGGACAAAGGCGCCGTGGCCACCCAGGGCGCGCTCGACGCGGTGCGCGGCCCGCAGGGACGGGTCTTCGAGCTGCGAGTGAAGGACGGCGCCGACCAGATGCTGGCGCTGCTCACCGCGGCCGGCTACGAGGTCCACGACACGCAGGAGGACGTGATGCGCGTCTTCGTCCCGGGGGATGCCGGCGCCGAGCCGATCTTCCGACTGGCCGCCGCCAACGGCCTGCAGGTGCGGCACCTCAAGCAGAGCGTGCCCACCCTCGAAGACGCGTTCGCGCGCGCCGTCGGAGCTGACTGATGCCCATCCACGACCAGGGGTATCAGCGCTACGCCGGCAGCCGCGCCAGCACCGGCACCGCCTGGCAGGTGATCGCGCGCGCCGGCATCCGCACGGTGCTCGCGGAGCGCAAGTTCCTGGCACTGCTGCTGCTCGCCTGGGCGCCGTTCCTCGTGCGTGCGGTGCAGGTCTACGTGGCGGCGAACTACGCGCAGGCCTCGTTCCTGCAGCCCAAAGGCGAGACCTTCCGCGAGTTCCTCGAGACGCAGGCCGTGTTCGTCTTCTTCATCACCATCTACGTCGGCGCCGGCCTCATCGCGTCCGACCGCCGGGCCAACGCCCTGCAGCTCTATCTGGCCAAGCCGCTCTCTCGGTGGGAATACGTGGCCGGCAAGATGGCGGTGCTGCTCACGCTGCTCATCTCGGTCACGTTCCTGCCGGCGATGATGCTGCTGCTCGTGCAGATCGGCTTTGCCGGTTCGCTCACCTTCCTGCGGGCCAACCTCTACCTGCTGCCCGCCATCACGCTCTACTCGCTGGCGCAGGTGCTGCTCGCCTCGTCCACCATGCTCGCGCTGTCGTCGCTCTCGAAGAGCAGCCGCTTCGTGGGCGTGATGTATGCCGGGCTCATCTTCTTCACCGGCGCGCTCTTCCAGGCGGTGCGCGGCATCACCGGTGCGAGCTGGCTGGCGTGGCTCTCGCCGAGCGACGCGCTCGAGCAGCTCGGCGATGCCATCTTCCGCCTGCCGCTGCGTTACGAGCTGCCGCTGTGGGCGGCCGCGGCGGTGGTCGTGGGTCTCATCGTGGCCTCGGGTGTCGTGCTCGAACGGCGCGTGCGGGCGGTCGAGGTGGTGAGCTGATGGCCGACCTCACCCCTGCCGCCGCCGTGACGCCGATCGTGCAGGCCGAGCACCTCTCGAAGTGGTACGGGCAGGTGAGCGGCCTGAACGACGTCACCGTCTCGATTCCGCCCGGCATCACCGGCCTGCTCGGCCCGAACGGGGCCGGCAAGTCCACGTTCATGAAGCTCATGACGGGGCAGCTCAAACCGAGCCAGGGCAGCATCCGCGTGCTCGGCACGTCGCTCTGGAATTCCCCGGAGGCGTTCTCGCGCATCGGCTTCTGCCCGGAGCAGGACGCTTTCTACGACCGGATGACCGGGCTCGAGTGGGTGACGGCGCTCGTGAAGCTGAACGGCCTGTCAGAGGCGGAGGCCGACGCGGCGGCGCGCCGCGCCCTCGACCTCGTGGACCTGAGCGATGCCGCCGGCAAGAAGATCGGCGCCTACAGCAAGGGCATGCGGCAGCGTGTGAAGCTGGCGCAGGCGCTCGTACACGACCCCGAGATCCTGATCCTCGACGAGCCGCTCACGGGCATGGACCCGCTGCAGCGCCGCAAGACCATCCGCCTCGTGAAGGACTGGGCAAAGCGCGGCCGCCACGTCATCGTGTCGAGCCACATCCTGCACGAGATCGAGGTGATGACCTCGAACATCCTGCTCATCACGAACGGCCGCATCCTCGCCGAAGGCAACGTCCACCAGATCCGCGAGCTCATCGACACCCATCCGCACACCGTGCACATCAGGGCCGCCGATCCGCGGGCGCTGGCGGCGCGACTCATCCACGACGCCGGCGTGACGCGCGTGGCCTTCGACACCGACGCCCTCACCGTCGAGACCCGCCAGCCGGATGCGTTCTACCGGCGGATCACCGACCTGGCGGCATCCGGCGAGGCCGGCACGATCGCCGAAGTGACCTCGCCCGACGACAACCTGCAGGCCGTCTTCTCGTATCTGGTGCGCCAATGAGCGAGCCTGCCGCGCGCCCCGCCCCGCTCTCGACCGCCGCCGCCGCGCGCCGCGTCTTCGAGCTCTCGTTCGGCGAGATGTTGTGGTCGCGGCGCACGATCTTCATGGCGCTCGTCGTCGGCGGGCCGGTGCTGCTGGCCATCATCTTCCGCATCGTCGAGGCGTTCGGCGCCCCGGCCCTGCGTGTGAACGGCGCCCGCGTGGCCGGCGGCAGCGTGTTCGGCGTGATGATCTGGATGCTCTACATCCGCTTCATCGTGCCGGTGCTCGGCCTCTTCTATGGCACGGCCCTCATGGCCGACGAGGTCGAAGACAGGACCCTGACGTATCTCTTCACCCGGCCCATCCCGCGCGGGGCGGTCCTGCTCGGGAAGTACCTGGCGTATCTCGCCTGCACGTCGCTCGTCGTGCTGCCGTCGGTGATGCTGACCTACTTCCTGACGGTGCCGTTCGCCCAGGTGGCCTCGACCTTCCGGTCGCTCGTGCTCGACCTGGCCCTGCTTGGCGCCGGGCTGGCCGTCTACGGGGCGGTGTTTGCCTTCGTCGGCGCCCGCCTCAAGCGTCCGCTCGTGAGCGGCCTTGTTTTCGCCTTCGGGTGGGAGCAGCTTGCCCTGGCCCTGCCGGGCTACCTGCGGCAGTTCACGGTGGCGCACCACCTGCAGTCGCTCGTGCCGCACACCATGCCGGCCGACAGCACCCTCAGCGCCATCCAGGGGCTGTTCCGGCAGACCACATCCGTGCCGGGGGCGCTGGCCGCTCTTGGCCTGCTGCTGGTCGTGTTCCTCTGGCTGGCCATGCGCACCGTGGCCCGCCGGGAGTACGTGCTCGAGCAGTAGCCGGCGGCTGGCTCGGCCGGGCCCCGGGGCGGCGCGCCGGCTGGGACGAACGGCTGAACTTGCCCGGGAGCCGGCCCGTATAATCCAACAAGGGGGAAGACCCACATGGCCGCGAAGACCCGCTACTTCGTGCTCACCGCCGCCGGCATCCTGACCGCCGGCCTTACGACTGGTCTCGTCGCGTCCTACATGGGCGGGCTGCCCGTCGCGCTGTCGCACCAGGCCGGTCCCGATGACCTCGCCTTCGTTCCCCCCGATGCCATCGCCGTCGGCTACGCCAACGTGCAGGAAGTGATGGCCTCCGAACTCCGCCAGCGCCTGCGCCGCCTGCAGGACGCCAACCCCGACAGCCCCGACCGTCACGATTTCGAAGAGAAGACCGGCGTGAACGTCGAGCGCGACATCGACGCCGTCGTCGGCGCGCTGCTGCCGGCGGCCACCGGCGCCAGGGACGGCAACCCGCTGGTGCTCGCCCGCGGCCGGTTCGACCAGGTCCGCATCGAAGGGATGGCCCGCGATCACGGCGGCGAGGTCAGCGACTACGAAGGGGTGCGCGTCATTGCGCACACCGGCGACGAGAAGACGATGGCTCTCGGCTTCCTGGCCCCGGGGGTCGTGGCGGTCGGCAGCATCGAGAGCGTGAAGGGCGCCATCGACGCCAAGCGCTCGGGCCGCAACGTGATGTCGAACACCGAGATCATGCGCCTTGTCGGCGAACTCGACGGCAACAACGCCTGGGCGGTGGGCCGCTTCGACGCGATGGCCTCGACCACCGGTCTGCCCGGCGACCTGCAGCAGAAGATGCCCACGCTTTCGTGGTTCTCGGCGGCCGGTCACCTGAACGGCGGCATCACCGGCACCTTCAAGGCCGAGGCGAAAGACGACGAAGCCGCGAAGAACCTGCGCGACATGATGCGCGGCGTCGTGGCGATGGTGCGGCTGCAGTCAGACAGCAAACCCGAGATGCGCGCGTTCGTCGACTCGCTGCAGCTCGGCGGCGAAGGCAAGACGGTGGCGGTGGGCTTCTCGGTGCCGGCGGAGATGTTCGACGCGCTCGAGAAGATGCACGAGGCGCGGCGGCCCGCGGAAGTGCGCTAGCGGAACGTCCGGCGCGAACGCGCCGGCAGACACAGACGGGAACGGCTGACGCCAGCCACCAACGCGCTACGGCGCCGGGGTGCGCTGGCGTTTCAGCGTCTCGATGAACGTCTCGAGCACCTTCGAGATCGGGTCTGAGAGGTCCACGAACTCGATGCCGGTGTGATAGCTCACACCCGACGTGGCGACCGTGCCGATGTGCGAATGCACGACGCGCGCCTTCACGACCACGGAGCGATCGCCGAGCGCGAGGCGGAAGTCGTGCAGCGAGTTGAGCTGGAGGGGCACGCCGATCTCGATGAGCGCGCCGCCGCCACTCAGCTGGCGGATCGCCATCGAGTGGTAGATCTTCACTTCTCCGGTTGCCGGATCTGGCAGCTCGAGGCGCTCGTGGGCGCGCTTGCGATCGTCGGTCATTCGGCAGCTGACTATAACATCAGTGACGGTCGAGCCGGCTCGGCGCGCGGCCCATGCTGCGGCGGCGCGGCGTGACGTCGTCCACACCCGGCAGCACCTGGCCTTCGGACTCGGTGGTGTAGGTCAGCACCGGCAACTGCCGCGTGGCCGGGTCGATCTGCAGCATGCTCAGGAACTGAAACGAGGCGGCGTCTTCGATCTTGAGGCAGACGACCAGCAGGTCTGGGGTGTCGTCGAGGATGCAGCCGTACGGTTCCTGGTCGAGGCCGATGAACTCGACCTCGTAGGCCCCGGCGGGCAGCATCGGTTCGACGCGCGGCAGCACCGCGGGGCCGCCGCCGACCACCATCACTCGCAGTGCCTGTTTCGTGTGGCTGTTGGTTGTCACTGGCATCACCGGTTCCTGTCTCCCTCATCTATCAAGAAGTGGGCCAACCAGAGAATCGGCGCGACCGGACGAAATTACAGGGAAATCTGTCGACGTAGGCGGGCGAGGACGGAGCACCGACGTCGCGAGCGACACTTCGCGTCACGTCAGGGGCTCGAAGGATTGCGTACGGGGCGGGAGCGGGGGGAACGACGGCCGTGCCGTGGCGTCTGCCACGGCACGGCCGATGAGGAGCGTCAGAAGCGCAGGCGGGCGCCGAGGAAGGCGCGGCGCGGCTGCACCCACTGCAGGGGCTGGCCGAAGGCGGTGCCGCCCTGGCCGGCGACCAGATCCTGATTGCGCACGCTGTCCTGGTTGTTCAGCACATTGAACAGATCCACGAACAGCTCGCCGGCCACCGTGCCGATCTGCTTCACGTACTGGGCGCGCAGGTCGATCTGCCCCCACGACGGGTTCTCGAGCGAGCCCACCGAATCGGGCGCCAGCCAGCGGTCCACGACGCCGCCGAACAGATACGCCTCGGCGGTCGTCACGCGCAGCGGCAGGTTGCGACCCGACGCGAGGAACGTGCGGCTGGCGATCGTGCCGGAGTTCCACGTCGCCGTCGCGCCCAGCTGCAGGCCGAAGGGGAACGTGTACGAACCGGCGCCCTTCACGATGTTGCGGACCAGGCCCGGCTGGGTGCCGTACTGGTTCGGCGCGCGCGGGTCGAGGAACAGCACGTCGCCCTGGAAGTCGGCGTTGCCGTCGGAGTTGGTGTTGCCCTTGCCGTCGCTCCAGTTGTAGGACGACAGCACCTGCCAGTTGTTGGCGAAGCGCTTCCGGAACACGAATTCGAGGCCCTGGAAGTTGCGCTTCCCGCCCTTGAGCGTGCCCAGTACGAAGTTCGATCCCGGGTTGTCGGAGTAGCCGAAGTAGTCGTAGCCGAGGAACAGCGAGTCCGGGGCGTTCGGGTCGCCGGGCACGCCGCTGATGCTGGCGTAACCCTCGGGGTCCGCATACAGGTGGAGGTCGTAGTCCTCGAAGATGTTGCGGGTGCGACGGTTGAAGTAGGTCGCGTCGAAGCTCATGTTGTTGCCGAGGTCGACGGTGTAGCCGACCTGGAACTCGTCGGTGTAGGGCGTCTTCGTCTCCGGCGAGAAGAACGCGTCCTGCACGGTGGCGCCGCCGCGGGTGCGGTAGGTGACGTATTCACCGAGGGCGAAGACCTGCTCTTCGAGCACCGAGCCGGTGAGCGTGCCGGCGAAGTTGGTCATGTCGTTGCGGATCGGATCGTAGTAGCGGCCCCAGTAGGCCGAGGCCTTGTGGCGGCCGTTGCCGAGGACGTCGTAGGCGGCGCTCAGGCGGGGCGCCAGCGCCCACTCGAACGTGAAGATCTCGTCGCCGGTCGTGGCGTAGTGTTTCCACTGCTCGGCGCGCACGCCGAGGTTGAAGGTGAGGCGGCGGAAGCGCCATTCGTCCTGCGCGAAGAACGACATGCCGCGCGACTTGGTTTCCTGCGGCCCGAGCTGGGCCTGGAAGTCGCGGTCGTAGCTGGTGTTGAAGACCATCGCCGCGCCGAGTTCGGCCGTCGTGATGGTGCCGTCGCCGTTGGTGTCGTAGGCGGCGTAGAAGCGCGCCCGATCGGGGCGGGCGTTGATGGTGTTGATGAAGCCGCCGAAGTCGCTGGTGTTGGTGACGTCGAACTGCAGGTTCGACCAGCCGCCGGCGGCGATCTGCGCGGCCGTGATGTTCCGGCCGTTGTACTGGGGCGCCAGGTTGTAGCGGCCCTGGCCGTCGACGTAGACGGTGTCGCGGAAGTTCTTGGGGTTCTCCCAGCTGAAGCCGGCCTTCACGGTGTGGGCGCCGAAGATACGCTGCAGGGTGGCGCGCACCGCGCTGTTGTCGCGCTGATCGACCAGGTCGCGCCCGAAGCCGCCCTGCTGCTCGTCGGCCAGCGTGCGCACGTCGGTGCCCTGATAGAGCACGTCGATGCGGCTGGCGCGGATGGCCGACAGGTCGGTGACCTCGCCGTTGTGCTTGTTGGCCATGATTTCGATGAGCGTGTTGCCCCACACGCGCGTGTAGTTGCCGAGGAAGCGGTGACCGCCCTGTTCACGGGCGCGGTCGCGGGCGTTGGTGATGTTGCGGTCGCGCCGCCCGGTGATCTCGGTGGGGTCGCTCAGGTAGGTGAAGCTCACGAGGTCGTCGCGGGTGATGGCCCAGCTCGCCTTGGCGAAGCCCTGATGCTGGGTGTTGTCGACCGAGCGCAGGAACTGATTGGTGTCGAGGGCCGCCACGTCGTCCTGGCGGTTGGTGTAGCGGTAGCTGCCGAAGAACCAGGCCTTGTCGCGCAGCAGCCGGCCGCCGAACGTGTAGGCGTTGTCCTTGGTCGAGAATTCCTGCGCCGCGCCGTTCTTGTTCTCGGCGACGAGGTCGCTGTTCTGGAAGAAGTAGTTGGCGGAGCCGTGGAACGTGTTGCTGCCCGACTTGGTGATGACGTTCGAGATGAGACCGGTCGCGCCGACGAACTCGGCCGGGATGCCGCCGGTGATGACCTTCTGCTCCTGGATGATCTCGGTGTTGAGATTGGCGCCGAAGGTGCCGGTGACCGGGTCGGTCACGTTCATCCCGTCGAAGTAGAAGACGTTGTCCGTCGAGATGCCGACGGCGCCGCCGATGTCGCTGTAGTTCATGCCCGAACGCGACGCCGGGTTACCCGAGCTGTTCTGGTCGTCCGGCAGCACGCCGGGGACCAGCTGCAGGTAGCTCTGGTAGCTGCGGCCGGTCGGCAGCGACTCGGTCAGCTGCAGCGTGACGTCCTGGCCGCTGATGGCGCTGGTGACATCGACGACCGGAGTGGCGGCCGTGACTGACACCGTCTCAGTCAACCCGGCAAGCGCCAGGGAGAAGTTGAGTGATGTGGTCTGACCGGAGCGGACCAGGATCTGCGACCGGACCTGATCCTGGAACCCCGGCAGGACGACGGTGATGGTGTACTGGGCCGAAGGTGCCAGCGCCTCGAGCGTGGCCACGCCTTCGGCATCGGTGACGACGGTGCGGCGGGTAATCGAGTCGGCCGCCTCTGCGGTGACGGTGACGCCTGGCAGGCGGCCCCCGTCGGAGTCGGCGACGATGACCTGCACCGTGCCGGTATTGGCGACCTGCGCGGCAGCCGGAACCGCCAGCCCGCACGAGAGAGCCACGAGCATGGCACTCATTCGCATCTTCATGTTGATCTGCTCCCTGTAAAAGTGGAGTGGGAAAATAATTACCGAACAGCCGATATGTAGAAAAACTCGTGCCAGTCGCCCTGTGGCGAAAAACCGAGACATTCGTGCCAATCTGGTCAAGAGGCCCGGCTGGCGTCGGGGTGAAATTCGCCTTTCCGAGTCGGGCGATCCCTATAGCCGTAGGTAAGGTGGGCCATAAGGACCGCTGGCAGTGTCGAATATACCTGAGACTGTGACCATCGCGTGTCAGAGGGTTGAACGGTGGTCCCGGCCCGTTCGTACACCACCCGACGTGAGCGTTGGGACGGACGGGCTCGGGGCCCCGCGGATTTGAACGTTCGTTTGATATCATCCCGGCCGAGAGGCCCTATGAAGACGATTGGCGTGCTGGGTTGCGGATTGATGGGTGCGGGCATCGCGCAGGTGTCGGCGGCCGCCGGCCTGCGCACCATCGTGCTCGAGGTGAACGAGGCGGTGCTGGCCAGGGGGCTGGGGCGCATCGAGAAGTTCCTCGCGGCGAGCGTCGACAAGGGCAAGATGACCGCGGACGACAAGGCGCGGCTGCTGGCGAATCTGTCCGGGACGACCGCCTACGCGGATCTGGCGGACTGCGACCTCGTCATCGAAGCGATCGTCGAGAACGTGGACGTGAAGCGCCAGGCCTATGCCGCCGTCGAAGCCGTGGTCGGCCCGCACTGCCTGCTGGCCACCAACACCTCGTCGTTGTGCGTGACGGAGCTGGCCGCCGCGACCAGCCGCCCCGACCGCTTCGGCGGCCTGCACTTCTTCAATCCCGTGCCGCTCATGAAGCTCGTCGAGGTCATCCGCGCACTCACGACCAGCGAGGCGACGCACCAGGCGCTCTTCGCCTTCGCGCAGGCGCTCGGCAAGGAGCCGGTCACGGCGCCCGACCGCGGCGGCTTCATCGTGAACCGCCTGCTCATTCCCTACATGCTCGACGCCATCCGCTGCCACGAAGGCGGCCTCGGCACGGTCGAGGACATCGACACGGCGATGAAGCTCGGCTGCGGGCACCCGATGGGCCCGTTCACGCTGCTCGACTTCGTGGGGCTCGACACCACCTACTACATCGCCAACATCATGTTCGACGAGTTCCGCGAGGCGCGCTTCGCGCCGCCGCCGCTGCTGAAGCGGATGGTGCTCGCGGGGTACCTCGGCAAGAAGAGCGGCCGCGGCTTCTACCAGTACTGAACCCGGCGCGCGCGGCTCTCGCGTTTCAGCGGTCGAGGGTCGCGAGCAGCGCCCGTGCCTGCGCCTTGAAACGTGCGTCCTCCGGCGTCCAGTCGGGATCAGGCACCGCATCGATGGCCGCCCGTAACGCGGCGCGCGCGTCGGCCCGGCGATCGAGCTCGATGAGCGTCTCGGCGAGGAAGACGAGCGAGATGATGCTGTCGGCCTTGTAGGTGAGCGCCTTGCGCAGGTGCGCCTCGGACTTGCGCACGTCGCCGCCGAAGAGGCCCGGCACCTTGAAGTACCAGCGGCCGAGCGCGCGGTCGGGCGAGCCGTCGAGATACGCGGGCTGGATCGCGAGCGCCTTCTCGAGGGCCGCCTTGATCGGCGTGCGGTACTTCATCCCCTGCCGCAGCCCGTGCGCATCGGCGAGCGCGCCCATGTTGGCGGCCATCCAGAAGTGTCCTTCCACGGCTTCCGGGCGCGCCGCCATGGCGGCGCGCGCCGCGGCGATCCCCTGCTCGAGCACGCGCTTCCTGGCATCGGCGGCGCCCGGGCCGTTCGTGCCCAGCCAGTAGCGCGCGCGGGCGAGTTTCCACGCGGCCTCGAAGTCGTCGGCGCGGGCGGCGAGGCGGTCGGCCCAGATCTTCTCGGCGGCAAGCGCGCTGGCGGGACGTTCGCGATCGCGGTAGAGCGTGTCGGCATCGGCCGCGGCCGTGACGGACGGCGCCTGCGCCGCGGATGCGTGAACCGCAGGGCCGCCGAGGAGCGTCATTACCGCAAGGTAAAATACGAACATGCAGGATCTCATCACGCGTCTCCTGGAGGCCGTCGGGGAAGACCCCACCCGTGAAGGCCTCGTGAAGACGCCGGAACGTGTCGCGCGGTCGATGGAATATCTCACGAGCGGTTACCGCACCAACGTCGACGACGTGCTCAACGGCGCGCTGTTCTCGGTGGACTACAACGAGATGGTCATCGTGCGCGACATCGACTTCTACAGTCTATGTGAACACCACATGCTGCCGTTCTTCGGCAAGTGCCACGTCGCCTACATTCCGAACGGCAAGGTGATCGGCCTGAGCAAGGTGCCGCGCCTGGTGGACATGTTCTCGCGTCGCCTGCAGCTCCAGGAGCGGATGACCAACCAGATCGCCGAGACCATCCGCGAAGCCATCCAGCCGCTCGGCGTCGCCGTGGTCTGCGAGGGCACGCACCTCTGCATGGCGATGCGCGGCGTGGAGAAGCAGCAGTCCACCACCGTGACGAGCGCCATGCTCGGCGCGTTCCGCAGCGACGCGCGCACGCGCGGCGAGTTCCTGCAGCTCATCAAGACGCGCTGAGGCCTACTGCGGCGGCACGGCGCGCACCGGCGCCCGGTAGCCGCCCGCGCTGCGGATGGTCACGCCGTCGGGCCGCGCCGCGATGACTACATTCCGCCAGGCGCCGTCGCGCGCCGGGTTCGTGGACGTGTAGCCCACCACATACCGTTGCCGCAGCGCTTCGAGCACGCGCCGGTACTCGCCCTCGAGCGCCGTGGCCTCGAGCGGGAAGGTGGCGGTGCCGCCCGAGAGCTCGGCGATCCGCTCGAGGGCCGGGCGGTCCACGTTCGAGCCGAGTCCGATGGCATAGACCACCGTGTCGGTCTCGCGCACCAGCGCGAGCACGTCCGCGAGCGTATGGGTGCTGCCGGGCGCGGTGCCCGGATTGTTCTCGTCGCGGCCATCCGAGAGCAGCACGATGGCCCGCCGTCCGCTGCGCTGCTTCAGCAGCAGCATCGAGTCGTGGAGGGCGTCCCAGAGCGCAGTGCCGCCGACCGCCTGCAGGCGATCGATGGCCTCGGTCGTGGTCTGGCGGCGCTCCGAGAACTCGTGCTCGACGACCACCCGGTCGGCGAAGCGCACGAGCGCCAGGGGATCGGCGGGCCGCAGGGACGTGACGAAGCTGCGCGCCGCCGCCTGCGCCACCGGCAGCGCGCGCCGCATGCTGCCGCTCGCGTCGAGCACCATGGCAATCGAGATCGGCGATACGGCCTCCTCGAACGACTCGACCTGCTGCACGACGCCATCTTCCACCACGATGAGATCCCGTGCCGAGAGCGAACCTGCCGCGGTGGCGCTGTAGGTGGCGCTGAACTCGAGCGTGGGCTTTACCGGCGGCGGTTTCGGCGCGAAGTAGCCCTCGCGGGCGCGCACCCGGTAGTTCGGGTGCGGCGTCGTCAGGGCGATGGCGCGGAACGAGCCGTCGGCGTCCTGCTTCTGCGGCGTGTAGCTGATGATGTAGCGGTTGAAGGCGTCCGACGCCACGGCGGCGTGCACGTCGGGAAGCTGTTCCTCGCGGATGGGGAAGAAGGCGCGCCCGCCCATCTGCGCGGCGATCCGCTTGAGCAGCGTTTCGCCCTTGAGCGAGATGCCGGCGACGCCGCCGATGCCGACGACGTAGACCGTGGCCTGGAGCCGCTGCAGCGCCGTCATCGCGTCTTCGTAGGCGGTGGCGCTCCGCTCGTCGTAACCGTCGGTCAGCAGCACCACGACGTGGCGGCCCTCGACGTGCGCGAACATCTCGGGCACGGTCGCCAGGGCGTCGAGGATCGCCGTGCCGCCGCGCGCGCGGATGGCGTCGATGGCCTCGGTGATGGTGGCCGCATCGGCCGTCGGGCCGGTGGTGGATTCGACGGCGGTGCGGAACGGCGCGACGATCACCTGGTCCCCGGGCCGCAGCCGCGAGGCCAGGCGGCGGGCGGCCGCCTTCACCATGTCGATGCGGCGGTGCAGGCTCTGGCTGGCGTCGATGAGCAGCGTGAACGTGGTGGGCAGCGTCTGGAGCTGCACCAGGTCGAGCGTGTGGGGCACGCCGTCCTCGGCGAGGCGGAAGTCGTCCTTGCCGAGCGTGGACACGTAGCGATTGCGCTCGTCGAGCACGGTTGCCTCGATGAGCACCGACGAGACGCTGGTCTCCTCGATCACCTCGAGCGCCGGCAGCTTCACCGAATCCGTGGCGACGCCGCCCGTGCCGTCCTCGACGTCCACGCGGATCTCGCGGGCTTCGTAGGGATTGGCGTCTTCCCACTCGACGACGTAGGGCGGGCCGTCGAGGTCGTCGCCGATCGACGCGCCGTCCACGAAGAAGTGCACGGGCACGATACCGCCCGCGACCGCCGTCTGCACCTGGGCGACGACACGGATGACGCCCGGCACGCCGGTGCGGCCGAGCGGCGACGTGATCCGCACGCTGGTCGTCTGCGCGCCGGCTGGCGCGGCCGTCAGCATCGCGGCCAGCATCGGCATCACGAGGGCTGCCAGCACGGACGGGCGGATCCGGGCCTGCATCACCCCTGGCCGATGCTCTGTTCGTCGAGGAAGTAGCTGGCGCATGCGTCGAGCAGGCGGTCGTCGGTGAGCGCACGGCCGGCGCCGAGGTAGTCGGCGATCGCCAGCGCGTGCTCGATGAGATCGCGCGGGTAGCAGCCGCGCAGCGCGATGCCGCGGCGGCGGAAGAAGTCGTTGACGAGGCGCTCGGCGAGGGCGTCGTCGTAGGCCAGCCCGCGATCGCGGCAGCAGCGCTCGAAGATCTTCTTGAAGTCGGCCCCCGACGGGTTCTCCGCGAACACCTTGTAGTGGATACGGCGCAGGAAGGCTTCGTCCACGAGGTCGGCCGGCTGGATATTGGTGGCGAAGACCACGAGCACCACGAAGGGCACCGGCATCTTCTGGCCCGACTGCAGCGTGAGGTAGTCGGTGCGGCTTTCGAGCGGCGTGATCCAGCGGTTCAGCAGGTCGACCACCGAGCAGCGCTGACGGCCGAAGTCGTCGATGACGAGCACGCCGCCGTTGGCCAGCAGCTGCACGGGCGCCTGGTAGAGGCGCGAAGCCGGGTTGTAGGCGAGTTCGAGCGACTGCAGCGTGAGCTCGCCGCCCACGGTCACGAGCGGCCGCGCGCAGCGCAGCCAGCGGGCATCCGGCGCGGCGGCGCCACGGTCGAGCGCGTCGTCGTCGTCGACCGGGAGCGGCGTGTGCACGGCCGGATCGAAGACCTGCACGAGGTGGCCGTCGAAGTCGATGGCGTGCGGAATCGCGACGTCGCCGGTGAGCAGGCGGGCAATTCCCTGCGAGATCACCGTCTTGCCGTTACCGGGCGGGCCGTAGACGAAGAGCGAATGGCCGCCGTTCACCGCCGGGCCGAGCTGATCGAGCACGCGCTGGCTGAGCACGAGATGGGAGAACGCCTGTTCGACCGAGTGGCGGGTCACGACCGTGAAGGCGGCGCGCGCGTAGTCGCGCATGTACTGCGCGTACTGCGCGAAAGGCACCGGCGCCGCGCCCACGTACTGGCTCTGCTCGAGGGCCATCGTGGCGCGATCGCGGCCGGCATCGGTCACCCGGTAGACGTACGACGGCCCGCCGAGCGTGCCGCCGCCCCAGACTTCCGACAGATACGACTGCTTCAGGTGCTGGAGCACCGGCTCGAGCACGGAATGGACCACGCCGAGACGCGTGCAGAGTGCTGCCGCGCTCTGTTCCCCCGTGATATGCAGCGTCTTCAGCACGAGCTGCTGCAGCAGGTCCAGCGTGAGACCCGTCTCTTCCACCGTGAGCGGTGCCCTCGGCACGTCGGGGCGCGGCGGCGCCAGCGGCCGGAGCGTCATCGCCTGCCTCCCGCCGGCGCCGGTGTCCTGGCATACGGCGTATCGCAGGCAAACGGCCGGCGATCGCCGCGGGCCGCGACGGCCGTGCACCAGTTGTGGCGCGTCCACGTGGCGGCCGGCTCGAGCGCGAACGCGCGCGCGAACGCGCGGGTGGCGTCGTCGTGCGCGTCGACGGCCCAGAGCACGGAGCCGAGCACGGTGTGCGCGGCGGCCGACTCCGGCGCGTAGCGCGCCGCCAGATGAGCGTGGCGCAGCGCCCGTTCGGGCAGGCCCCAGTCGCGCCAGAGGCGGGCGACGGCTTCGTGCAGGCCGGCGTCAGTGGGATGGAGCCGCAGTCCGGCCGCCAGGTAGTCGTAGGCGCGGTCGTGGATGCCGTAGCTGATGTAGGCCGCGGCGACGGCCCGATGGGCGTCCGGAGTGGGTGAGGCGGCCAGTGCGTCGAGCCGCGCGCGCAGCAGCGGCGACGTCGCCTCGAGGGTGGCCGCTGTGACCGACGTGCGTGCGGCGGGCGGACGTTCGGGCATGGGAGGTGGGGCCGCGAGCGCCATGGCCGGCGCCACGGGACCGGCGATGCCGGCCGGTGCGCTCAGGTCCACGCTCGGCGTGCCGGGAATGATGAAGCGGCCGGCGAACGATGCCGGCCCCGACGAGACGCAGGCGCCGCCCAGCACCGACGCCATCACGACGGCGCAGGTGAGGACGGCGCGGCCCTGGCCGCCTACTCGTGGCGGCTCAGACGGTCGCTGCGGCGTTTGAAGTAGGCGAGCAGCAGAATGGCGCCCACGACGTACATGATGATCTGCCAGGTTTCCACGATTGTTCCTCCACGTAGTCCCACCGGACGTCCGACGCATGACGGTGACTACTTCGAGCCCAACTCCACGATGAACTGCCGATAGATCTGCACCATCGCCGGGCCCAGGACGACGGTGAAGAACGCAGGGAAGAGACAGAAGACGAGCGGAAAGAGCAACTTCACGCCGAGCTTGGCGGCGCGTTCCTCGGCGCGCTGGCGCCGTTTCGTGCGGGAGCTGTCGGCGTGCGTGCGCAGCGCCTGCCCGATGCTCGTGCCGAAACGGTCGGTCTGCACGAGCATCGCCACGAGCGAGCGGGCATCATCGACCTTCGTGCGTTCGGCGAAGTTCTTGAAGGCCTCCATGCGGGCTTTGCCGGCCCGCGTCTCGGAGCCGATGAGCTCGAGTTCGCGGGCGAGCGACGGATAGGCGATCTGCAGTTCCTCGGCCACACGCGCGATCGCCTGGTCGATGCCGGAGCCGGCCTCGAGGCAGACGATGAGCAGGTCGGTCGCATCCGGCAGTCCGTTGCGGATCTCGCGTCGGCGGTCGTCGATGCGCCGGCCCAGCCAGAAGACCGGCACGTAGTAGCTGAGCGCGCCGGCGATGGCGCCGAAGAGCACCGGCTGGCCGAAGCCGAAGGTGGCGACGATCGAGACGAAGACCACGATCGGGAGCGCGATCTGCACGCCCGAGAAGAGGATGGCCGGCCAGTCGCCGTGATAACCGGCACTCGCCAGCATCCGCTGGATGTGGCTCATGTCCTGCGGCGATTTCGGCACGAACGAACGCACGCGCCGGGCGAGCTGGCTCGGCCCTTCCGAGATGACCGACTCACGGACCCGCGGCGCCGCCGGCGTGCCGGTCACGACCTCCGACAGGCGTCGCTTCATCAGGTCCGGCTCCGTGAAGTACCAGAGCAGGGTGCCGGTGGCCGAGGCCACGGCGACGAACAACGTCGTCAGCATCAGCGCGTCCATCTAGTACTCCACCTGGACGAGCCGCGAAATGACGAGGGTGCCGATGACCTGCATCACCACCGCGAACGCGATGAGGCGCACGCCGAGCGGGTCATCGACCAGCACGCGCATGAACTGCGGCGACACGGCGTAGAGCACCGCAGCAAGCGCCGGGGGCAGGAGTGACAGTACCCAGGCCGTGATGCGGCCGTGCGCCGAGACGACCCGGATCTGCCGCTTCACCTTGAAGCGGTCGCGCATCACCGCCGAGAGGTTGTCGAGCACCTCGGCGAGGTTGCCGCCGGCCTCGCGCTGGGTCAGCACCGCCGTGACGAAGAAGCGGGCGTCGAGCACCGGCACGCGGCGCGCCATGGCCTTGAGGGCGTCGGGCATCGCCATGCCGAAGTTCTGCTCGTCGTAGACCCGGCGGAACTCGAGACCCACCGGCGCCGGAATCTCCTCGGCGGCGATGCCGAGGCCGGTCGTGAAGGTGTGGCCGGCACGCAGCGAGCGGGCGATGAGATCGATGGCCTCGGGGAACTGCTCCTCGAAGGTGCGCAGGCGCTGCGTGCGGGTGCGGCGCACGTACACGTACGGCACGGCGCTCGTCACGAGTCCCAGCAGCGCGCCCAGTCCGTGGCCCGTCATCACGACGCCTGCGACCGCGCCGACGGCCGCCGTGAACCCGCAGCGGGCCAGCAGTCCGGCGCTCGTCCACGTGAGGCCCGCCTCGGCGACGAAGGCCTGCAGGCCGGCCGCGACCCTGACGTTGCTCGAGAGCAGCGCATCCACGACCGAGGCCGTCGACACCGGCGTCGTCACGCTCGTGACCGCGTCCTTCACGGTGTCGATGCGCTGGACGCGGCGCGCCAGCTCGCGCGACCGCGCGTCCTCCGGCCGGACGATGAACGCCCAGTAGAGGCCCAGCATCACGGCCAGGCAGATCGCGAAGGTGACGAGCGCGAGAGTCATCGGTGGGCTCCCTACGCGATCGCCAGCCGGTGATCGAACATGTCGGCCGCCATCATGAAGCCGGCCGTGGCGAGCGATTGCGCACACTTCGGACGGATGCCGGTGGCGCGGAAGACGCCGGTGACGCGGCCATCGGCGGTGACGCCGTGGCGTTCGAACAGGAAGATGTCCTGCATCGTGATGACTCCCTGCTCCATGCCCGTCACCTCGGTGATGGCGGTGACGCGGCGGTGCCCGTCGGAGAACCGCGAGAGCTGCACCACGAGGTGGATGGCCGAGGCCACCTGCTGGCGGATCGCCTTCTCTGGGATGTTGAGATTCGCCATCGCCACCATCGTGTCCATGCGGTAGAGCGCGTCGCGCGGGCTGTTGGCGTGGATGGTCGTCAGGCTGCCTTCGTGGCCCGTGTTCATCGCCTGCAGCATATCGAGGGCTTCCTCGCCGCGCACTTCGCCGACGACGATGCGGTCGGGCCGCATACGCAGGGCATTGATGACGAGCTGGCGCTGCTGCACCGCGCCCTTGCCTTCGATGTTCGGCGGCCGCGTCTCGAGACGCACGACGTGACGCTGGCGGAGCATCAGTTCGGCGGCGTCTTCGATCGTGACGATGCGCTCGCGCTCGGAGATGAAGCTCGAGAGGGCGTTGAGGAAGGTGGTCTTGCCGGCGCCGGTGCCGCCCGAGACCACGATGTTGAGGCGGGCCGCGACGGCCGCGCTCAGGAACTCCATCATCGGGCCGGTGAGCGTGAGCCGGTCGACCAGGTCGCGGGCGCCCAGGCGGTCGGTGCGGAAGCGGCGGATCGAGAGCAGCGGGCCGTCGAGCGCCAGCGGCGGGATGACGGCATTCACGCGCGAGCCGTCGGCCAGGCGCGCGTCCACCATCGGGCTCGACTCGTCGATGCGGCGGCCCACCGAGCTCACGATGCGTTCGATGATGCGCAGCAGGTGCTGGTTGTCCTTGAAGACGAGCGGGCTCGGCTCGAGGCGGCCCTCGCGCTCGACGTAGACCTGATCGAAGCGGTTCACGAGGATGTCGGAGATCGTCGGATCGGTCAGCAGCGTTTCGAGCGGCCCGAGCCCGAAGAGCTCGTTGAGCACGTCGGTGATGAGCGCTTCGCGCTCGAACAGGCTGAGCGGCGTGGCGCGCGACTCGGTGTCGAGCAGCGACACGATGAGGCTGCGGATCTCGGGCTCCGCCTGGGCGCGGCCGACGCGCGTCAGCCGGTCGAGGTTCAGCCGGTTCAGCAGGGCGCGGTGAATGCGCTCCTTGCTTTCCTGGTAGTGCGCCTGGCGCACGTCCACGCCATTTCCCGGACGCTCGGTTCTCGTCGACATGGTGGCTGCTCCGGTCAGCGCCGGCCCCCGAGCCGGGCGAAGAATCCGCCGCCTTTGACGCTCTCGCGCTGGGCCGGGCCGAGGCCCGCCAGGTCGCGCGCGGCGTCGTCGAAGGCGGCAGCGAGGCGGGACGGCGGCTGCAGGACGAGCGGTTCGCCCTTGTTGAGCGCGTTGACGGCGGCACGGTAGTCGCTCGGGAACGTGTGGGCGATCGGACCGCCCATCACCCGTTCGACGTCCTTGCGGCCGATCTCCGCTTCGGTGTCGAAGCGGTTGATGGCGAGCTTCACGCGGTGCGTGCCGCAGCGCTGGCGCAGCGTGGCGGCCAGGCGGCTGGCGCTGCGCAGCGTGGCCAGCTCCTGATTGGCCACGACCAGCACGGCGGTCGTCGCATCGAGCGCTTCCATGAGGGTGCCGTCGGTGCGCGGGCAGTCGAGCACCACCCAGGGATAGGTCGTGGTGACGAACTCGATGAGCGCGCGCACGCGCAGGGCGTCGATCGGGCCGAGCTGCGGGCGGTTGGCGGCGGCCAGCAGATCGAGGCCGGCCTTGGTCGGCGTGACCAGGCCCTTCATGTAGGTCTGGTCGAGACGATGGATGTTCTCGAGGGCGTCGAGTACCGAGAAGCGCGGTTCGACGCCGAGGAACACCGAGGCATCCCCGTGCGCCGTATGGAGGTCCACGAAGAGCGTCGGTTCCCCGGTGGCGCGGTGGAGCGCGGTCGCGACGTTGACGGCGACGGTCGTGCAGCCGACGCCGCCCTTGCCGCCGAGCACGGCGAAGGCGCGTCCGGCCACCGTGCCGAGCACCGGCCGCGCCACCCGCCGGATCGCCGATTCGAGATCGTCGATGACGACCGGTTCGGGCACCCACTCGCTGACGCCCATGCGCATGGCGTCGAGCATGGCGTTCGGGTCGAGCGCCCTGGCCAGGACGACGACGCCGGAGGCGGGGAAGTGGCGCTTCAGGCTCACGATTTCGCGCGGCAGGCCCTGCGCGGCGCGGATGTCGATGACGAAGACGTCTGGGCCCTTGGTGCCGGCGACGTGGCTCGCGATCATGACGCCGAGATCGCTGTCGTTGACGACGAAGCCGCGATCGCGGAGCGCCGCCGCGAGGTCGCGTTCGATGGAGCCGAGAAGGGTGACGGTGGGTTGCACGACGATTACCTGACGAGGGCCACGCTGATGACGAACGACGACTGGGGATCCGCGGTCATGGTGCTGCGCGGCGTCGTGGGATAGCCCATCAGGCGCGCGGTGAAGAACGGCGCCTGGTAACTTTCGAAGAACACGCCGACAAGGCGCGAGACCAGCACGATCTTGTTGGGTTCGAAGGGCGGCTGCTGATCCCAGGCGTCCGGGTTGAAGGCCACGATCGGGACGATGCGGGGACTCACCGTGCAGTCGCCACTCGCCATGCAGCCGCCGCGCACGCCGCCACGGCCGCCGTTGAGCGACGCGTCCCAGAACGAGTT
Organism: uncultured Acidobacteriota bacterium; assembly: GCA_902826515.1. Classification (GTDB taxonomy): domain Bacteria; phylum Acidobacteriota; class Vicinamibacteria; order Vicinamibacterales; family UBA2999; genus CADEFD01. Next base: position 28,939 of record CADEFD010000034.1, read on the forward strand.
GGGGTCCTGACTGATGAGGGCGTCGAGCCCCTCGCGCGTCGGCATGTCGGCGTTGGCCGTCTCCACCGAGAGATCGGTGCCGGGCAGGACCACTCTCGGCACGCAGAAGGACATGTCGCGCAGCATGTCCCAGGGACCATTGGCGCCGGGCGTGATGCGCACCGGCACGAACCGTTCGTTGCCCACCGGCTGATTCAGGAACTGCTGCGGCGCGAAGCGCACCTGCACGCCGTAGTCGGCAGGGAAGCCGCCGCCACCCAGCCGCGAGTAGCCGGTGCCGTTGGCGCCAATGCCGCCCGGCGGCACGTAGACGTCGGGCGAGGGCAGCAGCGATCCGTTCGGCCGGTACCGTTCGAAGGTGTCGACCGCGTCCCAGCCGCCGCCGCCGGCGTTGTTGTGGAACTCGGTCCAGCGATCCGGGATGGCGACCGGGCGCACGCAGTCGCTCGAATCGCCGTAGAGGACTTGCGCCGTCGCGGTGGCGCGCACGCCCTGATCGTTCACGCCGACGAGCGAGCCGAACACCGTCGGCAGCGGCGACCCCGACGCCTGGTTGCGGAAGGCCTGCACGCGCACGCAGGTGCCGACGCCGACCGAACCGGTGGGGCAGGCGACCTGGGCGACGTCGGCCGTGGCCTGGGCGCCCCAGACGAAGTTCTGCGCCACCGCGGTCCGCGCACTGTCGGCCGCCTGCGCCGGATCGCCGAAGGCAATCGTCACGGCCGCGGCCATCGCCGCGGCATCGGCCGTGTTCTGGATTTGCCGGCGCGCCGTCCACAGGATGCCGTAGTCCACGATGAACGCGCTGAGCGCGGTGAGGCCGAGCATCATCGCCGCCACCTGCACCAGGATGGCGCCGCGTTCGGCGCGCACCTCGGGCGCGGCGGCGCGACCTGGGCGCGGCGGGCGCGCCCGTTCGATGCGTCGGATGGGAAACATGACTACTGGCGGCCGCCTCCGGGGGGGCGCGTCGGCGGCTTCACCGTGCCGGGCGGCGGCGGACGGCGGTTCGCCGGCGGGTCGCCGAGCCCCGGCGCCTCGGCCGGATCGGGCTCGTCACCCGGCACGCGCCGGCTCTCGTCGTCCGACGGATTGAGGAACGCGCCCGGCCGCACCGGCATCGCCGGCACTTCGTCGGGGTCGAGCGCGCGCACGAGGCGCGGCGTGACGAGCACCATGAGCTCCGTCTGGTCGGCGCGCAGGGCCCGGCTCTTGAACAGCGTGCCGATGATCGGCAGCCGGCTCAGGAGCGGCACGGCCTGACGATCGGTCTGCGTGAGGTTGTTGAGCAGGCCGGCGATGGCGAACGACTGGCCGTCGCGCAGTTCGACGTCGGTCTCGGCGCGCCGCGTGTTGAGTGCCGGGATGCGGAAGCCCTGCAGCACGATGCCGTTCGTGAAGTCGAGCGTGCTCACTTCCGGCTTGAGCTTGAGGCGGATGACGTCGCCGGCGATGGTCGGCCGGAACGTCAGGCGGATGCCGAATTCCTTGAACAGCACCGAGGTCTGGCCGAGGCCGGTCACGATCGGAATCGGGATCTCGCCGCCGGCGAGGAAGCTGGCCTCCTCGCCGTTGTAGGCGATGAGGTTTGGTTCGGCGAGGCTCTGGAGGAAGCCGCGCGACTGCAGCGCCTTGAGCACGCCGCCGATGCCCTGCTCGCGCGAGAACAGGAACACATTCAGGAAGTCGGAGAACTGCAGCAGGTCGATGTCGCCCTGGCGGTCGAAATCCGGTCCGGCGAACTGCTGGGTGGTGATGCGGCCGGTCGCGTCCGAGCGTGTCGAGAAGAGCGACAGCCCCGACTGCTGGAGGGCGTTCCTGTTCACCTCCGCGAAGCGCACCTGCAGCATGACCTGCTTGCTCGGCGAGCCGCTCGGCAGCTGCAGCATGTTGATGACGGCGTGTTTGGGCATCGCCGCGCGCGCCAGTTCGGCGCTGCGCAGCATCACGTCGTTGCTCGACACCGCGCCGGAGAGAATCACCGCGTCGTCGGTGACCGAGACGTTGATGTCCTCGCCGGCGAAGAGCTGCTGGAAGTTCTGCTGCAGGCTGGTGACGCCGGGGTCGACGACGATGTCGTAGTGCTTGCGTTCGGTCGCGCCCCACACGATGAGGCTCACCGTGCCGGAGCCCTTGCCGTCGACGAGCACTTCCCGCGGCTTGACCACCACGGCATCGGCGATGGCCGGATTGGTGACGGCGAGCCGCGTGATGTCGAAGTCGGTCGTGAGCACGGTCGAGCGGCCGGCCGTGAGCAGCACGCGCTGCGGAATCTCGGCGGGGGGCTGCGCGGCGGTCTGAGCGCCGATCGGCGCCTGGAAGAGCAGCGCGCACGCGGCGGCGGCGCCGAGGTAGGGGAGGAGGCGGCTCACTTCACCACCTCCGCCGTGCGCTTGGCGGCGCGGATGGTCTCGACGGTGTAGGGTGCGGGTGGGGGCGGCGGCGCGGGGGCCGGCTCGGGTGCGGCGCGCACCACGCGGCTGACGGCCGGGCGGGCCGGCGCGGCGGCCACGACCGGCGACGGCTCGGGCGCGCCAAGGAGGGCGGCAACCTGCGTGCCCTTCGTTTCCGTGGCTGCCGTGTCGAGCGGATTGCGCAGGGTCAGCGTGATGCGGCCGACCGACGAGGCGAGCGAGATGCGCTCGGCATCGGCCGGCGTCACGAGCAGCGTGACGACCGAGGCGCTGGCGCTGCGGCCGTCCGTGGCCTGGGTCTGCTCGGCGCGGGTGCCGGCGGCCAGCACTTCGACGTTGCTGACGACGACGCGCGCCGTGTTCTGGTCGCGCTGCGTGATGGTGACGACGGCGTCCACATGAGCGCCGGGTACGATGAAGCCGGCCACGCCCACGACGTCGTCCACCTTCACCGAGATGGCGCGCATGCCGGGCGGAATCATCGGCGGCAGGCCGGCGCCGGCGCCGGCAGCCGCTACCTTCGCGGCCGTGAGCGGCTCGTTCTCGGCGACGTTCGCCAGCAGGCCGCGGTCCACCGCTGCCTCCACCGACGTGATCGCGCCGGCAATCGGGCTCGACGCTGGCCACTGCACGAGCTTCACGTCGGCGGCAGTCAGCTTGCTGCCCACCGGCAGGGCGCGCGCGGCCACGGCCACGGGCACGCTCTGGATGTCCGCCGCGGCGGGCGTGCGTTGCCCCGCCTGGTAGACGAGGGCGCTGAAGATGCCCGCGACGACGAGCGACAGGGTAAACACCAGGAGGGTTCGGGTACTGCGGGACATGCTGGGCGCCTCTACGGGCTCATGAGCCCAGCTGACGGCGCACGGTGGACTGCGCGGTCAGCGTGACGGAACTGAAGGAACCACCGAAGAGCCCGGCGATCGGGCCGATGTACTGGTACTGGTAAACGTGCGTGACCGTGATGCGCATCCCCGGCCACGAGCCGCCGTTGGCGCCGGCGAGCGACACCGGCGTGGCCACCGCGTTCACCGGCATCGGCACGCCGCCGGTGCGCGCGTAGGTGGCGGCGCGCGCCTGTGCGTCGGCGATGGTGTAGCCCGGAAGCACCGCCACGCGCGCGCCTTCCATCGCCGCGTTGGTGAGCACGAGATACCGCTGGAACAGGAACCCGAAGTCCACGATCCCCATCACGACGAGGAGGAGCAGCGGCAGCGCGACGGCCATCTCGATGAGCTCGGCGCCCCGTTCGCTCCTCCATCGCGGCTTCGTCGTCATCGCTGCCATAACGTCACAATCAGCCCGGCGAAAATCGGCAGGGCATACGGCAATCGCGGTCCGCGTCCGGCCTCGAGCGTCAACGACGGCTCGGGCCGCACCCCCGCGATCATCCAGAACCGCGCCAGCGCCCGGAGGTTGCCGAGCGCCTGGCGGAGATATCCGTGCGACAGCGCCACGACCACCGCCAGCACGCCGCCGGAGAGCGCCGTGAAGAGCGCCAGCGACAGCACGGCCGGCCATCCGAGCCACGCGCCGAGCGCCGCCATGAGCTTCACGTCGCCGCCGCCGAGGCCGCCGAGCGCGAAGATCGGAAAGAACACCAGCAGACCGGCGCCAAGACCCGCCAGACTCAGCCACGGACCTGTCCCCCCGGACAGCAGCGCGTGCGCCAGCACGCCGGCGACTGCTCCGAGGATGGTGAGCGTGTTCGGGATGCGCGCCGTCGTCACATCGGTGACCGTGGCGCCCGCCGCGAGCACGATCGCGCCGGCGTCGAAGGCCGTCACGGTGCGCCGCCCGGTGGCGGCGGCTCCCACAGACCCTGAGTGTTTGTATCGAGCGCTCGGTACGCCGTGCCAATCGAGGCCGCGATGAACGGCCAGGTGGCGATGCCCGCGACGCCGACGGCCGCCGTGAGCAGGGCGTACTCGATGAGATCCTGGCCGCGTTCGTCGCGCGCGCAGTCCACGATCCATCGCACCCACGTCGATCGGGGCGCGGCCGCGGGGAGTGCGGCCGGTGATCGCCCGGGGCGCCAACACGTGCCCATCACGCCGTCCGTCTAGGACGAGGGGATCGAGCCCACGCGCGAGTTGATGTTGTTGTAGACCGCCGTGAGCGCTGGACCGATGAGGTTGGCGATCGGAATGATCAGGACCGAAATCCCGGCGGCGAGCAGCGCGTATTCGATGATGTCCTGGCCCGACTCTTCGTGCGCCAGACGGCGAAGCAGATGGTTCATGGTCAAGCTCCAGTTCGGGGTGAAGATCCCGGAATTCCCGCGTGCCGCGCCCCGAACGCACGACACCCGGTTCCCCACACGGTAAAGCGGCGACGGCGTCGGCCGAACCTCGCATGAATGCGCCGGTTAGCGCCGGGGGGGCGACGCTGACGTGGAGGGCATTATCGCAGGGTCGACGCCTCCCCATGCACGTTTCGGCACGCGGACCGCGACACTGTTTCCAGTATAGACAAAAGACATGCGACAGCCTGACTTGTTGATCGCCCGAAACGTGGCGCGCCAGGACGCCCCGGACGTCAGGCCGGGAGCACGTCGAGCCGGTCGCCGGGGCGCAGTTCCACCGCACGGCAGGCGCCGGCGGCGAGCTCGATGGCGGCAAAGCCGCGCCAGGCCAGACGGATCCGCGAGGGCGGCACCGCTTCGGCGATGCGCACGACACGGCCGTGGCGATCAGCGAAGACGACATCGATCGCGAAGCGCATGCCGAAAGTGTGGATGCCCTGCGTGGGCGCGATGACCAGGGCCTCTCCGGAGGCGAGGCCGTCGCGGTCGAGCAGGCCGCGGCGGCGCGACGCGCTGTCGCCGGCGAGCGAGGCGTGGGTCGCCAGCATCCCGCCGGCCGGAGAGGCCCGCAACGCGAAGACATGCGGCAGCCGGGTGACGGCGTCGAGGAAATGCGGGCGATGGCGTCGCGCCATCAGGGCTCGAGCGGCACGCGCATCACGTAGCGCACGGGCTGACCGTTGAGCTGCGCCGGCTCGAACTGCCACGCCTTGGCCGCCGCGATGAGCATGCGGTGGCGATAGAGCGTCTGTCCCGGCGCCGGGGTCTTCGCGCGCAGCCGGACCCGTTCGACCGCTCCCTGTTCGTCGATGAGAAGCTCGAGGTACGGCCAGTCGTCGGGCACCTCGGAATCCGGATCGAGGAGCGACGAAGGCAACTGCTGGCGCAGCATGACGGGCGGCGCCACGTCGGCGTCGTTGGCTGAATAGAGTGTGGGCCGGCCGCGCCCGCCACGGGGAATGGCCGGCGACGCGGCGGCGCGGCGACCGTCGGACGCGGTGCCGGTGGCGGACGTGGCAGGAGGCGCCGGAATCACGATCGGCGGGGCCACTGGAGGCGCCGGCGCGGGTACGGCGCCGGCCGACGACGGCTCGGTCGGGCGCCGCGTGTCATCCGTCACACGTTCGGCGTCGCGCGGCCGGCCGGGGCCGGCCGTCGCCGTGGACGCGACGCGGGAAGAACCCGTGCGCCCGGCGTCTGCGGCCGGCTGCGCACCCGCGGCGGTCGGCCTGAAGGCAGTCGATGGTGCCGGCGTGGCCGGCGCGGCCGGGGCCGCCACGGCCGGGGCTGTCGCTCGGGCCTCGCGGTTCGGCGCGACCGGCGCGGGTTGGCTGCGCCAGACGACCGACACGAGCGCGGCCACCACCACGGCCGCGCCGCCGAGGACGCGGGGATCCGGGGAGTCGGGACGCCACGCGAGCCAGCCGACGAGGCGCGCGAACAGCCGCTGATTGCGACGCTCGCGCTCCACGGCGCGGCTGCGCAGCCGGCGCAGTTCGACGTCGGAGGCCGGCGGCGCCGGGCCCAATCGACGCGTCTCGGCGTGGTCGGCGGCGTCCGGCGGCGGCACGGCCGCCGGTGCCGCGGCGACGACCGGCGCGGCTGCCGGCGTGGCGACGAAGGGCGGCGGCTGCACGACCACCGCAGGCCGCGCGGCCACGAAGGGCGGCGGGATCTGCGCGGGCGGCGCCGGGAACGGAATCGGCACCGGCGCGCGCGGCACGACGGCCGCGGGCGGCGGCGCGGCGTCCATGCGGGGCATCGGCGCGGTCAGGGCGGCGATGGCGCGCGTGGCGAGCCGCGCGATTACGGCACGGCGGTTGCCGACGGGGAACGCGGCGAGATCGCTGGAGAGATCGCGGGTCGAGGGGCCGTAGGCAAGGGCCTCGAGCGCTTCGGGCACGTCGGCGTCGCCGAGCATCGCGCGCAGCAGATCGGCGACCGCTTCCGGCGACTCGACGTCGGTCGCATCAGGAAGTTCGAGGTCGCCGGCGCGTGTGATGAAACACGTCTCCGGGCTCACGAGCGACGGGCGGCTGTTCATGGCCGCGTTGACGTCGCTCAGCATGGCGGCTTCCTGTGCCACGGCCACGGCGTCCTGCCACGTGAGGGGCACGTCCAGCGCGAGGATGCGCGCGATGGAGATACGGGTCGGGTCCATGGTGCGGGCGCCGGGGTCGCGGCCGTCACCCTGAGCCTACACGATTCGGGCCGTCAAGACCCGGCCGGAAGGGAAGAACGCCGGCCCCGCGTGCACGGGGGCACGCGGGGCGCGGCGGCGGGATCAGAAGCGGAACGCGACGTTGAAGCGGATGTTGCGCGGGCCGTAGACCTGGGCCGGTGACCCGAACTGGGGCAGGGTGTTGATGGCCCCGGCCGGGTCGCCGTTCTGGCGGAGGTTGATCGTGCCGCTCAGCGTGCGGGCGTCCCAGAACACGTTGTTGTTGGTGACGTTGTTGAAGTCGACCGAGGCCTCCAGTTCGCGCGCGCCGCCGAAGCGCACCGTCTTGAAGACGCGCACATCGGCCACCGTGCGCCGCGGCAGGCGGAAGGAGCCGAGCGGCTCCACATTGACCGTGCTGTTGCCGCCGACCGTCTTGGCGACGACGATCTGGCGCGTGATCGGGATGCCGCTCTGCGAGTTGAAGTTGGCGGCGACGCCGATGTCGTAGAGCGGCAGCACGTAGGTGCCGGTGAGCTTGAACTGATGCGGCCGATCGCCGATCTGGCCGTTGAAGTTCGTGTTCTGTCCGGCCAGCGGGCCGGTCACGTTGATGAGCGTGTTCGGGTCGATGTTCACGCTGAGCCCCTCGATGCGGCTGCGGGCGAAGGTGTAGCCGGCCACCATCTGCCAGCGGTTCGACATCCGCTTGGTGGCGGTGATCTCGAGGCCGTTGTAGGTCTGACGATAGCTGCGGTCGTTGGTGAAGTAGGTCTGGTTCACCGCCGTGGAGGTGCGGTTGTAGAACTGGAACGTGCCGTCGTCGCCCGTGCCGAGCACGCCGTCGCGGCCGGCGTCGGCGCGCGTCGTGAGGAACGTGTCGAACGGGTTGGCGGGGTTCGACGTGGCCTGCGGATCACGTTCCAGACGGTGCGTGAAGACCGCGCTCAGGCGCAGCGCCGGGAAAAGTTCGTGATCGATGCCGCCGGTGAACTCGTCCGTGTACGGCCGCCGGTAGTCGGGATCGACCGAGATGGTCGTCGGATCGACGCGCGAGATGACCGGGTTGCCCGTCTGCTCGCCGGCCTGGAACTTCCGGTCGCCGTTGCTGTCGTTCCAGGTGTACTGCTCGGAGTAGTTGGCGTTCGGATTGACGCCGTCGAGGATGCCGCCGCCCGATGCGATCTGGTAGTAGTAGCGGCCGACCGCAGCCTTCAGGGCCGTCTTGCCGTTGCCCATCAGGTCGTAGGCGGCCGACAGCCGCGGACCCATCGTCGTCCAGTCGACCACGTTGCGGACCTCGTCGAACGAACGCGTCAGATTCGGGAAGAACCCGCTGGCCGGACTGCTCTGCTCGGGCAGGTACCCTTCGATCTTCTCCCAGCGCAGACCCGCCGTGACCGTGAGGCGCTGCACCGAGAAGCTGTCCTGCGCGAAGACCGCGGTCGTGTTGACGGCCGTCTTCGTGTAGAACGGCGTGGCGAAGAGCGTCACGTTCTGCGCCAGGCCGGTGGCGCTGTTGTAGACCGGTTCGACGTCATCGACGCGCGAGACACGGTTCTCGACCGGCGAATGCGACACGTCGAAGCCGAACTTGAACTCGTGGCGGGCGCCGAGGAAGTTGTCCACGTAGTACTGGCCGGTGGCGTTGCCCTGGTAGCGATCGCGCCAGCGCTCGGTATTCACGTTGAAGTTGCGGGTGCGGATGTTGGTGGCCGAGTCGAGCAGGGTCTGCTCGCTGGTGTTCTGGTAGGTCGGGAAGAAGATGCGGTTCAACCCGACGCGCGCGTCGATGAAGAACTTCTGCGTCACGACGGAGTTCAGCAGCAGCTGGTAGATGTCGAAGACGTCATCTTCGTTCACGGTCGAGTCCTGCGTCGCGAGGTTCGACGCGATGAGAAAGCGCTGGGGCTTCTTGTAGTACTGCCGTGAGTAGAGACCGGTCAGCCGGTTGTTCTGCGACACCTGATAGTTGGCGTTGATGAGACCCGAGGTGATGTCGGTCTTGTCGAGCACGAGCGTCGAGAAGGCGGCCGGCACGTTGACGTGCACGCGCCAGTCGCGGAACGACGTGAACATCCGCAGCTTGTTCCTGAGGAGCGGCCCGCCGGCGCTGACGTTGACGTCGGAGACGAAGTCCACGGCGTTGGTCGTCGGCCGGAAGCCGTACTTCAGCAGGTTGTCGTCGATGTTCTGGCCCTGCGTGGCGTCGCCGAGCCAGGCCGTGGTCACGCGGCCCTTCCACTGTTCGCCGCCGCTCTTCGTGACCATGTTGAGGAACACGCCGCTCGTCGGCACGGTGATGTCGTGGGCGCCGGTCGAGACCTGGATGTCGTCGAAGGCGTCGAAGTCGTAGTAGAACCCGGCCGCGCCGATGGCCGCCGGATCGCCCACGTTGATGCCGTTCAGGTAGCTCGAGTTCTGCGCGCTGGTCGTGCCGCGGGCGTTGAACACGCCCTGGAGGCCGCCCGACGTGCCGCCTACGTCGGGACGGGTGATGAGCAGGCTCGGCACCTTGTATTCCACGAGCGACCAGATGTCACGGCCGCCCGGCGTGCCCTGCAGGAGCTGCTCGCCGAGGTTCACGCTGGTGTTGGCGCTCGTCGTGTCGATGACGGGCGAGGCGCCGGTGACGGTCACCGTCTCGGCCACCGTGGCGAGCGGCATCTGCAGATCGAGCGGCACGGTGCCGCCCACCTGGACGGTGACGTTCTCGCGCACCACCGTCTTGAACCCCTGCAGTTCGAGGCGCACCGAATAGACACCAGGCAGGAGCGAGGGGAAACGATTGGCGCCGGCGCCATCGGTGACACCACTCATCGATCCGGCCACGAGCACCGGGCTCGTGAGCGTGACCGCCACGCCCGGCACCGCCGCGCCCTGGTCGTCGGTGACGCGGACCAGGATCGATCCCGTCTGCATCTGCGCCGTGGCCGTTCCGGTGGCCGTAAGCGCCATCAGAGCCGTGAGCACGGCTCGTCGTAGAACATTCATCGCAGGCCTCCAATATTCCGTGGACGTTCGTGCAAGAGATTGAAGCAAGGCAAGGTCGTGACGTGCCCTCGAGACGTGCGGCGGCTGCGCGGCGGGGGAATCACAGCAGACGGCGCGCGGACTCGCGGGAACGAGCTGGAGCGTAGCAAGCGTGGTGCCGGATGTGGCACACATCCATGGGCGGGCAGTCATCCATCTTGCGGACGTGTTCATCGTCGAAGTCAGTTAAGCTGAGACCCATGCGCTTCGTCCTTGTCGCGCTCGCGATCGCGCTCGTTGCTGCTCCCGTGCAGGCGCAGACCAGGAAAACGCCGGCCCGGCGGCCGGCGCCCGCGCGCAAGGCGCCGGCGCGTCCGGCGGCGCCAGTGCCGCTCACGCGCGTGCCCGCCACCCTCGTCTGTCCGGCGGAACTCGGCGACGGCGTCACGACGAAGCGCCGCTTCTGCGACGTGCTGACGGGACTGGACCCGCGCGCCGGGGTGGTCATCACCGTGCCGCCGCATCGCGGCCCCGTCACGCTCTCCTTCGAGGTGCACAACCGCCACACGTACTCGGCGGAGCTCGTGAAGAAGAAGCAGGGCTACCGCCACTACACGGCCACGATCGGCGTGCTGCTCATGGACGGCACCCTCATCGACCGCGCGGTCGTCGATTCCGAGTTCCGCACCGAGCGCGACCTCTACGATCGGGTCAGCGGCGGCGCCGGGCCCGGCGGTGTCAAGGCCGTGGCGCCCACGGGCGCCGAGTTCGTGCAGTTCACGCTGCCCGAAGGCACGCTCGAAGCGAGCATCCTCGGCGAACGCCTGACCGAAGTGCGGCCCGACGGCACCGAGCAGTTCACGGCCCCCGGGCGGCCCGTGGCCACGATCAGCAACGTGATGCTCGAGTACCGGCCCGGGCCGCCGCCGAAGAAACGCTGAACGCGGGGGTCAGTCGACCGCCGCGCGGTAACACGCGAGAATCGACGCGGCCGAACGATCGATGTCGTCGTCGGTCGTGGACCAGTTGGACACGGAGATCCGCATCGCCTCGTGGCCCTGCCACGTGGCCCCGCCCGCCCAGCACGTGCCTTCGGCCTGCACCCGCGCGATGACCTCGCGCGTCAGGTCGGCCGATGCCGTGCCATCGGGCCGGTCGAACGCCACGAGCACCTGGTTGAGGGCGACCTCGTTCAACACGCGTAGTCCGGGCTCCCGCTCCAGCCGCTCGGCCATGCGCCGCGCCAGCCGGCACGTGCGATCGATGAGATCGCGGACGCCCTCGGCGCCGAGCGCCTGAAGCAGCGCGTAGACGGCCACGACGCGCGACCGGCGCGAGGATTCCGGCACCCAGTCCATGCCCACGCGTTCCTCGTCGTCGCCGCGCTGCAGGTAGGATGCGCGCAGGCTCATCGCGGCACGGTGCGGCGCCGGGTGGGCCACGATCGCGAAGCCCGAGTCGTAGGGCACGTTCAGCCACTTGTGCGCGTCGGTGGCCCACGAGTCGGCCGTCGCGATGCCGGCCACCTGCGGGGCGAGCGACGGCACGGCGGCCGCCCAGAGCCCGAAGGCGCCGTCCACGTGCACCCAGGCGCCGCGGGCGTGCGCCATCGGAATGAGCGCGTCCATCGAGTCGGAGGCGCCGGTGCTGACGTTGCCGGCCTGCAGGCACACGAGACATGGCCCGTCAATGGCGGCGAGCGCGGCGGCCAGGCCATCGGGACGCATCCGGCCCTGGCCGTCGACCGCCACGCGCACGAGTTCACTCGTGCCGAAGCCGAGCATGCGCAGGCTGCCCACCGTGGAGATGTGCACCTCGTCGCCGACGACGACGGTGACGCGCGGGGCGCGCTGGAGGCCGTCACGCTCCACGTCCCAGCCAGCCCGCCGCAGCACCTCGTGGCGTCCGGCGGCGAGGCACGTGAAGTTGGCCATGTGGCAGCCGGTCACGAAGCCCACGCTCGCCTCCGCCGGCAGTCCGAGCAGCTCCACGACCCACGCGGCGACGATGTCTTCGAGCACGGCCACGGCCGGCGCCATCACGTAGAGCGCGCCATTCTGGTCCCAGGCCGTCGCGAGCCACTCGGCCGCGACCGTGACCGGCAGGGCGCCGCCCGTCACGAAGCCGAAGTAGCGCGGGCCCACGGTGGCGACGAGTCCGGGATCGACCGCGCGGGCCATCGCCGCGATGACGTGCGCCGGATCCTGGCCGCGCGCCGGCAGCGGTCCGCCGAGCGCGGCGCGCAGCGCCTCATGCGAGGCGGTGCCGCCGACGTGCCGGGCGCCGGCGCCATCGAGATACGTGACCGCGCGCAGGGCGGCCGACATCAGCAGTTCGCGGCTGGACATGCGCCATCGTATCCCGCGACGGGAGGTACCAGGGCGCCCGTGCCCTGGCGGGCGAGGCCATCACGACCGAACGGATCTTTGCCGCGCGTCAAGGCGAGCGCGGCAAGCGACACGGTCCGTTATAGTGGGCGGCGATTCGGAGGCTGCCATGACCGAGGCTTCAGGCATCCGCGTGCGACCGGCCACCCGCGACGACGCCGCCGCGATCACGCGCATCTACAACGAAGGCATCCGCGGGCGGGGCGCGACGTTCGAAACGCGCGAACGCGCCGTGACCGACGTGCTGCCGTGGTTCGACGACCCGCGGTTCCCGATCCTCGTGGCCACCGAGGGGGCTGACGTCGTCGGCTGGGCCGCCGCGTCCACCTATCGCGCCCGCGCCTGTTACGCCGGCATCGCGGAGTATTCGATCTACGTGGCCACGAGCCACCACGGACGTGGCGTGGGTGGTGCGCTCATGCCGGTGTTCCTCGACGCCCTCGATGCCGCCGGGTTCTGGAAGGTGCTGTCGCGCCTCTTCCCCGAGAACACCGCGTCACGCGCCCTGTGCGCGCGCTTCGGCTTTCGGGAGGTCGGCGTGTACGAGAAGCACGGCCAGCTCGACGGCGCGTGGCGCGACGTCGTCGTCGTCGAGCGGCTGCTCGGCGCCGCGAGGCGGTAGCCGGGCTCAGTCCCTGCTCTGAGCCCCAAGCCCCGGGCCCCGGCTCTTCAAGCCTCTTCCCCCAGATGCAGCTGTCGTTCGGTGGCCGCGAACCTGGCGGCTGCCTCGGTCTCCGGCGCGGCCAGTGACACCACGATGCCCACGACGAAGCTGAGTGGAATCGAGATGATGCCGGGATTGCGCAGCGGCACGAGCGCCGAGGTGTGCTTCAGCAGATCGATCTGGATGGTGGGCGAGAAGTAGATGAGCAGCAGCGCCGACGCCGTGCCGACCACGATCGAGGCGACCGCGCCGGCCGTGGTGAACGGCTTCCAGAACATCGAGAGCAGCAGCGCGGGGAAGTTGGCGCTGGCGGCAATCGCGAACGCCAGGCCCACCATGTAGGCCACGTTCTGGCCCTTGAAGGCGATGCCGAG